>JBPOGC010000021.1:0-26818 GCA_051251795.1 Luteolibacter sp. | reverse complement strand
TTGGCTGCCTCTAGATGGCTCCGCCAAAAACAGAAGCCATTCAATTTATGAGACAACAGGCGGGCAACCCTCACAGCCTTGAACTACGAATAACTGGCTTCAAGAATTTGATCATACGATACCCTGCAAGACAATCTTACCCTATAAGCTACGGCATAAACTACCACAGACCTGAGTAGACACGCGGTGGAGTAGGATTGTTTGAGTCCCCAAAAAGATCATTCTCATTGCAGGATTCTCGAACACTCATGGTGCAGAAAAGTGGCTAAATGACTTTACCCTTCGTCTCACCCCCTTTTGAAGCGTTTTCGAAATCTCCTAAGACCTCTCGAAATTGTTACTAGCAGCTTTACCACCTGGCGAGAAATAAGCCGCTCAAGATCTCTCAAAGTCCGGTCTCTTAAAGTCTGATCGCTTAAAGTCCGATCTCTGTCTTTTACTTCGGCTCTTAAAACTAGTAATTGCTCTTCTAACTTTGAATTTTTAGTCCTGAGAACTTCTGATTTCACCTTCTCTTTTTGGAGTGATACCCGGATCTGATCCGCCTGATACTTCGCCGCCCACAGCATCGATTTTTCATCTGGGGGCTTTGGGATATCTTCAAAGGAATAAGAAAAACGTTCAATATCCTTCCTGAAGAGCCTTTCTATCATTTGCCTGGATTCTTCGTTATAATAGGACTGAAACGGTGTTGTATCTACAGCTGACAAAGCAACCTTCACCTCATCTAGCAAGGTGATCGATATGTGTTTATTGATCTCTCTGAGCGCTTCTAGACGATCCTCCATTCGTCCAACAAAACTGACAGCTATCTCACCATTTTCATCTTCCAGATAATCACTGGCAGACCTGTAATACCCTGAGTACCATGAGCGTTGCTCTTCGGGCAATGCCAACTGCTTCTCCAATTCCTTCACATATTCTGTAAAGGTCATCTCAGGAGAGATATCGTTCACCACATTCCGACGAAATCGAAATAGTGAATAGATCCGGTCCCATGGATTCCTAACAAAAGAGAAAGTAAATATACTTCCCCAAACATCCTTCCCGATAATCTCGCGCACACCTTGAGCAGTCTCGTGGTGCGGGATCTGGAAGGCATTCTCATTCGCAGCAATTTCCTTCGTGTAAGGAGCCCCAAAATGTTTACCTAGCTGGTTGCGAATACTACTCGAACTCGTTCGAGGGACGTCAACAAACCAAAATCCATGATCTTGAATTCGCTGTATCGCTTCTCCAAGATCCACAGGTCTTTTTTTCGTCAGAGGCGCATCAGATTTCTCCGTCATATTAGGTTCAGAGTTTCTGTCATATTGAACATGGTTTATGAAACACTTCCGCATTTTTTCCAGCGAAATCTAGAAATATCCTAAAAACGAAATAAGCGTGTGCAATTTACTACTTCGGGGGTTTTTTCAGCCAAGTCCCAAGCTGGTATTGTATTTCCTTGTCCCAATAACGGCAATAGTAACTCGGGAAGAGCCTCGAGAGACACCAAACTGAAGAAAAAGTCAGCGGTGAGCCATTTCCGAGTCTTTCCAATCTATTGCTGTCCCTCAGCACCTCCTCGCATCTGTTCTGCAGATAACACTTCACTGTCTTCCGCTGTTCTTGTAATAGGTTTTTTTGCGGCGAGTAGCCTAGCATCGCAAATATCTCCATGGACAAAGGTGTGCTTTGAATCATCCAAACAGCCGCTGTGGGAGAAAAGATCCCCGGCATGGTCAGATTTTCCTGATTGATTACCTCGTGTTCTGTCTCCGCAGTAATTATGCCTGACCAGATTTGATCCGGCGAAACCTGCACCGCCAGTGACCAGCATTTTCAATCCTGTCTTTACGATTTCATGGATGCAATTCAATCGCAGGCACGTCCTCGTCATCCGATCCATCTATAGCTGGCTTCGGCGGAGCCGCTCCAGCCACGAATTCGTAATGCTCCAACCCTTCAAAAAAACCTTCCAGCCCGTGACCCTGCGCATGATACAGCCGCGGCCTCGGAAGGATCTGCTTCAAAACCCTGTCCGCATCACCCGCCAGAGCGGAAAGCGTCCTCCCGCGCACTGCGGAAGTATCGTTTCCATACGTTCCAAAGTAGAAAATCGTCCCGGGTTCAATCCCCCATCTGTTCTGCAAATAGCGCAGCGCCACATCCTTCCCGCTGTGTATGGGTATCGCATCCACGTATGATTTCGCAGAGACGATCACCTTTGCTGAAATCCCTTTTTCCCGAAGCCGCCGCTGGAGTACCAGACGCGTCGAGGAATGCTTCGCGTCCATGCTGAATGAAACTTTGAACTTATGCTGGAACTCATCGTCCTGCAGGGTCAGCCCATCCACTTCCAGCAGGGCCCGCTCCACCGCATCGCGATCCCATCTTGCGGAAACCTGTTGCCGCCAGCGTTCATCGAGCACACCGGCTTTTCCGTAACGAATCTCCGCTCCCAGCGCGGAGATCATGAAGCCGGGCTCGGGCATTCCACAGCGCTCGATCACTTCCCAGGCCTCCTCAAATGAAAGCCCGGTCGCGATACCGAAACCTATCGGCTGATTCTCAAACAACTGCCGCCATTTCTCCACCAGCTCCGGCGACTGCTCCTCCATACGCGGCAGCAGATCCATCACCACCCAGCGCTCACGCTCCACAAGGGATCCCCGCGAGCTACTGAGCCCACTACTTCTCTTGGGACGTATGATTTTCCCCAATTCATCAAGATACGTCGAAACATGCGCATCCCATGAGTAATGCTCGCGCACCTTCTCGTGACCCATCTCGGAAAGCTCCTTCTGCCTTCCAGCATCCGAGACGATCTCCTCAATGGCCTTGCCCATAGCCTCTTCATCCAGAGGATCCACCAGGGTTCCATTATGACAGTTTGCGATGATATCGCGAGGCCCGCCATCGTGCGTAGCCACCAGTGGAAGCCCCGCCGCAGCGGCCTCCAGAAGAGTCAGCCCGAAAGGCTCTGTAAACGCAGGATTTACGAAAACACCTTTCCGCTCTGAAGCCCATCGGTAGAATCCAGCCACCTCATCTGACTTGTGGGTCTTGGGATACGCCACATTCCCATAAAGGTTCCCGTTATCGATGAACCGTAGCAAATCCAGCCATACCTTCCGGGTTCCGGGTGGCAGTTTATGGAGGATTTCGCGGTTGCCCCCGATAACAATCAGATTCGCATTCTCACGTAGCCAGGCATTTCCTGAAAAAGCCCTTACCAGACCGGGAAGGTTCTTCCTTTCATCAGCCCGCGCGATCGTCAGGACAGGTGGTTTGGAAAGATCCCGCAAAAATGGCGCAAACTTCGCGTCAATCGCCTCAGTCATCTCCTTCGTCCCGGATCCGTCAAACCTCGTCAGATCCACCCCTGGAGGAATCACCCGCATCCGGTCTTCCGAGTGCTGATCGTAAAGCGCGTATTGCTCATCCACTTCCTGCCTCGTGCTTGTGCACACCATACTGGCAGCTTCCAGACTCAGCTCCTCTGCCTCGATCCTTGCCGGCAGATTGTAACGCTTCTCCATCTGAGCCGCTTCCACCCCCCCCTCCACCAGCATTTGCCGCTTCACTCGGCCTAGCGAATGCCCTGTGAAAACAAACGGACAACCCAGCACCGCCGCGATCTGGCGACCCACATACCCTGCATCCGCATAGTGGGCGTGGATCAGATCCGGCACCCGCTTTTCCCGCCTCATATAAGCAAGGGTTCCGTCAATGAACGCATCAAGATGACGCCACAGAACCTCTTTTCTCAGATAGCGGTCAGGCCCCGCCTCCACCCGCACAATGTCCGCACACCCCTTGAGCTTCTCGCGCGGCTGCTGGTAATCTGCGGAAAGCTTCCCGTCTTTCACCTTCCGGGTAAGTAAGGAAACCCGCTTTACCCTCTCGTTTTCCGCCAGAGCTTTCACCAGCTCCAAGACATAGAGACATTGCCCCCCCGTGTCCGGATCACGCCCCAGCTCGAGATTTTCACCCCGTATCAGGCCGTGAATCGAAATATGTATGATATCCAGTTTTCTCATCAAAGCTGTTTGGTGAAATGTTTCATTTTTGCAAAAATCTATCTCCCCTCACACGAGCCGCCTGCTACCTCAGGAAAAACCCCGTAGTGAATAAGCCCCCTCAGGATCCCCTCCGCACAAGAACCCTTCGCCTGATAAGCGTTCGATTCCTCGATCACCTGCAGCAACTCCGGCTCCACGTTCTCCGGGACGATCCCACGCACGCCCGGCACCAAGAACATCGAGGAATCGTTTCCCGTGTCCCCAGCCACCACCACCTCATCCAGCCCCACTCCCAGATGCCCGCACAACCAGGTGATCGCATTCCCTTTGTTCGCCCTCAGCGGCAGAACATCCAGATCACGCGAGGAGGAATAAACAACCTGCGCCTGTATATCCGCCGCAAGAAGATCGTTTCTCAGCTGACCGACTTCCTCAGGACTCTTGCCATACCAGAACCAGCTGCTCTTCCACGAATGCTGATGTTCAGGTGGCTGCTCCTCAATCCCGGCCAAGGACATCACTTTCTCCCTCACGACGGATAAATCCCAGTCCTCGTCGAGCAGGTCTGAAAACCCTTCCATCGTTTCCCCCTTCACCACGTCATAAACCACCGTCCCCACACCTGTGATGAAAAAGTCCGGCTCCGGAAGTCCACCCTCACGAATCGCCCTCCGCGCGTCATCGTGCAATCTCCCCGTATTATATACCAAAATCGGGCTATCCTCCGCATTCATCTCCCATGTTTTCCGGAAATCAACTACAGCCCCGGGATTCCCCAACAAAGTGCCGTCCAGATCTGAGGAGAACAACCGGACTTTTTTTACATTCGCCATTGGGCTGAACCTAGCACTCAACCGCCCCCCCTCAAGCGAATACCTAAATCCCCGGTTACCAGCACGGCCCCACAGGAAAACTTCCCTTACAAACTACTTTTGGCTTGCCAACAAGCCCGCGATAAGTAGTTTCCGCCTCCCATGCCAAGAGTAGGAGGAAAAGCAAAAACACGGAAGGCCGTCGCCAAACGCTTCAAAGTAACTGGCACTGGGAAGGTACTACGCCGTAAACAAGGAAAACGCCACTTGCTGCAAAGCAAGAACCGCAAGCGCAAACGCGCCCTCGGCAAAGCGACCCTCGTTTCCAAGGCTGACATCAAAAATGTCAAAGAGAACCTTCCCTTCCATTAAAGAGAAGTAATACGACGCACCACGCCCCCGTCCGCGTTTCGGACGGCCTTTACGCAGCCTGATCCGGAAAACCCGGAAACACGAACAGGTGAGACTGCGGAAGGAATGACAAAAAACGACTTGTTCACAACCAAAACTAAAACATGCCAAGAGCAACCAACTCACCCGCCAGTCGTGCACGCCGCAAGCGTACGCTTCTCCGGGCAAAAGGCTTCCGCGGATTCCGCTCGAAGCTCTTCCGTTACGCCAAGGACGCCGTCCGTAAAGCGCAACAATATGAATATCGTGACCGCAAGAAGCGTAAGGGACAATTCCGCCGCCTCTGGACTCAGCGTATCAACGCCGCCGTCCGGAACGAGGGAATGACATACTCCCGCTTCATCGAAGGCCTCAAAGCCGCTGGTATCGAAGCTGACCGTAAGATCCTTTCCGATCTCGCAATCACAGATGCAGCCGCTTTCTCCGCCATCGTAGCGCAGTCCAAGCAAGCTCTCGAGAACAAGGCCGCAAAGCCAGCGTAATCGGGGATTCGCATCCACCAACCACAAAGCCGCCCGACAGAAATGTCCGGCGGCTTTTTTGTTAAACACATGCAACTTAGCATTTTAACAGAACTTACGCATTGGAAAGCCCGTCAATTGCATCCATAAGTCCAGTTATGAAAATCACCCTCGCCGCTCTCATCATTTTCGCGAGCAACATCTTTGCCAGCACCATCTCGGTTGTGCCCATACACGAGCCTATCAGCCTCAACGGCACTGATGTGGATGACATCATCTCAGATACCGGCGAGGCACTGCAAGCCACTGTCCTCCCCCGCCCCATGGCTCTCACCGGAGCCATCCCGGAGGTTCTCGTCGAGGCAATCCGCACCCCTCACAAAATCCCCACAAACAACCCGAATTACACCGTTGAGGAAGCAAACCTCCTCGTCCTCTGCAACGTCGACATCCAAGCTCGGATGACAGAAGAAAGCCTGGCAGTCACGATTGATGTCATAGGCCTCTCCATCCCTCCGGAAATCGATCTCACCAGCCGCCAGCTGCTGAAGATCACCCTCGTCGCCCTGCAGCGCACCCTTGAGGAATACCAGCGCCCGCAGTCCGAACCGCTCACCGTCATCGTATCCATCGAAGGCACCACGGAAAACAACGCCACTCTCACCGATCTCGAAGTCACCTTCGAACTGGAGCCCAATCAGTAATCTACCGGGAAATATCCAAATCTTCTCGGATTTGAACCATCTCAACCCGCAAAACACACTGGCTGCACAAACCTGTTAGCCGAGGAATAATTCCTGCTTGTCCATTCCCTCGCCACGTTCTTTATTCCCAGCGTTCTCGCATATGAATCCTTTCTACCATTCCAGCACTCCGCTCGTCACAAACTCCCTTCACAATCTTTCCCAAGAACACGACAACTGCGGGATGGGAGCCATCGCACACATGGAAGGAAAGCGATCGTTCACAGTTCTGGATCACGCCCTAACATCCGTCTCCTGCATGACCCACCGCGGTGCCGTGGATGCTGACATGAAGACCGGAGACGGCTCAGGCATTCTTTCCCAGATCCCATATCCACTTTTTGCGAAAGCTGCCGCAGATCTCGGAAAAGAAGTGGCAAATCCCGCTGACATCGCCGTGGGCGTCTTTTTCTTCCCCGTTGGAGACGATGCACAAGCCGCATCCATCAAAAAAATCACTGCCGACACTCTCGCCAAGCGCAAGATCGAAGCCATCGGCTGGCGTGACGTTCCAGTGAAAGTCGATGCACTAGGAAAAATCGCCCAGAAGACCCGCCCACAGATCGAGCACCTCCTCCTACTCAAACCGGAGGGCATGGAAGCTCTCGAATTCGAGCGGAAACTCTACCTCTGCCGCCGCGAGATCGAGCGCGCTACCATCGACATCCAGGGCTTCTACATGCCGTCCCTTTCCAATCGTCTCATCTCCTACAAGGCACTCGCGATGCCTACAGCCCTGAGAAACTTTTATGACGATCTCACCGACCCGGATTTCGAGACCGCGATCTGTCTTTACCACCAGCGCTTTTCCACCAACACCTTCCCCGCATGGCCACTCGGGCAACCGTTCCGCATGATGTGCCACAACGGTGAGATCAACACCGTGGAAGGCAACCGCAACTGGATGACCTCCCGCGAAGAGTTTTTTGAATCCCCTGTCTGGGGCGATGAAATTGATGTCGTAAAAGACCTCATCCGCCACGGCGAGTCCGATTCCGCCTCGCTCGATCACTGCCTTGAGCTTCTTGTTCTCTCCGGACGCTCTCTCGAGCACGCCATGTGCATGCTCGTCCCGCCTGCATACAGAAATGACGAGGAAATCTCAGAGGAACTCCGTCACTTCTACCAATACATCCGCTCCTTCTCAGAGCCATGGGACGGCCCGGCCGGCCTCGTCTTCACGGACGGCACCAAACTCTGCGCCTCACTGGACAGAAACGGCCTCCGCCCTTCCCGCTACACCACCACTTCGGATGGCTTCCTCTTCATCGGCTCAGAGGCAGGCACAGTCGTTTTCGACCCAGCCCTCGTCACCCGTAAAGGCCGTCTCGGCCCCGGGCAGATGCTTTCCGCGGACACCTCCACCGGCGAGCTCAAGCTCGACAAGGAAATCAAAGAAGAGCTCGCACGTGTCCAACCATACGGCCGCTGGATCGATGAGAATCGCCTCGAACTCCGCCACTTCATCTCACCGGAAGCACACGTTCCGGAAATCGAATTCGAGGCCCTCGATCTTTCACGCCGCCAGGTAGCGAACGCCATTTCAATGGAAGAACTCGACATGGTCTTCCCACCAATGATCAAAGGCGCCCAGGAAGCCGTCTTCTCCATGGGTGATGACATTCCGCTCGCCATCCTCTCCTCCTACCCGCGTCTGCTCTACACCTATTTCAAGCAACGCTTCGCACAGGTAACAAACCCACCGATCGACCCCATCCGCGAATGGGCGGTCATGTCACTCGGCGCAGGCCTCGGCCCAGAAAGAAACCTTTTGGACGAAGGCCCGCATCACTGCAAAACCGTCTCACTGCACTCCGCGATCCTCTTCGAGCACCAGTTGGAAAAAATCACGCACCTCGAAGAGCACGGATTCCCGTCACACGTCCTCGATTGCACATGGGACGCCTCCACCGGAAAGACCGGCATGAAAGCCCGCATAGACGAGCTCTGCGATGAAGTCGAAGCCGCCGTAAACAACAAGGTCTCCATCATCATCCTTTCCGATCGCGCCACCTCCGCGGATCGCATCCCCATCCCGGCACTTCTCGCCACCGGCAGCATCCATCACCACCTGAACCGCATCCGCAAACGCATGCGCGCTTCCCTCGTCGTGGAAACGGGTGAAGCACGCGACGTTCACCAGATCGCCTGCCTGTTCAGCTTCGGAGCCACCGCAGTCGTTCCATATCTCGGCTACGCCACCGTCCGCCAGCTCGTAGCGACAGACACAAAAGGAACTCTCGGCGAAGGTATGACTCCTCAGAAAGCCCTGACCAACTACCGCAAGGCTCTCGAAAAAGGCATTCTCAAGATCATGTCGAAAATGGGAATCTCTGTTCTCAACTCCTACCAAGGCGCACAAACTTTTGAGGCGATTGGCATCGGCACGGAAGTCGTCGATTTTTCCTTCACAGGCGTACCATCCCAGATCGGCGGCATTGCCTTCGAGGAAATCGCCGAGGAATCCATCATCCGCCACAAGACAGCCTTCGAGATAGAACCTACCGAAAAAGGCACTCTCGATCTCGGCGATCCGGGCTACAATCGCTACCGCAAAGCCGGTGAAACCCATTCCTACTCCACGGAAGTCATCAAGAACTTCCACACCTACGTAAAATCAGGCAAGCCCGAGGACTACGAGGAATATGTGAAAGTCTCCCTGGAAACAAATCCCGTCGCCATCAAGGATCTCCTCAATTTCGAGCCCTCATCATCCGGCCCCATCCCTATCGATGAAGTAGAGCCGGTAGAGGACATCCGCAAGCGCTTCACCACTGCAGCCATGTCGCTAGGAGCACTTTCCCCCGAGGCTCACGAGACCCTCGCCATCGCCATGAACCGCATCGGCGGGAAATCGGATTCCGGAGAAGGCGGTGAGGATCCGGTCCGCTTCAAGCCATACGCGAACGGAGATTTTGCCCGCTCATACATCAAGCAGATCGCATCCGGTCGCTTCGGTGTCTCGGCACACTATCTCGTAAATGCTGACGAGCTGGAAATCAAAATGGCCCAGGGCGCAAAACCCGGCGAAGGCGGCCAGCTCCCCGGACACAAGGTCAACGCACTCATTGCACGCCTACGGAACACACAGCCAGGCGTCCAGCTCATCTCCCCACCTCCCCACCACGATATCTACTCCATCGAGGATCTCGCCCAGCTCATCCACGACCTCAAGGAAATCAACCCAAGAGCCCGTATTACTGTAAAACTAGTAGCAGAAGCAGGAGTCGGCACAGTCGCAGCCGGCGTGGCAAAAGCCTCCGCGGACAACATCCTGATCTCAGGTCACGATGGCGGCACCGGAGCATCACCGCTCTCCTCCACCAAGCACGCCGGCTCGCCATGGGAACTCGGCCTCTCGGAGGCGCAGCAGACGCTCATCATCAACAACCTTCGCAACCGCGTAACCCTCCGCACGGACGGTGGCATCAAGAACGGCCGCGACGTGGTCATCGCAGCCATCCTCGGCGCGGAGCAATACAACTTCGGCACCACAGCCATGATCGCCATGGGTTGTGTCTACGTCCGCAAATGCCACCTCAACACCTGCCCCGTCGGCATTGCCACAACCGATCCCAAGTTCCGCGCCAAGTTCAAAGGCACCCCGGAAATGGTAATCAATTACTTCGATGCCGTCGCACGCGAGGCTCGCGAGATCATGGCAAAGCTCGGAGTCAGAACGCTTGATGAGCTCATCGGCCGCCCGGAATTCCTCAGGCAACGCGAAGTCCCGGGGCATCCGAAGGCAAACATGCTCGACTTCACAAAGCTTCTCCGCGACGTCGTCCCTGATGTGGCGGAAGCATACGGGATCACGCCTGCCGAAGTCCCCCGCATCCGCACCCAGGAGCGCAACGATGGCATCGCCAAGCCTTCCCTCGATATCACCATCCTGGGCGATATCGTGAAAGCCACCGGAGGTACTCCACCGGAGACACCGGACTTCGGAGCGGAAGCAATCGCCCCAGAGTTCCACGAAGCCCTCAAACTCCTCCCGGATCGCGCTCCGGCGGAGCTCGAATACACGGTGGTAAACACAGACCGCAATATCGGCACACGCCTCTCAGGACGCATTTCTGAGGTTCATGGCAATAACGGCCTTCCCCAGGGCTCCATCAACATCAAATGCAAAGGCTCCGCCGGTCAGTCCTTCGGAACCTTCCTTGTCTCAGGTGTCACATTGGAACTCATCGGTGAAGCAAACGACTACGTCGGAAAAGGCATGGCAGCAGGAGAAATCATCCTCCGCATCCCGGAAAACGCCACCTTCCCTGCCTCCAAGAACTCCATCGCCGGTAACACCTGCCTCTACGGAGCGACCGGTGGTCACCTCTTCGCCAACGGCCGCGCCGGTGAGCGCTACGCAGTCCGCAACTCCGGCTCCACCTCCGTTGTGGAAGGTGTCGGAGATCACGGCTGCGAATACATGACCAACGGCACCGTGGCCATTCTCGGCAAAACCGGGAAAAACTTCGGAGCAGGTATGTCCGGCGGCGTCGCCTACGTCTACGACGTGGATGGAAAATTCTACTCCCGCGTCAATACCGAGATGGTCGTCGCAATGCCGATCCGCCGCCAGCAGGACATCGACGAGGTCAAGAAGCTCATCGAGCTCCACTACGAGAAAACCAACTCCGTCCAGGCGAAGGAACTCCTTGAAGATTGGGAAAACACAATCTCCAAGCTCGTCCGCGTTATCGCCAGGGAGCGTGCGGAACTTGAGGCAGCTGAAGAGCAACATGAAGCCGCTTCCACCCCGAAGTAACCAAGTTCAGCGGAAAGAGCGGATTATCTTTTCTGAAGAAATCCGCTTATCTCCGTTCCCAAGCCTTCCAGCATGAACTGGACTCCAATCGCGGCAAGGACGAGACCCATCATCCGCGCTGCGATATCCAGCCCCATTGGCCCAAGCACGCGTCCAATACGTTCGCTAATCATAAGAAGCAAATAAATCACAAGGCACATTCCAACGAGCACACTGCTCATCCACAGCCTCTCAGCCCATGTATCAGCCTTCCCGGCGAAAAGAATCACCGTGCTGATTGATCCGGGTCCTACGAACAAAGGAATGCCTACTGGTATCAGAATCTTTTGCAACAGGCCTTCAGCCGCACGTAGGTCGCTGGTTCCCTCCACACGGCTAGCCAGCTCCTCCACGTTTTTCTTTGCATGTCCCCGCACCATTCCGATCCCGCTTAACAGCAACAAAATCCCCCCTGCTATCCGGAAAGACGACAGCCTTACCCCGAAGAAATTCAGAATACTCTCTCCCGCCCAGAAAAAGACGATAAGCATCACCAGAATGAAGCCTGTCAGCAACAAGGCCACCCACCGTCTCTCACCGCCATGTGCCTCCGCCGTTGAGCTGATATAAACCGGCAGATTGCCTAGCGGGTTCATGATCGCGAACAGAGCCGCAGCGAAGTGTATCAAGAGTATTTTATCCATGTCCTAAAGAAAGAAAGTGAAGCTAGGCATCACTCCGTAGGAAAGACAAGCTGCTCCGCTTCAACCCTAGTTGCCGCGCTGGTACTATCCGCCGCGATAAGCACGGCAATTACATCACCCGTCTCAGCGGAAATGATCGGAGAACCGCTCTGCCCACCAGCCGTAAACGCCTTCTCCATCCGGATTTTTATCGTGCCGTCACTCTTATAAACAAATCGGACATGTCCCTTGATTGCCCCCTCGTCGCAGTAAACGTAAACCGGAGTTCCTTGGTCGATCACGGCTTCCCTCACATATGACAGCGGCTCGATCTTATCCAGCTCCCCGGAACCAAATTCCAAGACCTGCACGTCTTCCTGTGTGTGCTTCACTCCCATAACCTTGATCGGCTCGTCAAAATCCAAAGAACCCATCACCGAGGGCACCCGCCCATCGAACTGGTGCAGCGTCGTGCATATAAAAACCTCGTCATCCACCTTGAAATGAAATCCAGAACCTGAAAAACCCTCGCCAACAAGAGTTTCATAAGTTGGTGGGTTAATCGCGTGCTGCCGATACTCCACCGAGCGGATCCTATTGAACGTGCTGATCAACCAGAAGCCCACCAAACCGAACACAATCACAATTACTCCGAGAACCAGATAAGCGATCAGGCGGCCGCAACCTCTCTTCGGAGGTTGCGGTCTTGGAACTGGCGGCGGGCCGATTCGCCCTTGGTTTAGAATCAGCTGGGGTGGTTTCGATTCCATTGTTCAGACTTTATGTATTGTAGCGGCAGAAAAAAGTGAGAACTAACCTTTTACTCCTCTAGAAACTCCCTGGCCGCTTCTACAATTTCCTTCTCAGTGCTACCGGTGTATCTGGTCTTCTCCTTGTAAGCCCACACCACTCCAGGGCGGGATCATCCGGAGACCGCCCCACCACGTGAATGTGCATCTGCCGGACAGCGTTGCCAATGCAGGCGACGTTGAGTTTCTCAGGTTTGAAATAATCGGAAACAAACTGCGAAGTCCTCTTCATCAGAACCGTCACCTTCTCAAACATCTCTTCATCGAGTTGGTGCAGATCCTCAATCCCCTCTTCCACTTCCGGGACAATGATAAACCATGGAAAGGCAGCCTCGTTTTTCAGGAGAACCAGACAGCCATCAATCCTTGCGATCTCAAAGCACCCAGCTGCCAGCCTTTCATGTAGGACGAAAGCCATCCCTCTAGTCCTTTAAATTCTTCACGATTTCCTCGGACAGCCTGCTGAGCAAACGCGATTGCGCGGCCACCACCGAAGCATAATCCTCATTTTCAATAGGCTCAGAGCCAACGAAATTCCGCGATACCTTCAAGCGTGAACCCGGTAGCGAATAAATGCGGTAAGTTGCCTCGATCTGCGCATTGCCATCATATCCTGCAAGGAACTGCCGGATATCGACAAACACCTGATACTGAAGCTCTTTCTCATACTGCCATGGATAGATCCGAACATTGCCCGAGTTCAACCTCCTGCCAATGTTCGTTGCCAGAACACGGTTGATCGACTCCTCCAGATCTCCTGCCCACAGATGGCTCTCTGCCACTTGGACGGTATTCGGCCCACTCTGGATCACGATGTTCTCCCGATCCACATATTCAGCCAGCATGATGGGCCCCACACCTACACCAGTCCCGCCACCCGTCGGCGCAGCCCCATCAGCTGTGAGAAGGTAAAACGTTGGAGTCTTGCCAATGCACCCGGCAAAAAGCAGAGCTGCAAATCCGATAACTAGAAACTTTTTCATAAATATCATCCTCTAACGCTTCGGAGCTGCCCTTGGTTTTGGATTACCGGAAGTGTCCTTCCCGAAGAGCAACGAATTTGGCTTCTCAGAAATGGTATTAGTCATCACCTCGATCGAGCGAATCCCCGCCCGCAGCTCGTCAAGAGTCCTTAGGAAATCACCCTGGAGTGGGCCATTCGGCCCCATGCTCTCCACTGACTTGTCCAGCTCGGAGAGGGAATCCCTAATGTCAGCCGGGAGCTTCATAAAGACAGGATTTTCCAAGGTCTGTTTGGCCGCTGCCGCCGCCAGCTCGATCTCCTTCAATGCCAGCCTCGCTTCCGCCACAGTCACTGTCGCCTCGTCCGCGACGTTGGTGATCTTTGCCATCGTGTTTTCGATCGGCAGGGAGTCGATCTTATCCATAATGGATGCCAGTTTCACCTCAAGCTGGGCGAAGCCGGAGGAAATTGTTGGCACCACCGGAATATCCATTCGATAGGTCAGTTCCTCGGGGAATTCATTCGGGTAATAATCAAAATCCACGTACATCGCCCCTGTTAGAAGGCTTCCGGTTTTGAGAGTCACACGCAGCCCTTCTTCAACAGCCACCGCCAATCTCGCGACTTCGTCATCCAGTTCGCCAATCGACTCTGCACGTAGCAAACTCGGATCAACCTCAATCAGAACAGGGATGCTACGGTTATCGATTTCCTTCGCAAACTCGAAGGAGGACATACTTTTCACCCGCCCGATATCAATGCCCCGGTATTCCACTGGAGCTCCTATTTCCAGACCACGGATGGATTGATCAAAGAGAATGAGAACCTCCATCGTCGGTGTGAAAGTCGAGGACGCCGCTGAATCCGCGTCTTCGAAGAGTTGAAAGATCGCCCCGTCCTCCACCATTTCACCAGGTGGCAGATCATCCTGCACCGCGAAGGAAACACCTCCGGAAACCATCGACTGGAACGACGGGGTTCGCACCTTGAAGCCATCCACACCTCCGGAAATATCAATTCCACTTGTATTCCAGAACTTGGTATTGGAGCGCACCAGCTCCTGGTATTTTTCCTGGACGAATGCCTCATACATGATGCGGCGCCCTTCAGTATCCAGCTTCCTGCTTTCAATACGCCCCACTTCAAAGCCCCTGTAATAGATCGGTGCACCCGTGATGAGCGACCCCGCGTCCTCAGATACCAAGGTAAGTCTACGCCCGGGAATGCTTCTGTTCGTGGCAGGTGGAGTTTCCCTCCCCTTCCACTTTCTCGGCCCCATAGCACCCGTCCCAGGCTCCAATGCGATGAATGCCCCAGTCAGAAGAGTTCCAAGACCTGAAACATCGGCAGCGGAGACCCGGGGTTTCACCACCCAGAACCGCGTTCCCTTGCGTAAAAGAACCTCATTTCCGCTATCCAGAAGGCAATAGACAAGAACGGAATTCATATCCTCTGCCAACTCCACACGAGACACTCTCCCCACCGTCACAGAACGGCAGCGCACTTCCGTTTTTCCAGCTACGATCCCGTCAGCAGTTTGGAAACGGATGCGAACCTCAGGCCCTTTCGAACTCACATTTTTGTAGAGCATCCAGCCGCCGATCAGAATTGCCAGGATCGGCACCAGCCACACCGCGTTCCAGCGTTGTGCGGTACGCAGTTTCGGGTTCGCTACAGTTGGTGCGGGTTCGCTCATTTTTCAGAAATATTATCAGGGGTTTCCTCACGCGCTTCGAGTTCGAGCCGATCCCACAACAGGCGCGGATCAAAGCTCATGGCCGCGAGCATAGTCAAGATAACAACGCCTGCAAAGGCCAATGCGCCCGGCCCCGGAGTCACCCGGAGGTAATTCCCCAGCTGCACCATTGTTACCAGAATCGCCACCACGAAAATATCCACCATGGACCAGCGCCCGAGAAGCTCGGTAATCCAATACACCTTCCCCAGCGTCTTGGCAGAGTGCGGAACGATCCCTTTCGCAGCCGCACACAACCACAGAAGGGAAAAAATTTTCAACAAAGGAATCAGGATGGATGCCGTGAAAATCACAATCGCGATCGGATACGAACCAGCCGACCAAAACTGGACCAGACCCTCTACAATCGTACTTTCCGTAAGCACCCCCAGCTCCCGAAAGCTCATCACCGGAAGCAAATTCGCCGGCACATAGAGAACGGCCGCTCCAATCACCAACGCAATAGTCCGGACAATGCTGTTCGTTTTCCTCAAGTGCAGGGGGGTTCCGCATCGCGGGCATTTTCCCAGCTTCACCGGAGATACCTTTTCGCAGACATGGCACCCGGCCAGCCCGTGCTTCGCACCACGCGAGCTACCCTCGAAAAGCCCTTTCATCGCTGTTTCGCTACCTCCATGCGATCCCAAAGCTCTTTCTTGTCGATTGCCGAAATCGCAGCCGCCATGCAAAACATCAGCACTGAAAACGCCCAGAAACCCATCCCGAAATGCAGCTCCGCCACATGACCGAGCTTCAGCAAGCTCACCAGAACACCCAGCAGAAACACCTCGATCATGTTCCACGGTTCCGAGCGGGAGATCCATTTCATCACATGCATCGCACCCGGCGCGATATTGCCGGACATCAGCGGCAGACAGATATAAACCAAGCCCCCGGAAAGCAGCAAAGGAATCACAATGGTAAACATCGCGACGAACAGCCCCAAAATCGGCGCACCCTCCTGATACAGCGACATCGCGGCTCCCGGCAAAGTCAGAAACGTCCTGATCTCCCCGGCATCCATCTGCACAAACGGTGCCGAATGAACCGCGATCATCAAAAGCAAAGCCGTCAGGGAAAACGAAGTCACCCGCGCCAGCGAAGCAGGCCTGTTTCTGTAGAGAACAGCCCCGCAGCACGTGCAGTCCGCCTGCGACCCTTCCGGGATAGGCTCCGCGTCGTGCACAGTGTCGCAGATATGACAGATCGTCCGGTGCGGTCCGCCCTTCGGCTTCGGCCACGGCAATATGGATAGGTGTTTTCTCAAACTTAAATGACTGGTCTCTCTATCTCGCTGCCACAACCCTTTGTGTCAACTCTCCCAACCCTTCGATCCCACATTCCACCAAGTCCCCAGCCCTCAGATACTTCGGCGGATTCATCCCCATCGCCACACCACCCGGCGTCCCGGTCGCGATCACATCCCCTGGCAGAAGAGTCATGAATCCACTCACGTAACTCACCAGCTCAGCCACTCCGGCGACCATGTCCTTCGTCCAGCCATTCTGCCGCCTCTCACCGTTTACCTTTGTCCACAGCCGCAGACCCTGCGGATCGGAAATTTCATCCGCTGTCACCAGACAAGGCCCCATCGGAGCGAAAGTATCGGCACTTTTGCCCTTGGTCCACTGCCCGCCATGCTGTTTCTGAAAGTCCCTTTCGGAAAAATCGCAAAACACCGAATACCCCGCCACGCATGTCAGAGCTTCCCTCTCACTCACACTGCTTGCCGCCTTCCCCATCACCACCGCCAGCTCCACCTCATAGTCGAGCTTCGTGGCACCCTTCGGTATCAGCACATCGTCATTCGGTCCGCTCCACGCGGATGTCGCCTTGAGGAAAATCACCGGCTCTACCGGCACCTCACCACCCATCTCCTGCGCGTGATCCAGATAGTTTTTCCCAATACAAACAATCTTCGAAGGCCTGGCAACCGGTGCCCCTATCCTCGCCCCCCGGTCGATTTCCATCCCACCCGGGCACCCGTCCGCAACCCACACCGCGAGCCCCTCCAAGCCGCCCATCGCAAAAAACGCCTCATCGTAATCACGGAACTCCCCGCTCGCATCCACCCGCCGTCCATCATCCAGAAGAACTCCCGGTTCCTCCCGCCCTTCTTCTCCGAACCTGATCAATTTCATAAAATAATATTCTCAACTCCCCACATCAGTCATTCATAAGCTCCTCCTGAATCTCCCTGTTGCTATCCAGCTTTGATCTCTCCGAATCGATTTTCCGGAGCACAGTCTGAAACTCACGTCTCAATTGATCTGTATACTGGTTCTTCCCACGGTTGTTTCTAATCCACTGCGCTGTCGCCAGAAATGAATCGAGGTAATCCTTGGTCCGCACATCCACATCGTTCCGGAGCTGCGAGAGCCGGGAAACACTTCTCCACATCGGATCATCCAAGCCCGCATCCGTAAAACTCCCGTCATTCAACGATGCCGCAAGCTGGTTCGCGCCCGTGCTGATCGCATTGAAAGAACCTACCAGCGAAAGCTTCCCCGGCCCCCGCCCCCGGCCATGCAGTGCGATCAATCTCGCGGATTCATGATCCGGTATCGCCTCCAGGATCGATTTCAGCTTCTCGACCACCTTCGGGTGCGACGCGTTCGCCGGATTCGATTTCAATGCCTTCCTCACCATCTTGTAATCCTCCAGCGCCTTCGCGATCTCAGGCGTCTTCTCCGCCTTGGCCAGTGAAAGAACCGTGTCAAAATCATCCACCGAAATCACCTGCACCTCGCACACAGCCATCAACCCCTCCATCACATAGATATCGGAAATCGAACCCCGGTTCGACTTTGGTATCGCGAAGACCTCGCAATCCTTATTCGATGCCCCACGCAGTTTCGCCTCCACCCCGCCGATCGGCCGCACTTCACCCGTAGCGGTCAGATCGCCCGTCACTGCGAATTGCTGATCCAGCTTTTCACCCGACAGGATCGACTCCGCCATCAGCGCACAGGCGACCGCCGCAGAGGGGCCGTCTTTCGGGCTGTGCTTGTCCGCGAAGCCAAACTCTATGCAATACCCCTCCGGAAGATCGTCCGGATGGCGCACCCGCATCAGCTTTTCCACCTCCTTCGTCGCCCCGGCCATCATTTTTCCCACCTCTTGGTTGAACTTGAGCGAGAACGTCCCGGCCGGAATTGCCGTCGCATTCATTTGTGACGCGGTACCCGCATGGGAACCATCACCGAGTTCCACGATCAAAAGCCCTTTCACCTGGGATTGCAACAAAGCCGGAGCCTCCGCACATACCAACTGACCGCCAGCCAGCCACGCAACCCCAATCAAGACGCCCATTCCGAATCTCATACCTCAGAACCTAGAAAACCCTTCTACCCTCTGGCAAGAAATCAATGTGCCAACAGGAAAACATCCCACCCTTGCTTATACCTGAAATTTTGGCTCAGATGCATACGATGAAAAAAACCAGCCTCAAAACCTTGCTACTACAGAAGGGCTATTTTCTGGCTGGATTCTACCACCCTCATTCCCTGCTGAAGCAGTCGTAAGTTTTATGGAATTTATTCATACACATCTCATCATAACCTCATGAAAAGCATCTTCATATTCCTCTTCGCATTATCAACCTTATCCCTCCAGGCCTTTGACCAGACTCATGCGGCCTTCACAGAAGTCCTCTCGAAATCTGTCAAAGGGAAGGACGTGGATTACGCAGGTCTTCACAAATCACCTGAAAAGCTTGGAGCCTACATTGAAACCCTCGCAAAGGTTTCTGAATCCGACTTCAAATCATGGTCGGAAAGCGAGCAAATCGCCTACCTGATCAATCTCTACAACGCCGGCACTCTCAAACTCATCATCGACAACTACCCGACCAAAACCATCCGCGACATCGACAAACCTTGGGATCAGAAACGCGTAAAGCTCTTTGGCAACTACGCTTCCCTGAATCACATCGAGCACGAAATCCTTCGCAAGGACTACGCAGAGCCCCGTATCCACTTTGGCGTAAACTGCGCTTCCATCGGCTGCCCTGCCCTCCGCGCGGAAGCCTTCCAAGGCTCGAAAATCGACACCCAACTGGACGAGCAAGCCCGTGGCTTCCTGAATAACACCTCAAAAAACCGCGTCGATAAAGCCTCCGGCACTCTCTACCTCTCCTCCATCTTCGATTGGTTCAAAGAAGACTTCATCAAGAAATCCGGCTCCGTCGAAAAATTCGTCGCCCCTTATTTCCCGGCAGCCGAAAAATCATTGATCGAGTCCGGAAAGCTCAAAGTGAAATTCAGCGATTACGACTGGAATCTCAACAAGAGCTGACACCTTTCCCAACTAGCATTAGCCTCCCCCGTGCTGCAAGTAATCGTAATGACTCGCCTCCCACGGGAGGGGAAAAACAAAACCCGCCTCATCCCTGCCTTGGGAGCAAAAGGCGCAGCCGCTTTCCACGACAGGCTGGCGCGCCATGCCATAGGCCGTGCCTCCGCCTTCTGCCTGACAAACCCCGAGGCAAGACTCACCGTCCGCATCGAAGGCGGCACCACCATCCAGGCAAAGTCCTGGTTAGGAGACGATTCCGTTCACGTCTTGGAACAATCTCCCGGAGACCTGGGACAGAGGATGGAGAGCGCAGCTCTGGATGCCTTTGCCGCCGGTGCGAAAAAAGTCATCATCATCGGCACAGACTGTCCCTCCATTTCCGAGAGCACCCTGTCCGAGGCCTTCTCAGCTCTCGAACAAAACGATCTCATTTACGGGCCCGCGGAAGACGGTGGCTACTACCTCATCGGCCTCTCAAAACCCGTCCCGGAAGTCTTCCGGGAAATCGAGTGGGGCGAATCAAAAGTGCTCTCCACATCTCTCGCTGCCGCAAAATCAGCGAAGCGAAAGACCGCACTCCTCCCAACGCTATCAGACGTGGACTATCCTGAAGACCTCCCCGCAGCGAAAATACAACTAGCCCAGGGAGAAACCCTCTCAGTCATCATCCCCACCCTCAACGAGGAATCCGGCATCGGCCAACTCATCGAAAAAATTTCACAGTCCAACCCCTACGAAATTATCGTAGCCGATGGCGGCAGCACAGACCGCACCCGCGAAATCGTCACCAATACCGGCGCGACGCTGATCGAAAGCAAGCTTGGCCGCTCTCACCAAATGAATGCAGCCGCCGCAACTGCCACCGGCGAGCTCCTGCTCTTCCTCCATGCAGACACCCAGCTCCCGAAGAACTTCCCCACCATCATCTCAGAAACGCTAAAACGCCCCAACACATCAGCAGCAGCCTTCACCTTCCAGCTCGATAACAAACTCCCCGCCGCCCCGCTTATAGAAGCCTTGGTTCACCTCCGCTGCTTCCTCTGGAAAACTCCTTACGGCGACCAGGGCATCTCCCTGCGCCGATCCATTTTCCACAGCATAGGCGGCTTCCCGGAATGGGAAACCTTGGAAGACGTGGGCATCATCCAGCACCTCGGAAAAACAGGACAGATCCGAATCGTCCCCGAACCCGCCATCACCTCCTCACGCCGTTGGCGCGAGGGCGGGCTCATCCGCACATTTCTGCGCCACCAGCTCATGCTGATGGCTTACAAGCTACGTATCCCAATCTCGCTGATCGCGAAAATTAGGTAAAGTCTACAGACGGCCGAGTAGCTCGCTCTTCTTCGCGGAGAACTCTTCCGGGGTAAGGACACCGGAATCACGGAGCTGACCGAGCTTTTCCAAGAGACCCATCACATCGCCAGATCCTTGGTTATTGAATCCCCGATTGCTCGATCCGCTACTCTGCTGCTGGGGTTGCGCTGGAGCAGGAGGCGCCGCGAAATTGTTATTTGAGCTATTCGCGTTGCTTGAGTTGTTAGAGCTTTCCGGCAAAAGCCCCGGCCCGCTGACCATAGGAAGACTCAGGGTGGAAATCGTTCCAAACTGGCTGGAGAAGGTCAGCGAGGTATTTCCGCCCTGCTGTTGGCTCACACCACTGATGTTGTGATTCAGAGTATTGAAAACCGTCACCTGTCCGTCCCGCTCCACACACAGACGCTGCGCCTGTGGGAAAAACGCATAGCGTATATTGTTCTGCGAGCCGCTGCTCGATGGCGACCCGAAGTCACCCGGCCACCAGTTGTTGCCACCAGAGCCACCGTTTTTAGCGGCCGGAAACATCTGGTTGTTCGCCAGCGCTTCGGAAAGCTCGCCACATAGATTGTTCACCGTGTTTTTCAGACCATGGTTGAACATATCCCCCACCATCGTCATTCCTCCGCGCATCCACTGTCCGCTGCCTAGCTCCGGACAGCTGAATTGTGCCATGGAGCCGCCTCCGCGATTTACCGCCACCAGCATGTTCACTGTGGAGTCGAAACTGAGATTATAGCGGCGGGAGACGTCATTGACGATATTCTCGCCGGCGGGAGTGAGCTGTTGCATAATTTGAATTGGTAAATAATTTCCGCTCCCAGAAGCATGAAAACCTGAGTCGCGGATCGCCTCTTTGACAGCCAGCAGATCCATTTACAACCTAATTCCATCAACGATTCCGACACCTTCTGACAGCGGAGATTTCCACGCCCCGGAGATGCCCGGCGAAACGCGGCCAAACAGTCTGCAAAACTTTTTCCGTGACCCCCATCCCCCTCCTGCTAGAACCGCCCCACAGCAATGGCAGGCAACCTTACGTATCAGCAGGCAGGAGTGGACACGCGCAAAGCCGCAGCACTCGTCGGTGACATAAAAAGTCACGTAAAACGCACCCAGACAAACCGCAAACTCCTCGGTGCCTTCGGCCTCTTCGCCGCGTGCTACGATCTCTCGGAATATGAGAGCCCCGTCATAGTGACCGGCTGCGACGGAGTGGGCACGAAACTTGAGCTACTCCTCGAGCACGACCTCCTGGAAACAGCAGGGAAAGACCTCGTCGCCATGTCGGTCAATGACATCCTCACCACCGGTGGCGACCCTCTCATGTTTCTCGACTACATCGGCATCAATGCGCTCGATGAGGAAAAGATCACCCGCCTCATCTCCGGCATGGCGGATTATCTTGAAGCCTGCGACTGCATCCTCGCCGGTGGCGAAACCGCCGAGATGCCCGGTATCGTCCCTGCCGATGTCATCGAGCTCTCCGGCTTCTGCATCGGCTGCGCGGAAAAGCAAAATCTCATCGATCCCACCACCCTCGCCCTCGGTGACGTCCTCATCGGTTACGAGTCCTCCAGCATCCATGCGAACGGCTGGTCACTCGTCCGCCGCGCCCTTAAAGAGCTCCCGGAAGGCAGCGTCTCCAAAGAAGAACTCCTTGCCTGGCTGGAGCCCACCCGCCTCTACAATGACGTCGTTTCCGACCTTCAGAAATCCGGCGTGAAGCCGAAAGCGATGTCCCACATCACCGGCGGTGGCCTCCCGGAAAACCTTGAACGCCTCTTCGTCGACATGGGAGCCGATCTGGAAATCCCGAAATGGGAGCTCCCCGGCATCGAGAAACTTCTCTCCCTCATCGACGCGGAAGATCGCTTTCACACCTTCAACATGGGCATAGGCTGGGTCACCATCGTCTCCGAAGCCGATGTCGAAAAATCACTCAAAGCCGGCCCCGGCGGTCACGTCCTTGGAAAAATGGTTGCAGAAACAGGAGTCCGCGTGAAAGTCGCTTCCTGACCTTTCCTTCCCCACTGAAGTTTAAAGTTTGGAACTTAAAGTTTAAAATATCTTGAGCGATCACCTGAATCACGAGTGCGGCATCGCCGCCGTCCGCCTGCGAAAACCCCTCGCCTACTACAATGACAAGTATGGCACCTGTCTCTGGGGCATGAACAAGTTGTTCCTCCTCATGGAGAAGCAGCACAACCGTGGCCAGGACGGCACCGGAATCGGCTGCATAAAGCTCGGCATGCCCATCGGCAAGCCCTACGTCCACCGCCGCCGCGGCATCGAGTCGGACGCCCTCGCACAAATTTTCCGCAAAGAAGTAAAACGCTACTTCAAGATGGATCGCAAAGGGGAGATGGATAAAAAAGATCCCGAAAGCGTGAAGTCGAAGTTCGACTTCGGCGGGGAGATCCTCATGGGACACCTTCGCTACGGCACCAGTGGCCAGTTTGACGAAGGCTCCTGCCATCCCTACCTCCGCCGTAGCAACTGGCCTACGCGCACCCTCATGGTCATGGGGAATTTCAACATGACCAATGCGGCCGAGCTGAATAACACCCTCATCCAGCGCGGCCAGCATCCCGTCTTCGGTACCGACACACAGACCGTCCTGGAAGAAATCGGCTACCATCTGGACGAGGCACACACAGATCTTTATCACGGACTTCGTGACGAAAAAGTCCCCGGCCCTGAAATGCCGGATCACATCTCCGCGGCACTGGATATCCCCGATATCATAGCCCGCTCTGCGGAGCCATGGGACGGCGGCTACGCGATCTGCGGCGCGGTCGGGAATGGCGACATGTTCGTCATGCGGGATCCTCGCGGCATCCGCCCATGCCACATGCTCATCACGGACGAGGTCATCGCCTTCGCCTCGGAGCGCGTCCCTCTCATGACCGTCTTCGAAGCGGAAGCCAGTCAGGTAAAAGCAGTCGACCCAGGCTCCGTCATCGTCATCAAGGCGGACGGCACCTTCTCCGACACCCAGTTCCACACCCCGCAGAAATTCACTCCCTGCTCCTTTGAGAAAATCTATTTCTCCCGTGGCAACGATCCCCAGATCTACCGCGAACGCAAGGAAATGGGCGCCCTCCTCGTCGATCAGGTCATGGCCTCCATCGGCGAGAGCTTCGACAAGACCGTTTTCTCCTTCATCCCGAATACCGCAGAGACAGCGTATTATGGCATGATGGACGGCCTCCGCCTCTATCGCAGACAGCAAGTTCACGCGGAAATACTGAAACTCACCGAGGAAGGAAACCTGACTGCTGACAAAGTGGACGAACTCATCATGCACAACTGGCCGCGTGGCGAAAAAATCGCTCACAAGGACATCAAGATGCGCACCTTCATTTCCCAGGAAAAAGGCCGCGACCAGCTCGTCTCCCACGTTTACGACATTACCTACGGAGCAGTCACCCCAGACGGTAATCTTGTAGTCCTCGATGACTCCATCGTCCGTGGCACCACGCTCAAGAAATCCATTCTCAAGATCCTCACCAGGACCAAACCAGGCAAGATCGTCATCTGCTCCACCGCTCCGCAGATCCGTTACCCGGACTGTTACGGCATCGATATGTCAGAGCTTGGGAAATTCATCGCCTTCAACGCCGCCGTGGCTCTTCACCGCCGCGCCGGTCGACAGAATCTATTGGATCGCATCTACGACAAGTGCCGAGAAGAACTGAAGAAACCTTACGCCGAGAGGAAAAATTGTGTCCGGGGAGTCTACGAAGCCTTCACCGCAGAAGAGATTTCCGAGGAAATCAGCCGTATGGTCTATCCCGAAGACACCGAATGGAGCGGCAAGGTAGAAGTCATCTACCAGACCATCGAAAACCTCCACACCTCAATCAACGGGCCGTGCGGAGACTGGTATTTCACCGGCAACTACCCAACAGCCGGCGGCTATTCCATGGTCAACCAAGCCTACATCCGCTGGTTCGAAGGCATCGGTGGCCGCAGCTACGACCTTCTTTGAGCCAAGCCCCCCACCAGTGACGAATCCGTCACACGGGATGGCTCTTTCTCTTTGGTTAAATCGTTCAGATTCCCTGACGATTCATGGAGCTTTTTCTTATTGATGCGATTGGGCCGTTCTTTCGGGGCTATGAGAAGCGGCGGATCAACTGGTCGAAAATCCCTTTCACCCATCTGAAAACGGAGGGCGAGGAGGCGCAGGCACAGTGGCAGAAGATCACGGAGGACATGCGCAGCTTCGCTCGTGAGGCGGTGGACATCGGCTACAACTCGGTGACGCTGGATGATCTGGCTCACTTGGCCACACATCCGCTCCACGAGCCGGAGACACGGGACAGGATCGCCTTTTTTCGGGAACGCTTCCGTAAGCTGTTTCACATTCTGGTCAGTGAGTTCGGCCTCAAGGTATTTCTGACCAGCGATATCATTCCGCTGACTCCTGCGCTGGATGCAAAACTCGGGAACAACAAAGACGAGCTGGAAAACTATTACAAGGGACTGGTCACGCAGATCCTTGATGATTTCCCCATGCTCTCCGGGCTCATCCTCAGGATAGGCGAAAGCGATGGGAATGATGTCACAGACCCGATCCGCACCCGCCTGCACCTGCGCAATCCCAGGGAAACGAACCAGCTTTTGCACAAGCTCCTTCCGGATTTCGAAAAACGAAAGAAGAAGCTCATCCTGCGGACATGGACAGTGGGCGCGCACAAGATTGGCGATCTGATCTGGCACCGTGGCACGCTGGCTGAGACGCTGGAGGGAATTGATTCCGAAGCGTTCATTGTCTCGATGAAACATGGGGAAAGCGATTTTTTCCGCCACATTCCCCTGAACAAAGCATTCTTCCGGGTGAAGCAGGCGAAGATCATCGAGCTGCAAGGGCGGCGTGAATACGAAGGTGCCGGAGAATATCCCTCGTTCATCGGGCGGGACTGTGAGGCCTTTGCAAGAGAGCTGGTGAAGGCGGAAAATATGGTCGGAATGTCCATGTGGTGTCAGACAGGTGGTTGGCACCGGTTCCGCAGGCTCACATTCTTACCTGGAAATAAAAATCCGGATACGTGGATACGGCTGAATGTGGCCACAGCTCTGCATATTTTCAAAAATGGCCACAGCGTGGAAAAGGCGATCGAGAAGATCGTTGGGACGGGGAAATCCGCCGCTACCCTGGAACTTCTGAGACACGCCGATACCGTGATCCACGAGCTGTTATACATAGAGGACTTCGCAAGGCAGAAGCTCTTCTTCCGGAGAGTCCGCATCCCTCCCCTGCTCAATGTGTATTGGGACTGCCTGTTCATCAATCACGCGGTATCGAAGACGCTGCGGCACTTCGTCCCCGATCCGGAACATGCGCTGCGTAGTGGCGAAGGCGCGGCCACGCTTTTCCCCGCGATGATCGATCTGGCGAAGGAAGCTGAACTCCCAGTCGAAGACATTGAGCACATGCGTGATCTGTTTGGGATCATCCTGCTGGCGCGGCGTTATTATTTTTTACCCTTTGATAAAACCATCGAAGAACAGATCCGCGAGGCAAAGAAGGTTTATAAGAAACGCTACCCGGCTGATGTCAGGGCAAGATACAGGATCAAGCTCTCCTTTGTGCCATTCAAAGTGAAGCGACGGACACTCTCATGGGCATCTTCCCTGTTGCTGCGAAAAAAACGCGGATACCGGGTGATTGATCACCTCTTCACCCTGCACCTGATCGGCTTCGCCTACAGGTTGTTCACCCCAAAAGATCCGAAGCGGATGCCGAAGTTCCTGAGAAAGTCAGCCATGGGGATTGAGACTCTTTTCAAGTAAAGAGAGCAGAAAGGAGTTATGTCGCCCCTTCAGG
>JBPOGC010000209.1:0-4391 GCA_051251795.1 Luteolibacter sp. | reverse complement strand
CGAAAAAGACCTAACTACTTTGACCAGTGTCGCTTAGATGGCCTAAGTTGACGCGTATGCCTGAAGGGGCGACATAACCCCACCCACCTTCACCCGGCCTTGAATTCTCAACTTTAAAATCTAAAGTTCCCTCCAACATGTTCTCATCCCTCAGCGACAGCCTCGACAAAACCTTCCGTGACCTCCGTGGCGTAGGAAAGATTTCCGAAAAAAACATCACAGACGCCCTCCGCGAAATCCGCATCGCACTCTTGGAAGCTGACGTGGAATTCGGCGTCGCCAAGGAACTCATCGCCCGCGTCAAGGAAGCCTCCATGGGCGAGAACGTCCTGAAATCCATCAAGCCCGGCGAACAGATCGTAAAGCTTTTCCAAGACGAGCTCACCCGCGTCCTCGGCGGCGACAACGTCCCCCTCGATCTCAATCCCCCCGCCCGCATCCTCATGGTCGGCCTCAACGGAGCCGGTAAAACCACCACCTCCGCCAAACTCGCCCGCCGCCTCAAAAAAGAAGGCCGCCGCCCCCTCCTCGTCGCATGCGATCTCTATCGCCCCGCCGCCATCGAGCAGCTCCAGACCCTCGGCCAACAGGTAGACGTCCCCGTCTTCGCCCCGGAGCCCGGCGAAAAAGACCTCATCAAAGTCGCCCGCGAAGCCATCGCCTTCGGAGAAAGGGAAGGCTCCACCGTCCTCATCTTCGACACCGCCGGACGCCAGGAAATCGATGACAAGCTCATCCTCGAACTCATCGAGCTCAACAAATTCCTGAGCCCCAAGGAAACCCTTCTCGTCGCAGACGCCGCAACCGGCCAGCAAGCCGTCTCCGTCGCCACCCACTTCGATGAAGCCGTAGGCATCACCGGCATCGTCCTCACAAAACTCGATGGCGACGCCCGCGGCGGTGCCGCCCTCTCCATGCGCGAGGTCACCGGAAAGCCCATCAAATACGCCGGTGAAGGCGAAAAGCTCGACCAGCTCACCGAGTTCCACCCCTCCCGCATGGCAGACCGCATCCTCGGCATGGGCGACATCGTCGGCATGGTTGAGAACGTCGCCGACAAAGTGAACGAAGAAGACGCCATGCGCTCCATGAAGCGCATGCAGTCCGGCAAGTTCGACTTCAACGACTTCCTCGATCAGATGAAAATGATCCAGAACCTCGGCCCCCTCGAAGGCCTCCTCGGCATGATGCCCGGCTTCAACAAAATCAAAAAGCAGCTCCCCGCCGGAGCACTCGACAGCAGCAAGCTCAAGCGCACCGAAGCCATCGTCCTCTCCATGACCCCTTACGAGCGCTCCCGCCCGGAAATCATCAAAGCCTCCCGCCGCCAGCGCATCGCCGCCGGCTCCGGCACCTCCATGCAGCAGGTCAACCAGCTCATCAAACAGTTCGGCGAAATGCGCAAAATGATAAAATCCCCCGGCAAAATGAAAAACATGATGAAAGCCATGGGTGGTGCCGGAGGCATGGGCGACATGATGAAAGGCCTCGGAGACATGGGCGGAAAAGGCGGAAAATTTCCATTTTAAGCCGGACGAGAATCATGGAGAGCCGGTCTGCGGCCGGCTACCACAACCCAAGCGCCATAGGGTTTTGACTGCTGCGATCATTCGCAGCTTTTCGATCCAGATGGATCCTTCACGTCCCACAAAACGTATTCGCCACCCGCTCATTCGGCAGCGGAGCCTTCTCAAGATCCGCATACTCCGCCCTATCTTCATACGGCCTCTCCAGCGCATCCACCATCCGGTGAAACAGCGAAAAGTCTCCTCCATACGCCGCCTGAATCACCTCCTCGATCCTATGATTCCGCGGAATCAGAACAGGATTCACCGCCTTCATCCTCTCCAAAAACACATCCACCTTCTCCATCCCACGCCACTCCTCCAGCCATCTCTCCGCCACCTCCCCATCTTGGAAAAGTGAAGCCACATCCCCCCGTTCATCCCCACCCGCCAACAGCGTCAGATGCCGGAAGAACAAAGTGAAATCCACCTCCTCCTTCGCAAGCATCCCCAGAGTCGATTTCAAATACCCGACAAAACCCTCCGAATCCACCACCCCCAGCTTCGCCCGGAAATTTTCCAAATACGCATCCTGGAAAATTCCCACAAATTTCCCCAACACCGCCTGAGCCAGCTCCTTACCTCTCTCCGCATCCTCATCGATCAGCGGCAACAAAGTCTCCGCCAGCCGCGTCATATTCCAGTGGCAAATCGTCGGCTGATTCCCCCATGCATAACGCGCGTTCCGGTCAATGTAACTGAACACACAGTCCGGATGAAAATCGTCCATAAACGCACACGGCCCGTAATCAATCGTCTCCCCTGAGATCGAACAATTGTCCGTATTCATCACCCCGTGAATAAACCCCAGCGGCAACCACTTCGCCACCAGCTTCGCCTGCGCCTCCACCACACATTCCAAAAACTCCAGCGCGGAGCCAGCTCCCGGATAATGCCGCGCCATGCAATAATCCATCAGCTCCCTCACCCCCTCCACATCCCGCTGCGCCGCAAAATACTGGAACGTCCCCACCCTCACATGACTCCCCGCCACCCGCGTAAAAACCCCGCCCGGCACCGGCTCCTCACGAGCTACTACCTCTCCAGTAGAAACCGCCGCCAGCGCCCGTGTAGTCGGCACACCCAGCGCATACATTGCCTCACTCACAATGTACTCCCGCAGCACCGGCCCCAGCGCCGACCTCCCATCACCCCCCCGTGAAAACGCCGTCCGCCCCGCCCCCTTCAGCTGCACATCCCGCAACCTCCCATCCGCATGCAAAACCTCCCCCAGCAAAATCGCCCGCCCATCCCCCAGCCTCGGCACAAACCCGCCAAACTGATGCCCCGCATACACCTGCGAGATCGGCTCCGCCCCCTCTGGCACCACATTCCCGGAAAAAACCTCCACCCCCGCCTCAATCCCCAGCTCCGCCGCCAGCCCCTCATTCACCCTCACCAGCTCCGCCCCCGGCACCTTCACCGGAGCTTCCTCTGAAAAAAACCTCTCCGGCAGCCGCGCGTAAGTATTCTGAAACGGGATTCCCATCCCCAAGCCTCAACCCGCCCCCCCGCATTGCAAGCCCCAAGCGCCGCAGGCTCTCGGACTGCTGCGGTCATCCGCAGCTTTTTCTAAAAGCTCCCTTCCATAAAATAGCCTCCCAAAAAAATCCCATCGCCCCCTCCTGGAAAAATTGCTTCAACTCCCCCATGCCAGAAGCCCCCTCCCCCATCTACATCTGCGGAGCCACAGCCACAGGCAAAACCTCACACGCCCTCCACCTCGCCTCAGAACTAAACGGGGAAATCGTAAACGCCGACGCCTTCCAGCTCTTCCATGGCATCGAAACCATCACCGCCGCCCCTTCAGCCGGGGAAAAATCCCATTGCCCCCACCACCTCTTCGGCATCCTCCAGCCCGGCGAAAAATGCGATGCCGGCCGCTACTCGGAAATCGCCCTCCCAGTCATCGCGGAAATCCAGTCCCGAAACAAAACCCCCATCATCGTCGGCGGCTCCGGCCTCTACTTGAAATTTCTCACCCACGGCGCCTCCCCCCTCCCGAAAGGCGACCCCGCCATGCGCGAGGAAATGGACGCCCGCCCCCTAGAAGACCTCCTCGCCGAATTGGAAACCCTCGACCCCACCGAAGCCGCCCAAGTCAGCCGCACCAACCGCCGCTTCGTCTCCCGCTCCTTGGAAATCTGCCTCCTGACAGGCCAGAAAGTTTCCGAACTCCGCGACGGCTGGGAAAAAAAGACTCACGAAAAAGAAAAGTCCCTCCTCGGCCACTGGCTCATCCGCACCCGCCCCGAGCTACACGCCCGCATTGCCCAGCGCACCGACCAAATGCTCGCCCAAGGCGCCATCCAGGAAGTCGAAAAACACCAGCACATCCCCGGCACCTGGCAAAAAGCCATAGGAGTCCCCGAGATCCGCCAACTCCTCGCCGGGGAAATTTCCCCGGAAAAGTGCGCCGAGCTCATCACCTTCGCCACCCGCCAATACGCCAAACGCCAAGAGACATGGTTCAAGCGCGAGAAGTGGCTTAAGCGGGTGGAGCTATAAACGGCTACGCTCCACCCGTAAGAGAAGTATCCAGCCAAGCTCCCTAAATTTGTAGGCAAAATAATGTCCGCTCTGGCGGTAAAGTGGCAGTAATGGGGTAGAAATGGATGCATCCCAATCAGACGAAGCCTTGCTCGAATCTTTCGCCGCATCCCGTGACGAACAGGCATTCCGTACGCTTGCCCGCCGCTATTCCGGACTGATTTTTCACACAGCGATAAGGACAGTGGAAGATCGGGCGCTCGCGGAAGATGTAGGGCAGCGGGTTCTGCTGGCCTTGGCGAAGAAGGCTGCTCAGATCGCTCGCGGGAAGGCTCC
>JBPOGC010000208.1:0-4440 GCA_051251795.1 Luteolibacter sp. | reverse complement strand
TTGGTAGCCATCAATTTTCTTCGGGCAGAGCGATCTTCCACTCCATGTTTTCCCTAACCAGAGCCAAGGTTGTCGCATCTTTTCTCTCAGTATGCGCCATTTCTACTCTGGCAGTGTCTCCGTCTTGAGAAATTTGATAGCGGTAGGTCAGTTTTGCCATGTCACGCATAGGCTCTGAAAGATCGGCTCCTTCTGCTTCCATCGCTTCAATGAGCTTGTGAGAGATTCCCCGTTTGAAGGCTTCTTCATCTCCTTTTTTAGCGGCTCTGATCACCGATTTCATGGCATCCTTAGTGGTGGAAAAATCATACTCCGGTGGGGTGAGAGGAAGAAGAGGCCGATCAGAATTTAACCTGGGAGGCAGGCCAGCAGGAGATCCGGGCCATGTCATTCCCATCATACCCAAACCTATAGTCACTGAGCCCAGCACTGGAATCAGGAACAATGAGCCACCAACCGGGGTTGCAAGGAGAGCCACAATCACTGGAATCACAAGCAATCCAAAGTTTAGTGTGCGGGTGGTTCGGTAAGTATTCTGTATCCAGCTGGGTGTATCGTCCCCCTCTGCGCCGAAAGATACAGGGCCATCGTTCACACCGATCCGTTTTGGTAACGAGGCACGTAATCGCTGGAAGATCATTTTCATCTGCTGTCGTGACTCTTCTCGATCTCCCGCTTTGGTGTATTCCAGGACGATGTATGGAGATTCGTAATCCTTGCCATACGAAGGGTTCGCAGGATCGGACGGCGCATAGAGGTGGACACGGAATTCCGATCGTTTTTCACCCAACGCACGGTCGAGTGCCTCGTGGACCAGTGCTGAATCTTCAGGATATCTGACCCCGCTATGTATTTGGATTTTTTTGGAGCTATAGGAGTTCAGTTGCATTTCCCGGTAAGGAACATAGCGGGAAAGTAGAATCGCAAAAATGGACAACAGCACAGCGGCAGTGATTCTAGCCGTATGGTTAGGCTTATCTGGCGAAACTACGGATGGCCCGCACCCCGTAGCCTTCCAGAGTAACTTGGAAAAAACGAGGGGAAGAGCCAGGCAAACCACCGCATATCCGAGAGCCCCCCAGCTGCTTGTCGCCCAAGCTTCCGTCTTGAACCAGGATAGCCATGTGGTGGCACCACAAACCGCGATAGCCGCGACTGTCGGCCAAAATACCAAAAGCATAAGTAGCGGGCGGTAGATCACCGGATGCAAGCCGAGTTGAATACGCCAAAGAAGTGCATGGCAGCTAATGAACCCGAAAAGCGCCACAAGAATTCCAATACCGGCAAGCCATGGGGCTGTCATCGAGCCTACGAGCGTTGCGGCAAGACCCCCAACAAATAGACCCAGCGCCCATATAGTAACACGTAAGTCGCGATCTATCGGCAGTGAGTCTGGATCAATGTCTTTGCCAACCGAGGGTGGTTTCGGATCAATCGATTTTCCAAAGTTCGTGACTCCCTCAACCTCGGTTTTTACCTCCGTCGCACTTTGCTGTCTCAGTCCCCGTTCCTTTTCAAGAGTCCGCAATACGATTTCATCGATCCGCGCGCTGACTTCGGCACGCTGGCTGGGGTTCGGGAAGCGGCCCAGAGGAAGCTCGCCGGTGAGCATTTCATAAATCACCACTCCCAGGCTGTAGATGTCCGCTCGGTGATCAATGTCATGTGGCTTTTCGTGCTGCTCGGGTGCCATGTAGGCGGTGCTGCCCAAGACATGACCCGTGCGGGTAAGTGTGAAGTCGCGCTCCGGATCTCCGGCGAGGCGAGCAATGCCGAAGTCGGCGATCTTCACTTTGCCTCCGCTGTCCAGTAGTATGTTCTCTGGCTTGATGTCACGGTGCCAGATGCCTTGGGAATGGGCTGCCTGAAGGGCGTCGCAGATACCGGGAACAATTGCGAGTGCCTGCTCCGGGGTAAAGCGCCCGGAGTGCATCGCTTGCCGGAGGTTTACCCCATCGACATATTCCATCAGTAAGTAGAAGTATCCGCCGCTCTCGCCGTGCTCAAAAACAGTGACGATATTCGGATGGTTCAATTTTCCTAGCATCCGTGCCTCACGGGAGAAACGCTCGGCGAATGCCGGATCGTTCCCGAGCTCCGGGGCTAGGATTTTAAGCGCGACAGTTCGGTCGATGCCCGGTTGGTGGACTTCGTAAACGAAACCCATACCGCCCTGGCCGATGAATTCCACGATTTCAAACTGTGGGAACGCGATTGCGATTTCCTCAAGCGAAGGCGTTGATTGGTCAGCGGGTAAAGGATCCTCAGCTGCGCGAAGGACGCAGACAGGACAAAGCCCGCCGGGTGCGTTTTCCGGGACGGGGGCATGACATGTGGGGCAGTTTTTAGGATTCACACAGGTTCCTGACGGATCGTGAGGTGAAGGTTACAAGAAATATGGATGCTGACGAGCTATTGAGGAATTTTATGTAGCCTGTGAGAAACCGCGATCCTCTGAACTGTCGACAAAATGAGCTGCTACCCTCGCCATTGAAGAGTCCGAAGAATTTAACGCCGAGTTAGTGTGGCCTGTGATTTATAGAATGATTCTTGTCCACATTCTCAACAAACCGGCAGAATAAAGGTATAGATGGAAACGCCACGTTCTGATGAGCAACTGCTTCGCGATTTTACCGAATCCGGTGATCAGGCTGCATTCCGTCAACTTGTCGATCGGTATTCAGGACTGATCTACCATACCGCTTTGCGAATCTGGAATGACAGGACGCTGGCGGAAGATGTTTCACAGAGGGTGCTTGGAGTTCTTGCCACGAAGTCCTCCCAAGTTCTCAAGAACCGCGTTCCGCTTTCTGCCTGGCTGCACCGCACCACTACTTTGGAGGCTAAATTCATTCGCAGGAAAGAGGCTAGGCACCATCGAAAAAAGGAGGCACTCATGTTGGAATATTCCGTATCATCCACATCCTCGGAGGATTCCACTTGGCGGGAAGCTATTCCCCTTTTGGATGAGGCCATCGATAGCCTGCGGGAGAGTGATCGCCAGGTAATACTGCTTCATCATGTGGAAGGACTGACCTTTCCCCAAGTTGCAAAGCGTTTGGGAAAATCCACTGCCGCTGTTCAAAAGCAGGCGCAGCGGGCTCTGCTCAAGCTTCAAGGTGTATTTGGCCGACGCGGAATAACACTCTCCGTCGGTCTCCTGGCAACCGGGCTGACAACTGAAATGGCAAAGGCCGCACCACTTGCTTTGACCACTTCTTTTGCTGCCAAAGCCTCTATCGGAAAAATTTCAACCCAAGCCATCGTCATGAAAAAAGCCAGTATTGCTGCTGTAGGCGCCACCGTTCTATTGTGTGGTGCCCCGCTTGCCAGCCAGCGAATGAAAATTCAACGCTTGGAAGAGCGAAACATGGTTTCCATGGAGGTCACGGGCGTTTCTTCCTCCGGGAATTCCCGGCCTTCTTCCGTAGATGGAAATTCCCGGCTGCGCGATTTATCAAAGGATCTGTTGGGGCAGGACAGGAATGTTGTCCGATACCTCTCTGCCGTGGAATACATCGAGAGCCTGACGAATGAGAAACTTGGCGAATTGATGCTGGAGTGCGTGAACGGCGACCTTTCGTCCATTGAGCTACAACCTATTTTCCGAATTTGCCGTGCCACTATTGCCGAGCGTGATCCCGCCTACGCTCTTGCAGTCTTATTGAAGAAAGTCCCGAGTTCTTTCTACAATGAGCCCGGAGCCGTTTATTTTGATCAGTTCTCAGATACCTTGGGAAAATGGGCAACCAATGATCCGTATGTTGCCTTGGAGTGGTTCAGGTCACATCTGGACACCATTCGTGAGATTCCAGTGGGGGACGATCGGATTCCCGGAAAGCTGGAAATTGAAATGCGGCTCGCCTTGTCCCATGCCTTCATATTTTCCGATGTTCCCACAGCAGTTGAAATTCTGAGTTCGGTTCCGGAGCAGGCTTTGAGGCACGACTTTCAAACGCTTGCGCGCAACAACTTTCCCGGATTCAACGAGGGGAAGGAGATTCTGATGCAAGTCGCCCGGGAGATGCTTTCGGAAGATTTGGCGACTATGGCGGTCGCCAGTTGTGCCGGCCATATTTCATATGATCCAGAAGGGGTGCCAGACTTCTCGAGATCCACGGAGTTCCTTGAAAATCAGGAGCTTTCCGAGGCTGAACACAGAGCTGTGATTCTCCGAGCCGGAGCATTGAGTATGCAGTCGTCGCTATCCAAGGGGAAACTAGAGGCTGTAGCCAGTCATTATGGGAAATGGCTGGAAGACAACGGAATCACCAGAACGTACTGGCATGTGGGCGCTGCCCTCGCTGATATGCATAAAAATTGGTCTGGTGACCTGGATGTCATTTTCAACTACCTGAAAACCCGGGGGGAGTTAGGGGACGAGTCCATAGCCGGATTCCTGGAGACAGTGGATAGGGGGAATAGAATCGATCCCGAGCG
>JBPOGC010000207.1:0-4459 GCA_051251795.1 Luteolibacter sp. | reverse complement strand
GAGCAATTAAAATCGGTTCTCTCATTTGTTTTGCGGAGGTCTAGTGAGTCGCATTCTTCAGCTGCTGACTCGCAAAAATGGCTGGAGAACCTGGAGATGAAGGATTCCGAAAAACAACTCATCTTCGAGAGCGTGACGAAGAGTTCCCAGAACGATTACCTTTTTGAAAATCCGGAAAACCTACGTTGGTTCGCAAGCTTCATACCGCAATCCTCCGAGAGGGATGAATTTCTGTGGCGTGCGGTGAATTTCATACACGAAGATGACCCGGAAAAAGCCTATCGACTGGCCATAGAGGTCGGGATTGATCCAGAGGGGCAAATCCGCCTCGATCGAGAAGCATCCCTCAAATACGGCAATTGAGAACTACGTATTTTCAGGGTTCGCCCGGAAATGGATTTGCGGTGAGTCGTAGCTGGATTTCAGTTTGATCCACCGCTGGCTTCGGCTGGTTGCCCAGCATCGCCAAGGCACAGGCAGAGACAGCTCCGAAAATGCCGAAAACTGCGAAGGTAAGGAAGCCGCTGCGACCCGTAGGCTGGAAAATACGGCTTACGCGTTTTTCCAATGACGAGGTATCTGCCATGGCGAGTGCGAAGGGTGAAGCGGTGCGATTCTCTGCGAAGTCACAGAGCAGGGATGCATAGCGTCTTGCATCTGTGCCTTGCTGTATCACCGATTGATCACAAGCATACTCGCACTGGAGGGTGAAGCGTTTCGCCATCCAGTGGACGAGCGGATGATACCAATGTGCGGCCCGCGCGATTTCCGCGCAGAGGCGCCAGAGTGGATCGCGGCGGCGGTGGTGGGCTAGCTCGTGGGCTAAGACCATTTCCCGCTGATCTTCCGCCCAGGTTTTCCAGGATTCCGGGACGAAGATGACTTTCCTGAAAAGTCCTGCTGCCACGGGGCCGCAAAGTTCTGGAAGCTCAAGGACGGAGACACTGTCGATAGTTTCCAGATGTGTCGCACGATTTCTCCAGCGGTTGAGTCCCACTGCTGCCCATACCAAGCGAGCTATACAGATGAGGAAACCACATGCCCAAATGGTGGTAAGAACTGGGATCCATGGGAAAGTCGAAGTGCTCGCAGAGGCACCATGGGAGGGAAGGATTTCGATTTTTGGGAGGAAGAAGCCGATCAGCGGGATCACAGCCAAGAGCATTAGCAGGGTGAAAGTTAGCTTCGGGTCGCGTGCAGCATCCTTCCGACCGGCGAGCAAGACCAGCCCGGCGGCGATGAGTGAAAAGGTGGATATGGCGATCATTTCCGGGATGATGGTTTCATTTTTCCTCGCCGCCGTCGATGAGTTTCCTGATACGTGCGATCTCCGCTTTCGAGAGTTTCTGGTCTTTTGGATCGAGCAGAGAGGCGACAAGTTTTTCCGGGCTGCCATCGAAGAAGGTTGCCATGAGTTGTTTTAAGGCCGTCCGCTTCGCCTTCTTTTCCGGCACAGCAGCGCTATACACATACCGCCTCGAATCTTTCGCGTGGGTCACAAGCTCCTTCTGCTCCAACGTCGCCAGCAAAGCCCGCACCGCAGAATATCCCGGAGGATCAGGCAGCTCCGCCATCACCTCCTCCGACGTGCAGTTCCCTTTGCGGAAAAGGATGTCCATCACCTGTCGCTCACGCCTCGTGATCTGGCCTTCTTCGAATCGCTTCATGCCACACAAATACCAAATGCAGCTAAACCCGCAACTTAAATGCTACATAACCAGCATTTAAAATTGACAAAATCCCGACGAAATGCAGTTTTTCCAGCATCATGAAAACAAAAGCCACCTATCTGTTGGGAGCCTTGCTCAGCGCCATCCTCATTTCGTCTTGTGCCCAGAAGGGCAGCCCGATAGTGGGAAATGCCAGCCCAGCAGCAGCAGATCTCACAAGAAAATCTGCAGCCCCAGAAATGGTGGCTCCGAAACGCCCTGGCCTCGCCACTGGTTGGGGAGATCAGAAAAGTTCCCGGATCGATTTCGCCAGCTTTACCCGCGCCAACTCGAAACCCTACGGCACAGACATAATTTATTACAACGACCCGGAAGGCATCAAGGCCATGGTTGGTGCCCCCCACAAAATCGGCGCCTTGCAGACCGCCGCCGGCAACACAGTTGAGTGGGGAATCAAGGGAGGCTTCAGCTACCTGCCCACCTACAAGCAATACGCCGTTGGAGGAAATGGCAGCCGCCGCCTCGTTTCCGGTAAAAAAGGCAGCACCTATTCCATCGTCATCAAAAACCGCTGCAAGAGCCCCTTGGAAATCGTCGCAAGCGTCGATGGTCTTGATGTCCAGGACGGCAAGGCCGCCTCATTTTCCAAAAGAGGCTACATCGTCGCACCCGGAGACACCTTGGAAATCGAAGGCTTCCGCAAGAGCAACAGCAAGGTCGCCGCATTCGAGTTCTCCAGCGTTTCCAACTCCTACGCAAATCTGAAACACGGCGACACCCGTAACGTCGGAGTTATCGGCATCGCCGTGTTCGCGCAGAAGGGTGTCGATCCATGGAAGACTGGTGAAGAGCGGTTGCGTGGCAATGCGAGGGCTTTTGCAGAGGCTCCTTGAAGAGGGACGCAAGGTATCTCTTTCCAGAGTCATCCGGACTCTGTCAGTCCGAGTAACCCTCAAGCCGGAGCATTTCCTGTGGATCGATATTTTGCTCATTCAAGAAATCAGCGGCGTCTTGTCGTTCCAGCTGACTCCAGGAGTTTACAGCGTTCCAAATCAAACGCTTCCGCCCAGGGGATTCCGGCAAGAAGTCAGCGAACCATCTTGCGTATTCTTCACCTACAGCTGGCCTGATATCGATGCTATTCAGGCTATTAAGCAAAAGTGATTTCTCTAAATCTGACATCTCGAGGCTTTCCGTCCATTTCCGGATCTCCACAGGCGATTCCCTACCATCCCTAAACCTTTCTAATAGAGAAAAAAAACCAGCTTCCATACGTTCAGGCCGTGTGGAATAGCGGCTGCGGAGAGCTTGGAAAAACGCAGTGTATTCATCGTCGGACTTCATTTCATAAGTGAGCGATTCCAGGAAATACTTACTTTTTTCCTCCGGCAGGCGATCAACGATATCCAGAACCGCCCCGGGTTCCCAACAGGCGATCTTTGCGAGGCTATCCAGCACACGGTCGTCCCCCCAGGGCTTCACAGGATCTTGCGCAACTTCCAACAGCCCGTTCAGTGCCCGTTGCGGATCACGGACGCTCAGGCGGGTCAGGACGTATCTCAACCAGTTTCCCGAATCGTAGTCCCTGAAAATCTTAAGATCGATCTCCTGCCCGATGTTGGTGACGTAGTCGAATGCATACCCGGGATCCTGGTCAGCCAGTGCGATGACACATAGCGAGATTTGCTCATACTTCACGGCGCCGTTCATATTAAGAGCCTGATCCTCCGATTCGGAGATCATACTGATGAGCTCCTTGATTCCGGATACATCCAGTTGGAGAATTGCTTTCAGCGCCTCCGTGTTGCGGTCGGTCATGGAGGCCAGATCGCCCGTTTGCGTTGATTTCCGTCCTGCCAAGTGCCCGATCACCGTTTGGAGGACATCCTTGGCCACCGCGTTGTTTGTTGTCCGCTGGTATTTTGATCGGTAGACGGGAACCTCATCTGTGGATGGGCGCTCGGAGAATTTCGAGCGTCGGCTCTCCCCGGAGTTCGGGATCTTCTTTTGCAGTTCTCCAAGACGTGAACCTTGGATTTTTCCAAGGAAGAGCGCCGCTATCAATATGCCGAAACAGGCGAGGGAGGTCTTCATTGCGATGCTGGTAGTTTGATCTCGTCGACAAATCCCGCGGCTTTCCCCTGATCGGAGAGCATGCCAGCAAGAGTTTTCACTTCTTCCATTTCAAATCTGGAACCAGCAGTTTTCAGGAAGGAGATTAAGGTATCATCGTTCAGGCCGAGGCTTTGATAATTCAGCATGGCTTTATAGATGGGTTCCTTTGTATTGCCCCAGGAAAGAGTCATCTTCCCAAGTGTTTCACCGACCCGCCGATCGGCTTCGTCCTGGGAATGGGTCGATAGCCACTCCAAATATTCGGGAATGGTTTCTTCCAATCCCCCGGAAGATTGGCTCGCAGCTACAAGGAAGTATGCGCCGGCCTGCTTGAGGATCGCTTCGGATTCTGAGGGTGAAAATTCGTAATTTCCAAGAAGCATATCCGCATTGCCAAACCGCCCGATACGATATTCGTAGTGAATTCTGGAAAGTTTTCCGATGACCTCGCTGGCATCCTTTTCCGGAAGGAGTTCGCGGGCGACCTGGATGAAGCCGGAGGCGTCTTTTATTAAAGAGGGTTCCACGGATCTGACGATTTGCCCGAACTCATCGATAATTGTCCGGGGAGGCAGTTTTTGAAGAATTGCCACGGCATCGGTCGGACTGGAGAAAATTAGACCATAGGAGAGTGCGATACGGATCTCGTTTTCGAATTGCTCCGCTGATCCTCT
>JBPOGC010000206.1:0-4522 GCA_051251795.1 Luteolibacter sp. | reverse complement strand
GGGTTTGTTGCCAGGTGGTTTTGTTTTGTGAGTAGGAGAGGAGGTGGGGTAGGGCGATCTCGGCGGATTGGAAGGCCATGGACATGCCGTTGCCAGTGAAGGGTGGGATGATGGAATGGGAGTCCCCGAGAGAGAGTAAGCCGGGTGTGGGTGTCTGGATGCCTAGTGCGAAGCCGGCGACGGCGGTGAATGAGTCCTGGCGCCACTCGGCTGACTCCAGGGCGGCGGCGAGGGTGGTGTTGCCGTTTTTACGGAGGTAGGCGGGGAGAAGTTCCTGGTGTCTGGCGGTGATTGATTTATCGATGCGGAAGAGGCCGCAGGCGTTTTTCCAACCTTGCTCGACAGGAGTGATGCCCAGGTAGCCCCGGGGGCCGGAGTGCATTTCCAGATCTGATGTGGTGCCTATGCCGCGGATGTGGGCTTTGAGGCCGATCCATTTTCCTGTGACAGGCTTACGGCCGGCGCACCAGACGAGGCCTGGCTCGTTTGGGATTGGTTTCTGGCGGGAGCTTGTTTTTAGTTCCGTCCTTTCGCTTAAAGCGATCGCTTCAAGCCTGTGATCCAGGAGGTGCCGTGAAATGCCGAGTGCGGGGGTGGGCAGGGTATTTTCGCGGAGGGTGTCATTCCCGGAAAACCATGTGACAGTGCGGTGGTGGGAAGCATCTGAGAAGGCCTCCGAGATACCGAGATTTTCCAATGTCTGCGGGGTGACACCGGAAATGAACTCGCCGCAGACACGGTGGCGCGGATAGGAGCCTGCCTCGTGGAGAATGACGCGCGTGCCATGTTTGCGTAGGGCGATGGCGAGTGAAAGGCCTGTGAGTCCGCCTCCTACGATGGTGATTTCTTTCGTCAATCTAACGAAAGTTTAGCATGGGTTTCCGCTGACGCTATGATTGAAATCCGGATTTTTCAGGATTTTGTGGCGACGACACGGATTGCTCCCAACCAGCTTTCCGTTTCGGTGACGGTAAAGCCGTTTTCCCGGAGGTGCAGTGCGGTGCAAAGCTCGCCTGCGGTAAAACCTGCCTCGATGCTGACCCGCATGTCATGACGGGTGACCGGGTGGATGATGGGAGAGACGATTTTCGTGGCCATCAGCGGGAAGCGGGAGCGTAGGGGCTCGCTGAAAATGAGTGTGTCGAAATCGATGATCCACTTCGACATGGTGTTGAGTTCGGGTTGGGTAAAGTGGTGGAGGAAGAGGTTTGCTATCAGGGTGCCGGTGCGGTTCTTCGGGGGAATGGTGAGGATGTCTCCGCGCATCCATTGGACGCGCTGGGGGAGTTTTTTTGAGCGCGGTGCGAGATCGAATGCGGTGACGGGCGTTTGGGGGAATTTTTTCGCGATGCGGGAAAGGAGGTGTCCGTCTCCGGCGCCAAGCTCTGTGATGCGTGAGGTTTCCGGGGGGATTTTTCCTAGAACCCAGGAGTCATTTCCCATGACGAAATTGATGCGGCGAAGATCACGGCGCGAGCTTCTGGCACGGGGATCGTCGTGCGGGAGGCTGTCGAGGATTTCCGGAGTGAGCTTGCGCATGGGCGGCTGTGTAGACGTTATGTCGGAAATTGGGAAGAGGTGTTTGCAATGGGCGCGGGTATGGGTAAAAAAGCACATGAAAGTTTCCAAATTCACAGGCGGGCTGGTGCAGACAAACGGGTATCTTGTGGAAAGCGCGGGCGGGAATTTCCTGGTGGACGCCCCGGCCGGGATCGCGAAGTGGGTGAAGGATAAAGGAGTGAGGGTCGACGCGGTGTATCTGACGCACCAGCATTACGATCACGTGGAGGATGTCGCGGCGCTGGGTAAGGCGGGGGCGAAGGTCTTCGGCTGGGCGGAATACTCGAAGAGGCTGACGCTGGAGAGCTCCGGAGCGAGCTGGGGTGTGCCTAGTGTGATTTACTACGAGGTGGACAACCTGATCCCGGTGGGAGAGGGGGAGGTCTGTGGAATGACTTTCAAGGCGGCGCATGTGCCGGGTCACTCGCTGGACAGTCTGACGTTTTACTTTCCAGATGGTGGGCTTGTGTTCGCAGGAGACGCGCTTTTCGCGGGATCTGTGGGGCGTTGTGATCTGCCGGGGGGGAGTTTCGAGCTATTGCTGGAAGGGATCAAGCGGGAGCTGCTGACCCTGCCGGATGAGACCAGGGTGCTGCCGGGACACGGGCGGGAGACGACAATTGGGGAGGAGAAGAAGGGGAACGGGTATTTGAAGTGATATCGAACCCAGGGGGAGGCAATTTCTGAAAGTTTTATGCACGGTTTCGGTTTCGAGGCCCCGGATCCACTTTTCATCATGTTCTCCGACAGGTTTGAGTCCGGCGTTGTATTTTTCGCCGGTGACGATGATGGAGAGTTTGCGCTCCAAGCCTGCTACGGCCTTGAGAGCCATTTCCGTTAAGGGCTGTGCCTCGTTTGAATTCCGAATGATAAGAACCACCATGCGTATAGGAATCTAGGAAAGACGCCATGGAATGGCACGAGATAATTTTTTTGAGGAACGAAGGACGAGAGCTCATATCTCACAGCTTGCATCGTGACAGATCGAGAATAATTCAGAGTATATAACACTATTATGAAAAGAAACCTGATCTGTCCCTTAGCTCTAGTGCTAGGTATGTCCTCTTTGACTCATGCGCAGGAATCGGATTTTGAAGCGTTGCGAAAAAAGTCCGAAGAAAACGTAGATACTGCCGTTGCAAAAACCGCAAAAGAGACGTGGGCGAAGCTGGCAGGAAGATTCGCGAAGCGCCCGGAGTTTGCTTATGTGGTAGATAATTCAGCGCTACCCAATGTCCTGCTCTATGGCGACTCGATCTCCATCGGATACACCCAGCGGGTGCGTGAACAAACGAAAGGCAAAGCGGATATCTATAGGGTTTTCCACAACGGGGGATTCTCCAGCAAGTTTATCCCTATGATGACTGAGATGCACGATGCCATGCGCGATGAGCAGCTGGAAGATCCGTGGGATTTTGAATGGGATGTAATCCATTTCAATGTGGGACTGCATGACCTGACTCAGATGGAAGCTGACAAGGAAACAGGAAAGAGTGAGCCGAGGACATCGATTGAGGACTACAAGAAAAACATCCGGGATATTGTGGAGTATCTCAAGGAACTGGCTCCCGACGCGAAGCTGATCTTTGCCACGACAACACCGGTGCCTGAGGGGGCGTTCGGGCCAAGACGACTTGCGGGTGATTCTTTGAAATACAATGAGGCGGCAATGGAGGTTTTGAGCGATTATTCTGAGGTCATTATTGACGATCTATACACGCTGACAAAAGAGAATCATTCCGATTGGTGGTCTACACCTGGCAACGTCCACTACAATAAGAGTGGCAGTAATGCCCAGGGTGATGAGGTGGCTCGAGTTATTCTTGAGACTCTTCGCAAGGGGAACACGGAGTAAGTCGTTTTCGAACGCTACATCGCTTGAGGGCAGCACCTGACCGTAGTGGATCGTAGAGGGGTGTGGGAGGGATTTCTGGGAGGCTGGTGAGAGAGCAGAGGGATAAGTTGGCGCACTGTTTTGAAGTGTCCTACCAAGTCAGTACACCGTCTGCTGTGCCGGCAATTTCATCCGCACCGAGACTAAAGACGACTGCCTTGCGTCCTTTGATAGTCTCTGAAATGCCACCACGAGTCACAGTGATCGTTCCACTTGAGTGGACATCGATGATCACTTGGTAGCCATTTCCCCATGGATCGAATACTTGGTATTTGGCCGGGGGGATTCCGCTTTTTTTTGATCTGGTTTTAGGTAATGAAAGGAAAATGTATCCACGAGGATTCAATGTCTTGTCATCTCCCGTCAGTGTTCTGACAAGTGAGGTATCCAGCGCCGTGTCGGTTGTGTTTGCGGCTGAGGGTAAGACGGAATATTCGGTATAAAATTGTTCGATGCCTGTTTGGATTGAGTGGGCAGTTGCTGTTGCAGAAACTTTCTTGGCTTTATCTATGGCTGTATTGCCTATTGCATGTGCTCCAATAAGAAATATCGGCATTAGGACTAGCCCGAGATAGCCAGATATAATACCGGCAAGGGCGAATCCACTTCCTGTCAGTTTTTCGGCTGATCTTTTGATCTTTCTTCGAGCCAAATGCCCGGTGATTATGGCGGGGATTGATACGATGCCCCCGGTGCAAAATCCGATAATTCCCAATATGAGACTACAAATTGCCAATCGGGAATCGTGGCTCTTTCCAGAAGAGGGCATTTCCGTGTGCGGTATGGGAGGTGGTGTGTTCATGGAATAAATGACGATACGCCGCTAGCGGTTATGCTCGTCTAATTTATTAAAAACGGTGATCATTTTTAAATCGCTACAGTCGAACCTAGTTCGGTTGCTGGCACAACACTGGCAGTGAGCTTTTCACGTTCTTTGGAGAGCGCCCTAAAATCACACTCTATTTGGATACCGTGCCAGAAGGTGTCCGATTGGCCGAAAAAGGCTCCGAAACGGATGGACATTGGTGGGGTGATAGAGCGCTTTCCATGGACGATTTCGTTAATGGC
>JBPOGC010000205.1:0-4542 GCA_051251795.1 Luteolibacter sp. | reverse complement strand
AATGGTCACAGCCTGGTCACAAGTCATCTTTATAAATTTCCGCGTTATGAAAACCAAACAACTGCTAATGATCGCCGCCACCGGACTGGTGCTTGCGGCATACGATGGAGCTTCAGCCGCGGAAACGAGCGCTGAAAAACTGGAACGCGGAGTGAACCTCCAGCAAACCGATGGAGATCTCGATGCCGCAATCAGGGAATACAAGGCCGTCCTGCGTGACGATGCGAACTCAGAAAAGCTTGCCTCAGAGGCACGTTTCCGTCTCGCGGAATGCTATCACCTTCAGGGCGATGATGTAAGGATGCGCGAGCACATCGATGCGTTACGTTCTTCTTTGCCTGCCGAAAACAAATGGGTTCAGCGCGCTGCTGTGCTTGTGCCCGTAAAAACCGAGTTCTCAGGCGTGCCATGGAACGCGGAAGGCCGTTTGTATCGATACGCGACAACGATGAAAAACGGAAAAAACTTAGGAACAATCGCCTTCGCGATCCGCAAGACTCCGAACGAAAATAAACCAATCTGGGAGGTATTCAATGTGCGCACGGCAGGTGTCCTTTCATTGAGCAGCAGCCGTTTTATGGAGGAGGACTACCGCACGCTGGAAGGGCGCTGGTATATGTGCTCCATAGGCGGCGACATGTCGTGTGAATTTGGAAACGACGGGTTAGTGCGCACCTTCGACAAGGAAACCGAAGAAGAAAAAGGCATCTATGATCCATCCACCAGCAATGATTCGATCCCCCTCTTCGAAAACGAACAGATGATTCAATTGATGCGCACCCTAAACCAGAAGATCGGCACGAAACAAAAAACACGTCTCATCGTTGCCTTTAACGGAGCCACACCAATTGATTTCGATATGGAAGTCACCGAGCACGTTGATATCGAGGTACCCGCTGGAAAATTTTCCTGCGCGAAGATCGAGACCAACTTGAATCAGACATTCTACATTAGCCGGGATGAACAACGAATCATGGTAAGATTCGATTTGGGCGTCGCTAAAGTCTCGCTGGAGGCTGAAGAGTTTTGGGACGGAGTTTCCCCTCAGACATTGAAATCTGAAAATTTCCCGTTCACCTGTGAGATCCCGGGACAAATGATAGCCATGGAACCCACCGATAATGACAAGGTCTACCGCATCCAACTGTGGTCTTCTGATTTCGCAGGACGAGACTCGATGCTCATAGTAAAACCTATCGAAAAAGAATCAAAGTCACCCCGCGAAATGATGGAGGCACGCCTAGAAAAAGCGGAGGAAAGCTATGATAGCCTGGAGATCGACGAAAGCTCCTGGGAGAGCCTCGAGTTCGCAGGAATGGAAGGAGTCGCTTGCCACCTCACGGTCAAAACGGGCGAACTCACTGATCACGAGTATTCAGTCCGTGTGCAGGATGAAAAACGATCCCTGGAATTCAGGATCAACTACGCAGAACCGGATAAGCAAGCTGCCCGCAATCGCGCGCACGAGATTCTCAACGCATTCCAATGGATCGATTGAGCACACCCGTTTCCCGCGACGTTCCTGACAAGCTCCCGGCACACCACCGGGGGCTTAATGCCGTTTTATCAAAATGAAAACCAGTGGTCGTAATATATGGAGCTGGTCACTCTTCGGAGTGACTCTGCTGGCCGCACTGTGCGGCTGGCTCTGGGTGATTCAGCGCCTGGTCAAGAACGAGGCCGAAGTTGCAGACGCACGGGTCAGAGTTGCCGAAGAAAGGTTTCTCAACGAAATCGCGGGCGAGTTCCAACAAGAGATTCTGAATAGAGAACCAAAGAGCCCCGATTGGACGCTTCTTCCGGAAATCGCAAGGAAAGGCGAGACCAGCGGAATTTGGTTCGACACGGATCAACCCCAGGAAACATCGCTACCCAAAGATAAAATCCAGAAATGGAGGGAAGCGCTACGCCAGGACTCCATGTCCGAGGAGGATCTTGTCGCCGCCTTTCGATCCGGAGAACTTGAATGGGGCTGGGTCGAAAGTGGCCGTGATGCAGCGGTGGGCATTCTACTGAGCATCATTCGAAAAAACGGACATTCAGATCCATTGCTCGATCTGCTTAACGAGCGTGTTTGGAATTACGAAGGCCCTGATCTCAGTCCTGGCTTTCGGCTTTTAATGATCCGCGCACTTCAGCAGCACAGAAATGACCCCAATCTTGAGCGACTCGCCACAGCGGAATCCATCCGGCTCGTATCGGGACGGACTGAAGAACTGGGACAAAAAGTGGAATATGAGCTCATCGATTTCGTTTCCGGCACCAAGCAGATTTCCACATTTTGGACAAAGTGGCAGCTAGAAGAACTGATCCCGGAAGCAAAGCAGCAAGGCATTGTATTGTCCGGCGAAGAAATACCCGGCCGCACCAGCATACGACTTCCCGGGTTTTCCAAGTGGCCGTTTCTTTCGCTGCAAGAGACCGGTTCCAGATTACAGAACTCTGTTATAACAAGTGACAACGCGCTCCTATGGGTCGGCGGATTCACCGGGTTCGCCGTTCTCGCACTCTCCATCGGAGCCGCATTGGCAGCTGCAGAAGCATCCCGGATAGCAAGGATGCGCACCGACCTCGCCGCATCTGTCGCCCATGAGCTCCGCACCCCGCTGGCTGGACAGAGATTGCTACTGGAATCCCTGCTCGAACGCGATGACCAGACACCGAAAGAGAAGGACGAATACATCGCCATGGCCTTCCGTGAAAACAAGCGCCTGAGCCGCTTGGCCGAGGAATTCCTTACCTTTTCGCGCTTGGATCGTGGCGTTCTGACATTGGAAAATGAAAGCGTCGACATCCCCGAGGCAGTCAGCAACGCAGTCGAAAGCTTACGTGAGAAATGGAATGACAGAGACTGCCAATTGGATATCCAGGTATCCCCGGAACTTCCACGAGTATCCGGCGACAGCCAGGCTGTCGCCACCATACTCAGAAACTTGCTGGAAAACGCGTGGAAGTATTCCAGACCACCCAGAAAAATACGCGTGGAAGCACGGGAAGCTGACGATGGAGTCTGGATCAAGGTTTCGGACAACGGGATAGGCTTACCCTCCAAGGAAAAGAAACGCATTTTCCGTCAATTTTATCAGATAGACAGGCGCCTCGCCAGATCCCGTGAAGGTATGGGCCTGGGTCTGTCCATCGTGAAACTACTGGTGGGTGCCATGGAGGGACGCATCAATCTGGAAAGCACGGATAACCAGGGAAGCGAATTTTCCATCTGGCTGAAAAAATCAACATGAGCGCTAGAATATTGATCATTGAAGACGACGAGAGCCTGCGGCGCGGCCTACTGGATCACCTCGGTTCACAAGGCTGGGAAGTCCTCGCCGCAAAGGATGGAGAGGAAGGCTACAAACTTGGACTCGAGTGGAAATGCGATCTCATCCTTTTGGACATCATGCTGCCCGGCATCAACGGCTTCGAGATTTGCCAGGCATTGCGACGCGAGAAAATCACTACCCCCATCCTGATGCTCACAGCAAAAGGCCAGACCGAGGACGTCGTGCGCGGCCTAGAACTCGGTGCGGATGATTACCTGGTAAAACCATTCGCCCTGCAGGAACTCATCGCACGTCTCCGGGTCTTGCTCCGGAGACAGGACGACGGAGTAAAATGCTTCACTTTCGGAGAAGCTTGGGAGCTGGATCTTGTCGCCAGAAAACTGCTTCAGTCAGACAAAGAAGTGATTCTAACACCCAAGGAATTCGATCTCCTTTCCACGTTTCTACATAACGCAGGAAGAGCCTTGTCCCGTGACCAGCTCATCTCCCGGGTTTGGGGAAATGGTTTCCTCGTGACACAGCGTAGCGTCGACCGCTGCGTCAAAACACTCAGGTCAAAGCTCGGGAAAACAACCGCTCTCGCCCTGAAATCCATACATGGAATAGGCTACCGGTGGGATGGATCCGTTCAATCCGACTAAGCATCTATTGCCCCTCTTATAGTCTAGGACAAGCCCAGCTCCCTCTCCAAAGCCTCTTCCATCGCCTTCTCCACCAACCGCGCCGCAGCAGTTTCTGTGGCAGAATCCAACTCTTGCACAGCAGCCTTCAGCGCATTCGCAGATTTACTCGCGATAGCCTCCTTCACGATAGCCACGCATCTCTCGATCTCACCGCACTCATTTCCCTCCACCAAGCCCTGCCCGAGGATCATTTCCACGGCCGGCAGTAGCTCGTCCGCTTTCATCTTCGCCTCTGTGAAAATTCTCTCAGACATGTCATCGAAGGCAAACTCGACCGATTTACTCACCATCTCCTCCACCGCCGCATCATCCACATCCACTGCGGAATTCTCGATATTTACCACGGTATCCTTACCAGTTTTCGTATCACGTGCCAGCACCTCCAGAATCCCGTCCGCGTCGATCTTGAACTGCACACCCACCCGCGCCTGCCCTTTCGGCAGCTTCTCCATCATCACTTCAAACTTCCCCAGCTCCCAGTTGTCCCGAGCCATTTCACGCTCCCCCTGCATCACCCGGATACCCATTGATTCCTGGTTGTCCGCCGCGTTGGTGAACATTTCCCCGGCCTTGCACGG
>JBPOGC010000204.1:0-4562 GCA_051251795.1 Luteolibacter sp. | reverse complement strand
AAGCGTATGTGCGCGCTCGCATTATCGTAAGTCCTGGTAGGCGTGCCGACATAGTTGACACCACCACCACGATAGCCACCGAAAAGAGCGACTTGGTTGATATCGCTCCAGGCCACACAGGTATCCGTTCCAATGTCATCGACCATCTCTGTCGAAACAATGTCGATTAAGTCGAACCCAGCTGGGCTGGATGGATTGGTGCATTCCACAACAGTGACCACACCTTCCCAATCGAAGTCGGACACGGAACGTTCTAATGTGATTAGGTTGTTGTTTCCACTGCCTACCATGCTTCCCGCATAGCGACTGCCTCCATAAGGGACACCAGTCACTCGAACGTAATCATTATCGGGCATGGACTCTCCATCACCGTCGCGCGAACCACGAACGAGGATGAAGTAGTCATCGGCTAAATTCTGATCAAGTGTTAGTGCCTTACTGGTGCCGGTGAAGTCGCCTGAAGTCAGGTAATACTCGGTCACTCGAATGCCTGCAGGATTGTCAGCCACCTGGGGATCGGTGCCATTATTGTATTCCCGCCAATTGACCAACCCATCTCCATCGGTGTCTGCAACAGCCCCAGCATTGGTGGGTGCAATTCCGTTGCTGACCAACCAGGCTTTCGGTGTGCCATTGTTGGTCGTGTAGCTGTAAGCTAGATCGAAAACTTCGCTGGCACTCAGCTCAACATCATAGAGCTGGACTTCGTCTAGTATGCCATCATAGGCATTCCCTGCTATATTATTCCCCAGTATTGCTGTCGCGATGCCGGACATGTCCTTGCCCATCCCAGTTCCGCTATGCCAGAGCGCACCGTTCAGGTAGATCGCCATCGCGCCAGTGTTGGCATTTTTGGTGAATACCCAGTGATTCCACTGGTCTTTGTATTCCGAGGCAGAAGCCGCCTTACTGATACGATCATAACTAGAACCATCGTTTCCGGCGTCCCAGTAAACAGTCCCATTCGTCCAGGGAAGGTGGAGATTAAGCACCCGCTCATCTGCAGAGTTGATCGCACTCAAGAGGGTATCCGCATTAGGCTGTGAATTGTCTCCATATTGCCAGAAGGCGAAGGAGACTTCATCATTGACGTAAGCAAACGCTTCTGCCGGAAGCGTAACACTGGAGTTGCTACCATTGAAGTCCAGTGCACCACCTTCCAAGCCGCTTACCCATGTGCCATTGGTTGCAGTCGCATCAAAGGATTGACCAGAGGAGTCAGTCACATCCGCGCCACTTCCATCATCCATCGACCACTCGGCGACGAGTCCAAGCTCTGGAACCTCATTTAAGTCCAAAGCCATCGACTGGACTGATTTTCCGTTGCCATTATCATCCTGACCATAGAATGCGACATAGTAGCTCTTCGTTAAGTCAAAGCCTTCGGTAATAACTCCGGAGGCTTCCTCGACCCCGTTGATCGAATAGCTCCAAGCGCCATTGATTCCGACTTCGAGAGTGACTTCTGTCGAAGCACCTGCAACAAATTCCACGTTTGTTCCCGATTGATCGAGGGTCGTGACCGTGGAGCCATTTGTGAAATTCAATCCTCTGGTGCTCTCTCCTGAAACTGCCGTCAAGTTGACTCCGAGGCTGTATACACCGGTCTCGACGAGAAAGGCGTTATAGCCATCGTATGTCGAGAGGTCGCTATCAGCACTGATCAGCCCGAAGCTGAAGTTATGCGCAAGGCTCGCGTCAACAGTTCCTGTCGTATAGTTCACAGTTAGAGTAAACCCGCCATCTGACTGGAAAGTCTCAGCCGAATACGTCAACGCGCGGTAGCTGTAATTGGTTCCCGAATTGCTGTAAGTGAGGTCGCCCTCTTCAGTCTCTGAAGTGACGGCAGTCCAGTTTGCCCCGCCACTGATTGAGTTTCTTTCCATCGTCAGGAAGCGGGTATCAGTGACTGTGATCTCCAAGTCTGTGTAAACGGTTTGAGTCCCATCGCTCAAAGCCAATTGAACCGTATCAAGCCCAAGGTCGGAGCTCCCAGGCGTTCCACTCAATGTCCAGATATCCGGAGCCACTTCTTCCAAGTTTAGCCATCTCTCTCCGCTTTCGATCGTAATGACAAGTGAGTCCCCATCGAAATCTCCGAAGTCCGCACCTCGAATCAAGGTTTGGCTAAATTCATTGTATCTAAATGCCTGAGTAGCAGGTAGAGGATCTGAGACCCAGACGGGTACGCCATCCCCAGTATCTACCAGAGTAGAAGAACTTTCGTTGACCTGTAGCTCAACCGTACGAGAGCCGCTGAGACCATTTGCCTCAGTCGCTTCCAGCGCAAACTCGAGCGTGGTGGCCGAAGCTTCCGTAGGAATCCCGCTCAAGATCCATTGACCGGGTTCATTGGGATCTTCGCTGATATTTAGCCAAGATGGCACTTCGGAAAAATAGCCACTGGAAATCGCCGATATACTCGAGATCTTATCACCTTCCGGATCCCATAAGTCTTCTCCCTCCACGAGCACGTGGTAGTAGGCCTGACCGGAAATAGCATCTGGCAAGACCGTATAAGCCCTTGCCCAGTTCGGGGTGTCCGGAGATTCAAATTCGGCCAAATAGTCATCGAGGTTCTTAAGTAGCGTGTATGCCCAACCTAGAAGTGGAGGGCCGCTCCTGGGAATGGAACCATCCCAGATCATACGGCCACCGGCTTGCATGGCCTCAAGGTTCCACTGATTGAAGTCATCCTGCTCCCAAGCTTGGACAGTCCCGTACCTCCACGAGGCTGTGGAAAGCTTGGAGTAAAAATTCCCGACGATTTGATCATCCCAGTCCCAATTGCCACCCTCGTGGATATAGCCGTCGGTTTCGGTCATCCGTGTGACATGCCCGTAATTACTACCGAATTGGCTGCCTGTTTTGCTGGCATGGTTGTTATTCCCGCCAAATGCATGTCCAAACGAGAAGTCGTCAAAGCGTGTGGCGTGCGCAAAGGGGTAGGAATTGTAGTTTATGGTGCTACGTCCATTGTTGTAAGCAACTGGTATATCAGGATTACCTGCGCGCACAGCGTTGGCGTATGCTTGGTAAATCCTTTGTTCTTCGGCAAGCCCACTGGTAGCGTTGTCACCGTTTTGATTCATCGTGGCACCGTCATCAAAAACCCAGGAACCAATATATTTCCCGTAGCGTAAGGAATAGTCCTTAAGCACAAACTCGGCGTAACAAAACATGTATTTCCGGTATGGATAGGTCTCAGTGACACCATCGCTTTCATAGGCTACTTCGTATTCTCCTGTGGTCGAATTCCATACACCGGTGTGGAAAGGCTGGCTTGCAATAAAGTCCTGCACTTCCGCATTCGTGTCGCAATAATCAATCCAGCGATCGACAAAGGGTTGGAGATAGTCAGAATTACTTCCCACGAAGTTCTCGGAATTTGTATAAGCGCCCACTTGAAAACCCATAGCCCGAACCGCTAAGACTTCCTCCAAGAATGTATCGTCTTCTGGCTCATCAAGACTGATATCCCCCCAGGTCGGAACAGGTGCATCTATGGGGTCTCCTCCTACAACTGTTAAACCTAAGGCAACACTTTCTATAAGTTTATGCGGGGCGTAATGCTGGGCCGACAACACAGCGCCATCTGTGAAAGCAATGCCTGATGAGTCGAGAGTTTTAAAATCCGCGATCTCATCAAGAGAGCCTTGTCCTCCTTGCCAAGTGCTTCGAATGTTCTCTGCACGTTCACCGGGAGCGTAACCGTTTTCAAGTAGAATGGACTGTATTGATTTTCCTCCCCCATGGTCGTCTTGGCCATAAACTACAATGCGGTAGTCTTTGGTAAAATCAAAGCCATCAAGGAACACTCCAGAGGCTTCATACTCACCATCGATTCGATAGCACCAATAGCCATCCAACCCAACTTCTATAGTTACTTCCGAGCTTTCACCGGCCTTGAATTGAGCTCTTGTTCCAGATTGATCCAGCGTAGTTACGGCCGATCCATCAGTAAAGTTCAGACCACGACTTGCCTCCCCTGCATCTGCGGTCAGATTGGCTCCAATGCTGTAGACGCCAGTATCTGCACTAAATGGATTGAAGCCAGAATAGGTAGAGATATCTGTGTCAGTGCTAATGAGACCGAAAGAAAAATTATGCGCTGCAGCTTTACCGATCGTGCCAGTTGTATATTTTACAGTCAGGGTGAAACCAGTGTCAGACTGGAAGGTGTTTGCCGAATACAAGAGCGCTCGCCTTGTGTAACTCGTGCCTATGGTGCCGAAAGTGGCATTGCCATCATCGGTCCAAGAGTGACCTTGTATCGTTCTGTTTGCCGCACCACCACCAATTCCGGCATTGGTGGTAAGACCATCATTATCAAAGGAGTCCCAGTAAAGGATATCTGCTTGGGCGCTGCCTCCAATGAGGAGGAATGCCGAGATTATAGATAATCGTTTATAATTCATTGTTTAGTTTTTTTTGGTTTTTTTAGAAACTTGTTTTTCGAAGAGACAATTGACCTAGCAGCCTTAACGGCTGCTAGGTTCATCCTTCGTTTAATTATTCAGGCCAGAGAAGTCGATTCCCTGAACCCACGCCGGGAAGTTCTG
>JBPOGC010000203.1:0-4567 GCA_051251795.1 Luteolibacter sp. | reverse complement strand
CACGGAAGCTTTGGATGGGGAAAGAGGTGGGAACCACGAATCGAACGAATCTTTTATGCGGGTTGTGTTGCGAGGGCTTCGTCGAGGACTTCCAGGGCTCTTTGGTTTTCGGCGGGGGTGCCGATGGAGATGCGGACCCAGTCGGGGAGTTTGTAGCCGGACATGGTGCGGACGATGACGCCTTTGGCTAGCATGGTTTTAAAGATTTGGTCGCCGTTTCCTACTTTGACCAAAATGAAGTTGGCTACTGAAGGGACGAATTCGAGACTGCGCTCGGTGAAGGCTTTTTCGTAGAAGGAGAGGCCTTGCTTGTTGATGGCCTTGGTTTTTTCGATGTGCTCCTGGTCGTTGAGGGCAGCGAGTGCTCCGGCCTGGGCGAGGGCGTTTGTGTTGAATGGCTGGCGGGCTTTTTGGAGGAGGTCTGCGAGGGGTTTTGGCGCGATGCCGTAGCCGATGCGGAGGGCGGCGAGGCCGTGGATCTTGGAGCAGGTGCGGAGGACGATGACGTTTTTGCCGGCGTGGACGTGCTTGAGGACGTCTGGCGGGGTATCGAGGAACTCGAAGTAGGCTTCATCGAAAACGGCGATGGCGTGGGGAGGGAGTTTTTCGACGAAGGTGTCGATGGCTTCCTGTGTGACCTGGGTACCGGTTGGATTATTGGGATTTGCGATGAAGACGAGGCGGGTGTTCTCGGTGATGGCGGCGGCCATGGCATCGAGATCGTGGATGAAGTCCGGGTCATCGACTTCGATGTATTTCGCGCCGAAGAGTGTGGCCATGAGCTTGTAGACGACGAAGGCGTGTTTTGCGGCGATGAGCTCGCTGTCGCGGTTGAGGAAGGTGTGGCAGAGGAGCTCGATGATTTCGTTGGAGCCGTTTCCTAGGATGATGTTGGGGACTTCGAAGCCGAGTTTTTCGGCGAGTGCGGAGCGGAGTTTGTAGCCGCCGCCGTCCGGGTAGATGTGTGCGCTTTCGATGGCTTCTGCCATTGCCTTCTTTGCGAGAGGTGAGGGGCCGAGGGGGTTTTCGTTTGAGGCGACTTTTACGATGGAAGCTGGGTCGAGGCCGAGTTCGCGGGCGGTTTCCTCGATGGGTTTTCCTGGCTCGTAGGCTACGAGGTCGCAGATGAACTGGTTGGCGAAATCAGAGATGGGCATGGCTTTGATCTAGGCGGGAAATCGGCGCGGGTCAAATGTGGACTCCTCTGAGCATGAAAGTCACTGTTCCTCAGTATTTGTCGGAAAAGTGACCTGAAAACGAAAAGATATGGACTCGATCTTGAAGGAGGCTTTACCCTGCGATGTGCCTAATTCGCAGAGAAATCCCTATGGAGTTGAGAGGAAAAGCGCTGACCTTCTGCCTCTGGCAAGGGAGGTGCCGAATATCGAGTGCGCGATCGCGGAGATCGCGCGGTTCGCTGCGGAGCTGACTTTGCCCAAGGGGACGATCCATGTGATCAGTGATATCCACGGGGAAGACAAGAAGCTGAGGCACGTGATTAACAATGCGTCCGGGACTCTGCGGCCATTGATCGAGCAGCTGCTGAAGGACGAAATGGAGCCAAAGCAGTTCGAGGATTTCCTACGGTTGATTTTTTACCCGGCGGAGGTGGTGGCTTCGCTGGAGCGGAACCTGCGGGACAAGGATGAGCAGAAGGAGTATGCGATGCAGACTCTTGGGAATCTTTTTGAGGTGGTGAGGGTGCTGGCGTCATCAAGGAGCCTGAAGCATGCGCGGCGACTTTTTCCGGCTGAATACAGGCAGCTGCTGAGTGAAATTCTGCATTCGCCGACGACTGACCGCGAGGCGATCTATGTGGAGGCGATTGTGGATACCTTGGTATTGCGCGGGAAGGTTCTGCACCTGATTCATCTGACGTGTCGCCTGATCCGGAACCTTGCCATTGATGAACTGATCATCGCCGGGGATTGCTGGGACCGGGGGCCGCGGGGGGACAAGGTGGTGGATTACCTGATGCAGCAGCCGAATGTTTCCTTCGTATGGGGGAACCATGACATTGTCTGGCTGGGTGCTTGTCTGGGGCAGGAGGCGATGATCTGTATCACGCTCCGGATTTCCCTGAGATACAGGAGGCTTTTCCAGCTTGAGGAGGGCTACGGCATTCCGATGATTCCGCTGGAGGATCTGGCGCGTGAGATCTACGGGGATGATCCGGCCGATTGCTACATGCCGAAGGGTGAGGGGATGCGGGATACTACGCTGGTGGCGCGGATGCAGAAGGCGGTGGCGATCATGCAGTGGAAGCTGGAGGGGCAGGTGATCGCGAGTCATCCGGAGTGGGGTATCCAAAACCGGATGCTGATGCACCGGATCGATTACGAGAAGGGTACGATCAAGGTAGACGGTGTGACGTATGATCTGAAGGATAGCCATTTCCCAACGGTAGATCCTGCAGATCCATATGAACTGACGGGTGCCGAAAGGCGCTGCCTAAGCCGTCTGAAAGCGTCATTCATGTCGAGCCAGAAGCTGTGGGATCACATGCAGTGGATGGTGAAGCATGGATCCATGGCAGTGGTACGCGAGGAGCAGCTGATTTTCCACGGCTGCATTCCAGTGGACAGTCAGGGGGAGTTTCTTCCTGTGATCATTGATGGTGAGGCGGTGGCTGGTCGGAAAATGTTTGAGGCGATCGACAAGGTGATCTACCGGATGATGGAGGGGCGGCCTGAAAAGAAGGATATGGATCTGCTGTGGTATCTGTGGTCAGGGCCGCATTCGCCGCTTTTCGGGAAGCACAAGATGGCGACGCTGGAGCGTGAGCTGATCAAAGACAAAACGCCACACGAGGAGATCAAGAATCCGTATTACGAGCTGATCCATGAGGAGTGGTTTTGTGACAAGATCCTGGAGGAGTTCGGTGTGAAGGCGGATTCCGGACTGATCGTGAACGGGCATGTCCCGGTGAAGATCGATAAAGGGGAGTCTCCGGTGAAGAGGAGCGGCAAGGCGATCACGATCGACGGGGCGTTTTCCGAGGCATATGGCGACCATGGATTTACTTTGGTTTTGGAGCCGCACCGGACGTTTCTTGCGGAGCATCATCATTTCGAATCCGTGGAAGAAGCGGTGGAAAATGGCGCGGATATCATTCCGACGATCATGGTGGTAAATGAGTATGAAAAGTCCAAGACGGTGGCGGACAGCCGAAGGGGAGATGACCTGAAGAGATCAATCCGACAGCTGGAAATGCTGATCGCGGCCTACCGGAGAAATGATCTGTATCAGAGGGATTCTGACGGGTTCCGAGGGAAGTAGGTTCGCAGGATTGACTTAGGTGGTATTGTCCTGCCGTGCTTCACTGGTTTTCAGAAGAGAAATTTCCGTTGTATCTCGCGCCTATGGCGGGGGTGACGGATCTTATTTTCCGTAGGATCTGCAAGGAGATGGGGGCGGATGTGATGGTGACGGAGTTTGTCAGCGCGGAGGGGATCATGCAGGCGGATGAGCGGACGCGGAAGTATACGGAGTTTGACGAGGGGCAGAGGCCGGTGGGGGTGCAGCTTTTCGGGGCGGACGGGGAGCGGATGGGCGAGGCGGCGCGGAAGATTATTGATAAGGGATTGGCGGGGAGGAAGCCGGATTTCATCGATATCAACTTCGGCTGCCCTGTGAACAAGGTGGTTTCGCGGAACGGTGGTTCATCGCTGCTGAGGGATTGTCCGTTGCTGGCGAGTGTGGCTTCCGGGGTGGCGAAGGCTGTGGGGGATGATGTGCCTGTTACTGCTAAAATCCGGATTGGCTGGGATGCGGATTCGGTAAATGCGGTGGAGGTGGCGAAGACTCTGGAGGACTGCGGGATGCAGGCGATCGCGGTGCATGGGCGGACGCGGGCTCAGGGGTATTCCGGTGAGGCTGACTGGAATGTGATCGATGCGGTGGCGCGTGGGGTATCGGTGCCAGTGATCGGGAACGGGGATATTTCCTGCGGGCAGGATCTGGAGAAGAGGAAGCGGGAGACTGCTGTGAGCGGGGTGATGATAGGCCGGGCGGCGATGCAGAATCCCTGGGTTTTCCGGGAGGCGAAGCATTTCCTGGAGACGGGGATGGTGATGGACGCGGTGCCGCTGACGGAGAGGTGGGAGCTGATTTTGCGCCATTGCCGGATGGCGGTGGAGAGTGAGAGGTATGGGAATGAGCGGCAGACCCTGACGGCTATGCGCGGACGGCTGATGGCGTATTGCAAGGGGTTCCCAGGGGCGAAGGAGCTGCGCCAGAAGCTTTGTCAGGTGGACTCGGTGGCTTCCGTGGAGGGGCTGGCGGAGGGGTGTTTGGATTCTTCCGGAGAGTTTGCGGGGGTTGATTGATTGGCTTCCAGGGTTTGGATGATTCCGATTGGAGATCTGTTTTGAGGTAAGGAGCCTTTTGAAAAAAGGGTGAGCATCAGAAGCGGACGCCTGGGGACAGGCGTCCCTGCCATTTCAGAAAACGAAACAGGGAGGCAGGTCAACAGGTATCCGGGGGGAGATGAACGGAGTAGTGTCCGTCCCTGTTTTCCTACCTCCCTGAAGATTGAAAAATCTATCGAAGGGGGGGTGAGCGGGGG
>JBPOGC010000202.1:0-4568 GCA_051251795.1 Luteolibacter sp. | reverse complement strand
TGGTTTTCGAGGAGGAAATCGGCGAGAGGGGTGAGGCCTTTGTCGATGGCTTTTGTGGCACGGGTTTGTCGCTTCGGGCGGTAGGGGGCGAAGATGTCCTCGAGGGATGTGAGGGTGAGGGCGGCGAGGATTTTCTTGTTCAGCTCGGGTGTGAGGAGTTTCCGTTCTTCGAGGGATTTGAGAATGGTGGAGCGGCGTGAATCGAGCTCGGCGAGCTGGAGCATGCGGTCGCGGATGGTCTGGATCTGGACTTCATCAAGCTCGCCAGTGGCTTCTTTCCGGTAACGGGAAATGAAGGGGATGGTCGCGCCTTCTGCGAGGAGCTTCGCGGTGGCGGTGACGGAGGAGAGGGGGATGCCGGTCTCAGTTGCGATGAGGGAGAGGTGGGCGTGGGAGAGGGTGGTGTCTGACATGTGGTTCGGGACGCGGTTTTTACGGCGGGGGGCGGCTCCGTGGCAAGGGGAGGATGGGGTTTTCGGGAAACGATTTTCCCGTACGCTATTTCCCTTCGAGTTCGCCGCCAATTTCCAGTTGGGCGACGGTAAGCAAATCCTTGGGGCGTCCCATGGCTTTTTTCGCGGTGATCAGAGCCTGGCGGGTGAGGACGCGGATGGAGAAGTCTCCGAGGCTGACTTCCATGCTCTGGGCGAGGCAGCTTGTGTAGTCGCCGAGGCCTTTGATTTCACCCAAGCAGTCGAGGACACCTGCATCAGTATCGAGGTGGATGTTTTTCCATCCACTTCTTTGCGCTTCGTCCTCGCCAAAGGACTGCGGAGGTTCCTTGTGACGAAAGGTTGGTGCAAACGACGAGAGCGCTTCGGCCAGTCGCGTAAGATGTGCAACTACGATGTCGCAGTCCATAGTAGTGATAGGGCTTCCATGGACGTTGGCAGCCATGCCTCCAACAAGAACGTGGTCTACCTCGAATGCCTGAAGATGTTTTAGCAGGTTCGGAAAATCAGTTTTCATTTCTCATGCGTTTCCCGGCTTTCTGAAGTTGGCGGACGAAGGCTGCAGCCTGTTGTGTTTGCACGATTCTTCCGCTGGGGATGTTTTTCCGGTTTGGTCTTTCAATCGGGGGGATTCGGGTGCATTTGCGTGGGTCTTTTCCCATGTCCACTTTACTTTCCGCGAATGAAATCCGTCTGGCGTATTCCTATCAGAATTTGCTCGATGGGGTGACGCTGGCGGTTGCTGCCGGGGAGAAGGTGGGGCTGGTGGGAAGAAACGGGTGTGGGAAGACCTCTTTGCTTAAGATTTTGACAGGGGAGCAGGCGGCGGACTCCGGGGATATTTCCCTGAGGCGCGGGATCAGGACGGGGTACTTGCCACAGGAGTTTGAGCTGGATCCGGATGTTTCCGTGCATGAAAATATCGCGGCGGGTGCGGCGGATATTGTGGAGGCGATTACGCGGTATGAGAATGGGGACGGGACGGAGACGGAGCTGCAGGGTTTCCTGGAGCTGATCGATCATACGGACGGGTGGAATCTGGATGCGCGGATTGTTTCGCTGTCCAACGCGCTGGGGACTCCACCGCTGGAGGCTCCCACGGGGCCGCTTTCCGGGGGGGAGAAACGGCGGGTGGCGCTTTGCCGGGCGCTTGCCTGTCAGCCGGATCTGCTGTTGCTCGATGAGCCTACCAACCACCTTGACGCTGAGTCGATCCGGTGGCTGGAAGATGTGCTGAAAAACTTCGCTGGAGCCGTCATCTTCGTGACGCATGATCGATACTTCCTTGATGTCATCGCCACCCGCATCATTGAAATCGACAACGGGAAAGCTTACTCCCATCCCGGTAACTACACTGCCTTCCTCGAATCCAAGGCCATCCGCCAGCAGATCGCCGAGCAGTCAGAACAAAAGCGCCAGAAGTTCCTGAAATCAGAGCTCGAATGGGTGCGCTCCGGGGTCAAAGCCCGAGGAACCAAACAACGTTCCCGTCTCGATGCCTTTTACGAAGTGGAAGGCCAGGATGCTCCGCCGGAGGAGCGGGAGATGGACTTACTGCTACCACCGGCGGCGGATCTGGGGAATGTGGTGATCGAGCTGGAGGCGGCGGGGATGAATGTTGGCTCGGATAATCTGCCGAGGTGGCTTTTCCGGAATCTGGATCTTTCGATACGACCGGGGACTTGCACGGGGATCGTGGGGAAAAACGGGGTGGGTAAAACCACGTTGCTGAAGCTTTGTCTCGACCAATTGGAGCCTACCGAAGGCACTGCGGTTTTGGGGAAACGGGTGAAGATCAATTACATTGACCAGACGCGGATGCAGCTGGACGGGACGGGATCGCTGCTGGATGAGATTTCCGATGGGAACGAGAAGGTGCAGTTTGGCAATGAGTCGCTGGGCGCACGGGCGTATTTGCGGAGGTTTCTTTTCAACAATGAGAGGATCAATGAGCGGGTGGATCTGCTTTCCGGGGGCGAGAGGGCTCGGCTGATGCTGGCGAAGGTGCTGAAAACCGGTGGAAACCTGATCGTGCTGGATGAGCCGACGAATGACTTGGATCTACCTTCGCTGCGCATGCTGGAGGAGGCGTTGTCCAGCTTTGGCGGGAGTATTCTTTGTGTTTCCCATGACAGGTATTTCCTAGACCGGATCTGTGACCAGATCATTGCTTTCGAGGACGGTGGGATTCACGTGACCCCGGGGAATTACTCGTATTATCTGGAAAAAAGACAGGCTCGGGAGGCAGCGCAAAAGGCGCAGGCACAGGCTTACAAAGCTTTAAAATCGCCAAAATCCGTGTCGAAGCCAAAGGGAAAGACGAGAAAGATTTCCCAAAAGGAGCGTGCGGAGCTGGATGGGATGGAGGAGCGGATTCTGGAAGCGGAAGAGACTGTCGCTGAGATAGAGACTTTGCTGAATGATCCGGATTTCCAACTGAACCGTTATGAGGAAATTCCGGCGCAGATGGAGAAGCTGGAGGCTGGGCGTAAAGAGGTTGCCTCTTTTTATACGCGTTGGGAGGAGTTGCAGGAACTGGTGGATGCGGAAATTAAGTGAGCTACTGAACTGAAAGGCGTTTCGCGCGATAGTTCAAAAAAACTTGAACTGTTTTGCTGCTTACGATAATCAAGTGGTGTGGACTCATCCCCCCAAACTCTTGAGACGCGCGATGGCCAGCTTTCCGCGTTACAGCAGCAGATTGTGGATTTCTTTGTGGATGGAGTGAAGGTGTTGGGATTGCCCCGCTCTCTGGGGGAGATTTACGGACTGCTCTATATTTCACCAACACCACTCGCATTGGATGATCTCGTGGCACTTCTTGGTATTTCCAAAGGCTCCGCCAGTCAGGGTTTACGGACATTGCGGGGCTTGGGAGCAGTGCGTGAGGTTCCTCGGCACGGCGATCGCAGGGCGTATTACGAGCCTGCAGTGGAACTAAAGCGGCTTGCAGGAGGATTCATCAGGGAGCAGATACGACCGCATCTCGACAGTGGCAGCTTAAAGCTTAGACAGATTACGGAAACAGCCTCGTTGTCGACTGATCCTGTGGAACGCAAATTTTTCAACGAACGCGTCGACCGTATCGAGAAATGGATAAAACGCGGCAAGCAGGTTCTTCCGGTTCTTCAGAAAATCCTAGGTGAATGACAGATTCGGAAACAACAACAACCCAATGGTTCTGCGTCCGGACGCACACAAAGCGTGAGCACATCGCTGCCAGACATCTGCGCGAAATCGAAGGGATCGAGGTGTTCTGTCCACGGATCAAATACCGCAAGGCCACTCGCCGGGGTAAGGTATGGTGGCTGGAGCCGTTGTTTCCCGGATATGTCCTGGCGAAGTTCGACCTCACAGAAATGGAACGCGCCGTGACTTTTTGCCAGGGGGTGCGTGGCCTTGTGCGCTTCGGAAGCGAGATCCCGCCTGTACCGGGAAAATTTGTCGATTCTCTTATTTCCCAGGTGAAGGCGCAATGCACAGACGATGAGGAGATGTTCACCGTGGCTCCTTCTCTGTCGGAAGGTGATGAGATTGAGGTGGCGAATGGTCCTTTCCAAGGAATGAAAGGAACCGTCCAGAGCATCGCTCCCGCTTCTGAAAGGGTAAAGGTACTCATCGAGTTCCTAGGCGAGATGCAGCCAGTTGATCTCGACCTCTTTGCAATATTACTCCCAAACAAACCCATTCCCAGTTTTTAAAGATGATACGTAAAACCGTAAAAGTTCATTTTAGATTGAACTAATCTTTCGGTTAGTGCTCCATCAAGACCGCGTGCGAAGAGATTCGTTCGTTTACCCCAATTCCCCAAGATCGACCCCCGATGGTTTTTTTCTTTCGCAAAGAAAAATCGACCAGGGGCGGTAGCGTATCTGGTTGTTCTTTATAGGCGCTAGCAGACAGGAAGACAGAATCTATCTTCAAGTTTGGCTGGCAATGTGATGTTGACCCTTTACTGAAAATCTCCAAACCCATGAAAAAAGTTTTTGTATCCGGCTGCTATGACATCCTTCACGCAGGCCATCTGCAGTTTTTTGAAGAAGCCCGTGCGTTGGGAGACTATCTGATAGTCTCCTTTGCCTCCGCAGATGTTCTCTGGCATCACAAGCGCCGCAA
>JBPOGC010000201.1:0-4615 GCA_051251795.1 Luteolibacter sp. | reverse complement strand
GAGCGCATGACTCTCTTCGACGTAAACATCGAGGGCATGACCCCGCAGAAACTCATCAACCCGAAAGCGCTCTCCGCTGTCGTTCGTGATTTCTTCGGCCGTTCCCAGCTTTCCCAGTTCATGGACCAGACCAATCCTCTGGCCGAGCTGACTCACAAGCGCCGTCTCTCCGCTCTCGGCCCTGGTGGTCTGAACCGCGACCGTGCCGGCTTCGAAGTGCGTGACGTTCATCCGTCCCACTACGGCCGTATCTGCCCGATCGAAACCCCCGAGGGTCCGAACATTGGTCTCATCAACTCGATGTGCACCTACGCCCGGATCAACGAGTTCGGTTTCATCGAAACCCCTTACCGCAAGGTCAAGAAGGGGAAAGTTACCAACGAGATCGAGTATCTCACAGCCGACCAAGAGGAAAGCTACCTCATCGCCCAGGCATCCAATGTCATCGACAAGAACGGTAGGTTCGAGACCGAGCGTATCGATGCCCGTGAGCGTGGTGAATTCATCGAGTCCACTCCGGACGCGGTGCATTACATGGACGTTTCCCCGAAACAGCTCGTCTCAGTCGCAGCCGGCCTCATCCCGTTCCTCGAGCACGATGACGCCAACCGCGCCCTGATGGGATCGAACATGCAGCGCCAAGGTGTGCCGCTTCTCGTTTCCGAGTCTCCATTCGTCGGCACCGGCCTAGAAGGCAAAGCCGCCCGCGACTCCCGCGCCGTGGTTGTCTCCGAAGCAGACGGCATCGTTGCCGCAGCCACTGCGGAAATCGTCATCACTTCAGCGGATGGCAAACTTCCCGTCACCGACGAGAAATTCCTCAGCGATCCTGAAGCAGTCAAAACGAACGTAACGAAAGGCATTTTCGCCTACCCGCTGCGTAAGTTCATGCGCTCCAATGCTGGCACATGCATCAATCAGAAGCCAATCGTCTCGGTCGGCCAGAAGATCAAGAAGGGCACAGTCCTCGCAGACGGCCCGAACACAGAAGACGGCGAACTCGCCATCGGACGTAACGTGCTGGTAGCCTTCATGCCTTGGAACGGCTACAACTTCGAGGATGCTATCGTTATCTCCGAGCGTGTGGTTAAGGACGATGTTTATACTTCCATCCACATCTCCGAATTCGACGTGGCAGCTCGCGACACGAAACTCGGCCCCGAGGAAATCACACGTGACATTCCAAACGTAGGTGAGGAAGCACTTCGCAACCTCGACCACGACGGCATCATCCGCATCGGCGCGGAAGTGAAACCCGGTGACATCCTCATCGGTAAGATCACTCCCAAGTCCGAAACGGAACTCGCCCCGGAAGAGCGCCTCCTGCGCGCCATCTTCGGTGAGAAAGCCGCTGACGTAAAAGACACATCCCTCCGCGTGCCATCCGGCTGCACCGGGATTGTCCAGGACGTCCGCGTTTCCTCACACGGCCTTGCCAAGAAGCGTGCGGAAAAAGTCGATCCTGCGGAGCTCAAGAAGCACCTCAAGAAAATCAACGACGAGCACAAGAAGAAGGCTGACAAGCTGACTGACGACCTCACGGAGAAACTTTCCGACATCCTGCTCGGTGAGAAAATTCCTCTCGACGTCGTAAATGCTCAGACTGGCGAGATCATCATCCCTGCGAACCGCAAGATCACCAAGACCCTGCTTCGCAAGCTTGCTTCCGTTCACGATCACATTGAGATCGATCCTTCCCCGATCCGTAACAAGATCGTCGAGATCATCAACTCCTTCGAAAGCCGTTTCCAGGAACTGGACACAGACCGCGAACGCAAACTCGACCAGCTCGAGTCCGGCGACGATGTCGATCCAGGCGTGATCAAGGAAGTGAAAGTCTTCGTTGCCGCCAAGCGCAAGCTCTCCGTCGGAGACAAAATGGCCGGACGTCACGGAAACAAAGGTGTTGTCGCGACAATCGTCCCGGAAGAAGACATGCCCTACCTGCATGACGGAACTCCGGTCGATATCTGCCTCAACCCACTCGGCGTTCCATCACGGATGAACGTCGGACAGGTTCTCGAGACTCACCTCGGTGTCGCTGCGAAAGCACTCGGCTTCAAGGTCGCCACCCCGATTTTCGATGGCATCAAGGAAGATGTCATCTGGGACTTCATGTCCGAGGCCAAGAAGGTCGACGGCATGAAAGTAGTCGGAGACGGCCGCAAGGCTGTCGAGCGTAAGGGCAGCATGAAGGAAACTCCTGGCTACACCTGGATTGGTGACGGCAAGGACGGCAGCACCGCTGGTAAATCGACCCTCTACGATGGTCGCACCGGCGAGGCTTTCCACAATCCTATCGTTGTCGGCTACATCTACATGCTGAAACTCGGCCACTTGGTCGCAGACAAGATCCACGCCCGTGCGGTCGGTCCATACTCCCTCGTTACCCAGCAGCCGCTCGGTGGTAAGGCACAGTATGGTGGCCAGCGTTTCGGGGAAATGGAGGTCTGGGCGCTCGAAGCATACGGAGCCGCCTATACCCTTCAGGAAATCCTCACCGTCAAATCCGACGATGTCCAGGGACGCACACGCATCTACGAGGCAATCGTCAAAGGAGACAACAACCTCGAAGCCGGCACGCCGGAATCGTTCAACGTCCTCATCAAGGAAATGCAATCCCTTGGCCTCGACGTCCGCCCAGGACGCAGCGGTCAGACCACGCACGGTGCGCCGTTGCCTGGATCCGGAGACGACTTCTCCCTCGATGATCTCACCCTTTAATTTGAACCGCGAAACCAACCCCACATTTAAGCCAAATACATATTATGAGTGTAGATAACAACCTTCGCGAAATCTTCGGAGTCGACGAGCGCCCGGAAGCGTTCGACCAGGTCTCCATCACCGTCGCAGCACCGGAAACAATCCGTTCCTGGTCAAAAGGCGAAGTGAAGAACCCGGAAACAATCAACTACCGGACATTCAAACCCGAAAAGGGCGGTCTCTTCTGTGAGCGCATCTTCGGCCCTACCCGTGACTGGGAATGTGCCTGCGGAAAATACAAGCGCATCAAGCACAAGGGTGTCGTCTGTGACCGTTGCGGCGTGGAAGTAACCCTGAGCCGCGTCCGTCGCGAGCGCATGGGCCACATCGAGCTTGCTGTTCCTGTTTCACACATCTGGTTCTACAAGTGCATGCCTTCCCGCATCGGACTGATGCTCGACATGAGCGCACGCCAGCTTGAGCGCGTCATCTATTACGAGGATTACGTTGTGACAGACCAGGGCCAGACCGCCCTCGAAGTCGGCCAACTCCTCACCGAAGTGGAAATCCGTGAAGCGGAAGACACATACGGTGACGGATCCTTCAAAGCAATGATGGGCGCGGAAGCGATCATGGAGCTTCTGAAGCAGATTGACCTCGCGGCTCTCGCAGTCGAGCTGGAAGAGGAACTCGGCACGACCAAGTCCAAGCAGAACAAGAAGAAGCTCTCCAAGCGTCTGAAAATTACTCAGGGCTTCGCGGCTTCCAAGACACGTCCGGAGTGGATGATCCAACTGGTTCTCCCAGTCATCCCGCCAGACCTTCGTCCGCTTGTTCCTCTCGAAGGTGGCCGTTTCGCCACTTCCGACCTGAACGACCTCTACCGTCGCGTTATCAACCGGAACAACCGTCTCAAGAACCTGCTTCTTCTCAAAACCCCGGAAGTCATTATCCGGAACGAGAAGCGCATGCTTCAGGAAGCTGTTGACGCCCTCTTCGACAACGGCCGTCACGGTCGTGCAGTCACAGGCGCGGGCAACCGTCCGCTCAAATCCCTCAGCGACATGCTCAAGGGTAAAGGCGGTCGTTTCCGTCAGAACCTTCTCGGAAAACGCGTCGATTACTCCGGCCGTTCCGTCATCGTTGTTGGTCCCGATCTCAAGCTCGGCCAGTGCGGTCTTCCGAAGAAAATGGCTCTCACATTGTTCGAGCCGTTCATCATCCGCCGCCTGAAAGAACTCGGCTACTGCCATACGGTTCGCTCGGCCAAGAAGATGATCGACCGCAAGACCACAGAAGTCTGGGACATCCTCGCGGAAGTCACCAAGGGTCACCCGATCCTTCTCAACCGTGCTCCTACTCTTCACCGTCTGTCCATCCAGGCTTTCGAGCCGAAGCTTATCGAGGGCTCCGCCATCCGCGTTCACCCGCTCGTTTGTACCGCTTACAATGCGGACTTCGACGGCGACCAGATGGCCGTCCACGTTCCGCTTTCCATCGAGGCACAGATGGAAGCACGCCAGCTGATGCTTGCCCCGAACAACATCTTCTCACCTGCTTCCGGACGCCCGATCACGGTTCCTTCCCAGGACATCATTCTTGGAACTTACTACCTCACATGGGCGCCGATCCGCACGCAGGCAGATCGTGAGAAGCAAGAGCACCTTCCACTTTTCGAGAACTCTTCGGAAGTCGAGTTCGCGATTGCTTCCCGCAAGATCGATTACCATTCCTGGATCCGCATCCGGAACATCGATTACGGAAAGGACACACCTTATGGTGAAAAAGATCTCAAGATCATTGAGACCACTCCGGGACGTGTCCGTTTCAACGAAATCTGGCCAAACGAGATCGGCTTCTACAACAAGACCGTCGGTAAGAAGCAGATAGGCGACATCATCTGGCGCACCAC
>JBPOGC010000200.1:0-4651 GCA_051251795.1 Luteolibacter sp. | reverse complement strand
TCATGGCTATCGGAAGAGAAGAACTCATCCGTAACAAACAAGCCACCGGTCGCCCACAGGATTTAGCAGACGTCGCACGTCTCCTGCAATCTTAGGCTCCATCTTTTCCCTCATACGCTTTCATTGAATTCCAAAGTTTAGAATTTAACATTTCATGCCCTTCCACCCTTTCAGCCGCGAGCACCTCATCACCCTCGTCATCGGCTTCACAATAATTACTATTTTTATAGTAATCGCAAAACGCTCCGAAGGAAACCAGAGAAAAATCACAGCCCTCATAGCCTTTTTAAACCTCGCCGCCTACCCCTTCGCCCTCTGGGCATGGCGCGACTACCCCCGCATCCTCGACAACATCCTCCCTCTTCATCTCTGTGATCTCGCCGCCATCGTCGCGGGCTTCGCACTCTTCACCCGCAAGCCCATCCTCCTCACTCTCACCTACTTCTGGGGCATAGCTGCCACCACCCAGGCGCTCATCACCCCGGCCATCCCTCACGGCCCGCCATCCGCCCCTTTCATTCACTTCTTCATCCAGCACTTCGCCATCGTCGCAGCAGCCCTCTACATCCCTATCGTCCTGAAATGGCGCCCCGCCTCCCCATGGTGGAAATCTCCCTTGATAGTGTTTGGAATCTCCATCGCCTACCAGGCAGTGGCGCTGCTCATCAACGCAATCCTGAAAACCAACTTCGCCTTTGCCTCAGCCCCTCCTCCCAACCCTTCCCTCATCGATCATCTGGGTCCCTGGCCTTTCTACCTCCTCGCAATGCAAGGAATCGCATTCATCCTATTCCTCCTGCTAGCACTCCCTTTTCGGAAAAAAATCTAGAAGCCTTCACCGCTCAAAAACCATCCGGGATCCGTCCACAAATCCCTCGAAAACAATCTCCCCCTCCCCGGCCTTCACTGTCAGCCCACCCGTCACCTTCTGATCGATCGTCACTACTCCCTTCCTTTCCCACCGCTTCCGCAACCCCTCGCGATAAGGATCCATCTCACTCCCGGGAGCCTGTGGTATCACAATCACCCGAGGATTCACCGCCTTCACAAAATCCTCCGTGAGACTCAGGTCACTCTCATGGCAACCAGCCACAATAACGTCAGCCGACAGATCCTTTCCGGACGCCAACATCCGTTCTTCGATCATCCGCCCGCCATCCCCCAGCCAGAGAATCTTCCAACCATGCCAGTCCATCCGGAAAACCAGGCTCCTGTCATCAGCCAGCGACCCACCTCCATGGGAAAACGGAGAAAACAAAACCTCCCCCGTCACCCCTCCTCCAAAGTCCAACACATCTCCAACAACAGGCTTCACCACATTCATACCCTTCCGGGAAAATCCTTCCCAATCGCTCACCAGCGAACCAGCGGCCACGAGCTGACGAACCTCAAACATCCCAGTCAGTAACTCCGCATCCACCACATGCCCCGCATCCGCATGGGTAAAGATCACCGAGTCCGGCCTGATCCCCAGGTTCCTGAGCGAGATCCCAACCTGCGATTCCAAATTGAAATCCCCTCCGGTATCGATCAGTACGGCATTCCCAGTAGTTGAAGTAAAACACGCCGCCGCAGCCCCGTAATCCAGATCATAGATCAACAGCGAATCTTTTTCCGGGAAACCCGCCGGAATCCAAGCCCCCGGCAACGAAGCAAAGAACCCCGCCGTCCCAGCGCAAGACCTGGCCACACAGGCATTTCCACGATTCAAAACTGCTGAAAAACCCGGAACAACCGGATAAAACATCGTGGAAACCAGAGCCACCGGCAGCAACACATACACCTGTGCCACAAGCACTACCGTCGCGATCACAGACACCGGAGTGATCAGCTTGAAATGGAACATACTCAAAGGTGCCGAACCTATCCATGCCGCCATCGAGACTGCCAAAGCCTCCGCCAGCCCCCTCCGGAATTTCAACCACCTTCTCCTCACATGTCCCTGCTCACTCACAGGAAGAAATTCCTCCTCCTTTGCGATCCAAACGAAAAACCTCCTCACAAGCACAGTCAGCAACCCGATCGCAGCAACCACACCATAGGAAAGCTGCACACCTGGCATTTTCAACATCAACGGATTCCATATCAGCGAAACCAGCAGCACCACCCCCAGCGAATTCAAGAGATCCGGCCTCCGGCGCAAGGAAAACGCCGCCAGAAACACACTGCTCATCCACGCCGCCCGCATCGCCGCCGGCCCACTCCCCGCAATCCATGCATACCCGAACATCGTCCCGACAATCAAAGGAACCGCCCACCTCCTCGGCACACCCACCCATTTCAAAGCAAACCATACCAAGCTCCCCACCATCATCACATGCATCCCACTCACCGTGAACACATGGAGCGTCCCGCTGTGCCGAAAATCCCTCACCAGCTCCAGGGAATCCCCTGATCTCTCCCCGATCACCGCCGCACGAATCACCTTCGCCGCCCTGCTTTCCGGATCCAGCCCCGTAAGAATACCATTCCGGAAGCCCTCCCTGAAATTCGCAGCCCATTCCGAGAAAGACCCGATCCACCTTTCCTCCCTCATCTCGCTCGCTCGGAAAACCGCCACAACCCCCTCGTTACGCAGCCTCTCAGCCCTATCAACCAATCCCGGATTTCGCTCCTCTTCCAGCGGATGAAACGTCCCGAAAGCACGTAAATGAGTCCCCGCAACAGGAACCTCCCCACCTCCCCTCCACTTCACCTTCTGCCCACCACAATCATTCCCATACAGCCTCGCCACCGCACTCCAGCGTCCATCCCCACCCACCACATCCCCTAACAGTTTCGCCTCGACCAACCGCAAACCAAGCCCTGCAAAAACCTCCTCTTCCCTTTCCCTCGTATCCTCCTCCCAGCGGGAAAAACAAATCAAACCCACCCCGAGCAAACACGCGGACACACCCGCCCGCACCCCACCCGCCAAGCCCACGACCCCTAAAACTAAAAAAATCCCCACCCAGGAAAATCCCGGCAACCACGCATCCAGGAAGAGCCACGCAACCAGCAGGACAGCCAACAAAAACACCGGCCGTCGTAGCCAAATGCTCTGGAGCGCCGTCCGCATAGCCTCGTTTTATGCCATTCCCCAGGAAAGCAGCTTGTTCCTGGCATTCGCCGAGTGCCGCGTCTCCGGCATTTGCTCCATCACCTTCTTGAGCACCGCCGCCGCGGACTCCTTGTCATTCAGATCCTCCTCATTCACCTCCACCATGCGGAACATCATGAAAGCCTTGTCATCTTCCGGCCACTCCTGACTCCCGAGCCCTTCCTTGAGTGTCTCCAGCGCCGCCGCCGGATCTTCCAGATGCTGACGCTGTATTTTGAAAATTTCCACCCACGGAAGCATGTTGCCAGGCTCCTTTCCGGCCACCTCGCGGAACTCGGCGACCGCCTCGTCCCATTCGCCCTGTGCCATTTTCACACGCGCCTCATGCAGGGCATCCTTCTCCACCTCTTCCGCACTACCGTAGATCGATTCCGAGAGTTTGTCCCCCAGCATCGGCAGCACATACACCACGAAGAGAATCCCAACCAAACCAGCCGTCAGAAAGACAAGCAGGATCCCGTTGAAAACCCTCTGCGCCTCCAGCCCACCCATTTTCTCCGTCAGCTCCGGCACCAGCTCATCCCGGTCACCCGTGTCGTAATGCGTCTTGATCTCCGCCTCCAGGGATTTGATTTTGTTCCCAGAATTCGAGAACTTAATCCAACTTCCTCCGACAAGGAGCGCAAGAACTGCAATTACAATTAACTTCATATGCAGCGCCAATCTGGACATCCCTCGACTCGGGAAAAGGAAATTTTCACTCTTTTAAGTGATCCACACAGTATTCCTTCCCGTCCTCCGCCATACGGAATTCCAGTTCCCGGTCGGAAACCTCCGTCCTTCCACATTCTTCGCACTTGTGGAACGCACTGTCCGGATCGGTTTTACTACCCTCGAATTTTTTCCGCCACCCGACAGCCTTCACCACTCTCGCCTTCCCCTTCAGCGCTGGAATACCTGCGAAAAGAATGTAGTTCAGAAAACTCAGAACCACATAGATGAAATACACAGGATGGAAGCTCACGGCGGAAACAACAGTCATTACGGCCAGAAGAATCGCCAGCCAGCGCACCTGCACAGGGATCACCAGAAACATCAGGAACTCATGCTTGGGAAACAAGGTCGCAAAAGCGAAAAACGCTGATGTGTAGATGAAAAAACCAGCCCCCGGCAGTGGCACGGGAAACACGAAATTCGCGAACAGCAGCGCAAAATATCCCAGATACAAAAACACACTCACGCGGAACACACCCCACGCCCCCTCCAGCGCGTCATTCATCATGAAAGCGATCATCACCATGAAAAACAAAAACAGCATCGCGAAAGCACCCACCTGCCCCCCGCCATCCGCGAACGGAAACGTAATAACCCTCCAATATTCCCCCGCAAAAATCAGGCTCTTGTCAAAGCTCAGAACCTGCCTGATCTCCGGATTCACCACCTGCAGCAGGAACACCATCACATGAAACAGCGCGTAATACTTCAGCAGCCCAGGAAACGACAGCCAGCCCATCTTCTTCTCCATTTTATCCAGAAATTCCATCTCCCAGACCCTCCCCCAGCCACCCCGGCCTTGCAAGCACGGAGCAAAAACAACCCCAACCAAAAACA
>JBPOGC010000020.1:0-27167 GCA_051251795.1 Luteolibacter sp. | reverse complement strand
GCGCAGTTGAAATCGTTTTCAGACACATATGATCTGGTGAACCGGCGCTTCGAACTGGGAACATCCGACCTTGGGGCTCTGAGCCTGGCGAAGACGGATGTGGAAAATTCTCGGTCGGCTGTAGAGGCGGCGAAGGACAACAGGGACCAGGCGGCGCGGCTTCTGGCTACACTGACGGGTGCTTACCCCGATGCTAGTGCTTCGGCGGGTGGATGGCCTTCGCTGAACAGGAGCGTGAAGTCCGGACTGCCCTCCGCTTTGCTGCTGGTGAGACCGGATGTGCAAGCGGCGTACCGGCGGATTCTGGCAGCGGACGCGAATGTGAAGGTGGCTTATACGGATCTGTTTCCAAGTTTTTCCCTGACAGCGAGTGGGGGGCGGCAATCGTCTTCGCTGCGTGATCTAGCCAACAGCAATTTCAATGTGTGGTCGATCGCGGCGAATCTGAGTGCGCCAATCATTGATGGAGGAGCATTGCGGGCTGAGCTGGGAGCGGCGAACGCACGGGCGAAGCAGGCGCTGGCGAGTTACCGTTCCACTGTGCTGAATGCCTTCCGGGAGGTGGAAGACGGGTTGGGCTCTGAGGTGTCGCTGAAACGGCAGGAGGCTGCGACGGCGAGTGCGCTGGATGCGGCGCAAAAGGCGGAAGACCGGAGCTTGCGGAATTTTGAAAGCGGATTGAACGATATTCTGGATGTGCTGGAGACGAAGCGGCGTAGGTTTGCTGCGGAGGAGGCGCTGATCAATTTGAAGAACCTGCGTTTCCAAAACCGGGTGGCACTGGCGCTGGCGTTGGGAAAAGCTTACTAATGATATGAAAGTCTTACTAAAAATAGTCATTCCTTTGGCGATCGTTGTGTTCGCGTTGCTGGGATTCAGGTTTATGAAAACGCTGAAGCCGGAGCCGAAGAGCAAGGTGCCGCCGGAGGTGATTCCCATTGTGGATGTGGTTGCTGTTTCGCCAGAAGAACATCGGCCGCCGGTGAGGACGTTCGGGAAGGTGGTGAGTTATTTTGAGACGGATCTGATGCCGCAGGTGAGCGGTAGAATCACGAATGTTTCGGGAAAATTCCGGACGGGTGAGATGGTTGAGGAGGATGAGGTTTTGGTGAAAATCGATCCGACCGACTTCGAGGCGGCGCTGGCTGTGGAGGAGTCGAACCTGACGGTGGCGGAGCGGACTTATGCGGAGGAGGCGATCCGTGCGGAACAGGCGGCGGGTGACTGGGAAGCATCCGGGAGGAGTTTGGCGAAGGCTTCTGATTTTGTTTTACGGAAGCCACAGCTGGCGGCGACGGAAGCGGGGATCGCGTCGGCGAAGGCTGCTGTGACGAAGGCGCAAGCGGATCTGGAAAGGACGGAGGTGCGTGCGCCGTTTGCGGCGATTGTGACGGCGCGGGTCGCGTCACCGGGGAATCAGGCGAGCCCGCAGACTTCTCTGGGGACTTTGGTTTCCACTGAGAAGGTGGAGATACGCTTGCCGCTGACGGCGGATCAGGTGAGGCGGGTGGAGATCCCTTCCAAGGCGGAGGTGACGAGTCCGTTGAAGCCGGGTGCGGTGTGGGAGGCGAATGTGGTGAGGATGGAGCCGACGGTGGATGAGCGCAATCAGGTGGTGTATGTGGTGGCGGAGGTGGAGAAACCGTTTGCGAACAAGGAGGAGCCTCTGCCAGTGGGAATCTTTGCAAATGTGGGTATTGAGGCGGCCAGTCTTTCTGAGACTTACAAGATCCCGGAGGCGGCTTACGTGAATGACGAGTATGTCTGGATCATGGATGGTGAGGGGAAATTGGATCGGCTGGAGGCAGAGCGGGTTCTGAGTTTTGAAGGGAGTGCTTACATTGATACGGGGGAAAGTGAAGGGGAGCTGAAAGTGGTTTCGCGGCCTCTGAGTAATTTCCGCAAGGGGATGAAGGTGCGGGAGGCGGATTTGGAAGCCGGTGAGTAGGGTCAAATTTTCTAATTTTCTGTGAACAAACATCCTTTCATAACCTGGTTCGCCTCGAATCCCGTGGTGGCGAACATTTTGATGCTTACGATTGTCGTGGCGGGAATTTTTTCCATGCTGACCGTGAGGAAGGAAGGTTTTCCGGCTTTTGCGGCGGAGTCTGTGACGATTACCGTACAGATCCGCGGGGGGACTCCGGAGAATGTGGAGCGGGGTGTGGCGATCCGGATTGAGGAGTCGCTGGAATCGATCAGCGGGATCGAAGAGATACGGTCTGAGAGCACGGATAGCCAGGCAGTGGTGACGGTAGAAGCCGTGGAGGGCTATGACGTCGAGAAGCTGCTGGATGATGTGAAGGTGCAGGTGGATGCGATCCCGACACTGCCGGATCAAGCGGAGAAACCGGTGGTGACGGAGAACGTGAGATCGAATCAGGTGCTGTGGCTGGAGATCTATGGTTCTGAGGATGAGGCTCTGCGGAAGGAGACTGCGCGGGTGATCCGGGATGAGCTTTTGGCGCAGCCTGCGATTTCACTGGTGGATACGATAGGCGCGCGGGATTATGAAATTTCCATAGAGCCATCCGAGGAGCAGCTTAGGAAGTACGGTCTGACTTTCCAGGAGCTGGCGGATGCGGTGACGAACAATTCGGTGGATCTGGGTGGCGGTGATGTGCGATCCGAACGTGGCGATATTTCATTGAGGGCGCGGGATCAGGCGTATGACAAAGTGGATTTCGAGAGCATTCCGGTGAGGACGAATGCGGACGGGACGCGGATCTTTGTGAGGGATGTGGCTGATGTGCGGGATGGCTTTGTGGATCAGAAATTTCTGAACAGGTTCCGCGGGCAGCCGACGACGAGTCTCAAGGTGGTGACGGAGGGGAATGACGATATCATCGATGCGGTGACTCAGGCGCGGAAGGTGGTGGAGAATTACAAGGATCTGCCGGAGGGGGTGAAGCTGGCGAGCTGGCTGGATGGATCGACGAACATCAAGGACAGGCTGAAGCTGCTGGGTAAGAACGGGTTTTTCGGGGTGATGCTGGTTTTGGGGACGCTGATGCTTTTCCTAAATCTCCGGCTGGCGTTCTGGGTGGCGATCGGAATTCCAGTTTCACTGGCGGGAGCGATTACGATCTTCCCTATCCCGGGGATCGATATGACGGTGAATGTGATCTCGGCATTCGGGTTTCTGGTGGTGCTGGGGATCGTGGTGGATGACGCGATTGTGATCGGTGAGTCGATTTACTCCGAAAAGGAGGCGGCGGATGAGGAGGATGAAAATGCGATTGCGACGACGGTGCGTGGCGTGAGTAAGGTGGTGACGCCGGCTACTTTCGGAGTAATTACGACGATTGCGGCGTTCCTGCCGCTGACGCAGGTGAGCGGGCGGCTGGGAAATGTGTTTGGGCAGATTGCGACGACGGTGGTGTTCTGTCTGATCTTTTCCCTGATTGAATCAAAGCTGATCCTGCCGGCGCATTTGGCTCATCTGAATGTGCATAAAAAGCCGAAGAATGTGATTTCTAAGACCTTTGTGCGTTTTCAAAAGAAGGTGGCGAACGGTCTAACCTGGATGGTGCGGAACTGGTATGCGCCGGCGATACGATGGGCGATCCCGTGGCGATATGCGGTATTAGCAGGGTTTGTGGCGATCTTCATTCTGGTGATCGGGCTGTTCCCGGCGGGGCAGCTGCGGTTTGTGTTTTTCCCGAACATCTACAATGACAATGTGAGTGCGAACCTGAGTTTGGAGCAGGGGCAGTCGGTGGACTATCTGCACAAACAGGCGCAGCGCATGGCGGATGAGGCGAGGAAGCTGGGTGAGGGGTATGAGAAAAAGTTCGGGCACAATCCGCTTAAGGAGATTCAGATTTCCGCGAGTAATAATACGGATGTCTCGGTGGCGGCGGAGATGACGCGTTCCACTGAGAGGTTGTTTTTGCCATCTGAGCAAATTGTTCAGGATTGGCGGAAGGTGGTGGGGAATGTGGCTGGTGCGAGGTCTCTGACTTTCAGCGCGACGGCAGGGCCGCCTGGAGGTGATGTCGCGATTAATCTGGAGAGTGATGATCTGGAGGAGCTGGAAAGGGCGGCGCAGGATCTGAAGGCGGAGATCGCGACGTATCCGGGGACTTTCGATATCAGTGACAGCTTTAAGTCTGGGAAGCCGGAGATCGTGTATTCCATCACGCCGGAGGGTGAGGCGGCCGGGTTCACTCGGCGGGATCTGGCGTTGGGTGTGCGTGATGCGTTTTTCGGAAGGGAGGCGCAGCGGGTACAGCGCGGGCGTGACGAGCTGCGGGTGATGGTGAGGTATCCGGAGGATCAGCGGAATTCTTTGCAGACGCTTCAGGAGATGCGGGTGCGCGCGCCGGATGGATCGGCGGTGCCTTTTCCTGTGATCGCGAAGACGGAATACTCTGAGGCGCTGGCTTCGATCGAGCGGATCGACAACAAGCGGGTGGTGACGATTGATGCGTCTGTGAACAAGGCTTCTACGAGTTCTGATGTGGTGACTGAGAGACTTGAGGCCGAGTTTTTCCCTGACTTTTTGGCGAAGTATCCGTCGATCGGGATTAAGGAAAGTGGTGAGGTGAAAGAGCGGAAGAAATCGATGGGCTCGCTTCTCAAGGGTTTTGCTTTCTCCATCGTGTTTATTTACATCCTGATTTCGATCCCGCTTAGGAGTTACATGAAACCGTTGATTATTATGTCGGTGATTCCGTTTGGGGTGATCGGTGCGTTGCTGGGGCACTATGTGATGGGGATTCCGGTCTCGATTCTTTCGGTGTTCGGGATTTTGGCGCTCTCAGGTGTGGTTGTGAATGACTCGCTGGTGCTGGTGTGCGCGGTGGGAGATCTTCAGGATGAGGGGAAACCGCTAGCTGATGCTGTGGCGGAAGCGGGGATGGATCGGTTCCGGGCGATTTTGCTGACGTCTATGACGACGTTTCTGGGGTTGGCTCCGTTGCTGATCGAGAAGCAGGTTCAGGCGCAGTTTTTGAAACCGATGGCGGCGAGTCTGGCGTTCGGGATTTTGTTCGCGACGGTGATCACGCTGTTTTTGCTGCCTGTGCTTTTCATCATTGTGAATGATGTGAGGAAGGGGATACGGAGCTATCTGGGACTGGAGAAGGTGCCGATGCAGTGAGGTTGTGGGTTTGTTTCGGACTTGTGGAAGGAAATCCGGATGTTTTTCCGGGAAGAGATCTCACTGAGAAAGCTGCGGATGACCGCAGCAGTCCAAGGCCTCCGGCGGTGTGTTTAGAGAAAGGGATTGACGATGCGGAGGTGGCCGAAGGTACGGTCGTGCTGGAGGTCTTCGGAGTAGAGGGTTGTTGCTCCTGATTCGAGGGCGGCGGCTAAAATGAGTGAGTCGTAGAAGCGGTATTGGGTCTCCTGATGGAGCTGGATGGCTTTTTTATATAGTGCGGGGGAGGGGAAGACTCGGCAAAGGGGAGTTAGGACGTGGTCGATGTAGTCTTCAATCACGTTTGGCGGGATGGCGGCGGTAGGCTTGTGATGGGCTACGTTTAAGAACTCCTGAAAGACCTGAGTACTGATTACTCCTTTGGAAGTGGTGACTGCAGTTTTTATCAGATCCGCCGCGCGGCTTCTTTTCTGCGGATCATAAGGTGAGAAGGCGTAAATGAACACGTTGGTGTCCATAAAGTATTCAGCGTTCATTCAATTCTTCGCGTGTGTATTTCTGAACAAAAGTAAGATGCTTCGATAGGTTTGCTATGACTTCATCGGCTTTTCTGGATGCCTCCTCTCGCTGTGCAAACTCTTCCAGCCAGTTGCGGAATAATGAATTGAGGGTGGTGTTTTGCTCGCGGGCTTTTTTGCGGGCTAGCTCAATGAGATTTTCATCCGCGCTGAGAGTGATGTTTTTCATGACACGAAAGTAGTGTGCACTGCTTTCGTGTGCAAGTTTGGAGTTTCCGGATGGGCACTGGGCGGGCTGAAGCCTGCAGTCCGTTCTCTACAATGCGCCGAAGCGGCGGTGGCGTTTTTTGTATTCCTCTACGGCGGCGAAAAGGTCGCCTTGGCGGAAGTCGGGCCACATTTTTTTCACGATAAAGAGCTCTGAGTAGGAGATCTGCCAGAGGAGGAAATTCGAGATACGCATTTCACCTGAGGTGCGGATGAGGAGATCCGGATCCGGGATGCCGGCGGTGTAGAGGTGGCTGGCGAAGAGGTCGTTGGTGATTTCTTCGGGGGTGATTTTTCCGTCGATGGCGGCCTGGGCAATGTTTTTGGCGGCCTGAGTGATTTCTTCGCGGGCGCCGTAGGAGAGGGCGAGGACGAGAGTCATGGAGTCGTTGTCTTTCGTGTGCTCCTGGATGCGGGTGAGGCGCTCGCGTGTGGATTGTGGTAGGCGGTCGATTTGGCCGATGGCCTGGAGGCGGACGTTTTGCTTGTCGAGTTCCTCTGCTTTCTCGTCGAGGAAGTGATCGAGGAGGGTCATGAGGGCTTCGATTTCGGCTTCGGGGCGGCTCCAGTTTTCCGAGGAGAAGGCGTAGAGGGTCAGATATTTGATATCCATTTCCTTGCAGGCGTCCATGACTTCGCGGACGGATTCGGCTCCGGCGCGGTGGCCTTCGGCGCGGGGGAGTCCGCGTTGTTTCGCCCAGCGGCCGTTGCCGTCCATGATGATCGCTATGTGCTGCATGTGGGGGGTGTTTTCTCCTGAGACGGGGGAGGAGTCAATGATTCAGGAGGGGGCTGAGGTTGGGTGGGTTTTGAACTACGAATCTTGCGAATCTTTTTTTGCTTGGGTTGGGGAAAGAGTTTGAACCACGGAATACACGGAAGGTATTGTGCTTTTTTTAAGAAGCGGGGCGGAAGGTGGGGGCGGTGGCTTCCGGTTTTGATTTCTTTGGGAGGCAGAGTAGGGCTTCGCTGATTAGGAAGAAGAGGACGGCTATGAGGAAGGTGCGCCACATGTCGGTGGAAAGGGAGGGGTCGGCGGCCTGGCCGGCCTGGTCCAGGAGGCTGTAGTTGGTGTCTTCGAGCATGAGATCGAGATCTTCGGGTGTGGTGATCTGGGGGTCATCTTCCAACAATGGGCGGTTCACGGCGAGGATGCGCTGGCCGAGGCGGAAGACTCCGGCGGTGGCTTCGGTGTTTTCCCGGGAGAAGCTGTCGATGCGGGTGCGGGTCTCGCCGGGGGCGAGTTTGGTGATGTCGGTGCCGACTTCGGCTAGGAAGGCGGAGTCGAAACGATCTGCGCCGATGGTGAGCATGCGCTGGAGGGCGGGGAGGAGGACATCGGCGTCGCCGAGGTTTGACCACTTGTAGTCCGGGGTGCTGCCTAGGAACCAGACGGTGCCTTTGTCTACGATTTTCCTGGTGATGAATGGTTCGCCGTCTTCCCAGCGGGCGAGGCTGGCGGAGTCGCCATCGGGGATGGCACGCTTGATGGCGCGGAGGCGCTCGGCGGGGATGGGTGTGCCGTCGAGCCCGTCGCGGAGGGGGCCGTCGGTCTGGTTCCAATCGCTGAGGATGAAGAATTTTCCGGTTTCGGCGAGGGTGACGGGTTGCCATTTCATGCCGAGGAAGGTGTCGGTGGATTCGTTTTCCGAAGGGGTGAAGACGAGCTGGCCGCCGCTTTTCACAAAGGTTTCCAGAGCTTGGGCGTTGGGGTCGGTAGGGAGTGGAGCTGACCAGATGATCATGGCAAACTCGCCGGTCCGGATGGTGGGGAATTTCGCGGGGTCGATGCGTTCGGAGCTTTGTTTCTCGAAGCCGGGAGGGGCGGAGGCGAGGGCTAGGAAATCGGCGGATTCGCCGGTTGGGGAGACGATGAGGGTTTTGACAGGGCGGGCGGCTCCGTAGGCGTAGAAGACGGAGTTGTCTCTGGGGTTACCGTCTGGCGGGATGGAGAGGAAGCCTTCGCCGGAGGCGTTTTCCTCGGAGATCTGGATGCGCTTCTGAAGGCGGAGGGACTGGGCGGGGATGGTGACGGATTCCGTGGTGGCGGCGCCGTTGAGGCTGGTGGTGATGGGGATGGCGATGGAGCCGCGGGATTCCTCGGAGCGGGTGAGTTCCAGATCGAGGAGGAGGCCGTCCGCGGTGCGGCGGGTGCCAAGGAGGCGGAGGGAGATGTTTGGCGCGGATGTTCCGGTGAGTGACAGGACGCGGATGGAGGGCTGTTGGGCGAGGGATGTGAGGTTTGCGCGGGCGGCGGTCCAGCGGTCGTCTTCGGGGAGCCAGTTGGAGCGCTGTAGATCGGATGCGAGCCAGATTTCGGTTTTGCCGGTGAGGGTGGCGGCGAACTCACCGGCGCGTGTCATAAGGGCGGGGAAGTCCGACGCGGAGTCTGTGGCCGAGGTTGCGGAAATTTCCGCAAGGACATCCGGGGAGGGGATTTCCTGAGGTTTGCCGGTGGCGCTATCGATGAGGACGAGGCGGGGATTGCCGATGTCTTGCATGGCGTCGCGGACTTTCTGGAGGACGAGATCGCGGCGGGAGGCCTGGCCATCGCCGGAGCGGAGTTCCATGGAGGCGGAGCGATCGAGGACGAGAACGACGGTGTCTATGGTGCCGGCGCCCCAGCCCAGGAGGCCGGAGACGATGGGGCGGGCTGCAGCAAAGGCGAGGGCGGCGATGCCGAGGGCGCGGCAGGTGAGGATGAGAATGTGGCGGATTTTCTTTTTCCCCCGGGACTCGCGGGTGGCTTTCAGAAGGAACTGCATGGCCGCCCATTGAACTGTTTTGTGGCGGCGCTTGTTGAGGAGATGGATGATGACGGGGACGCTCGCGGCGGCGAGGAACCAGAGAAGAAGGGGCGAGAGGAAGGTCATCTTGTCGGAAAGTTTAAACTTTAAATTTTAAACTCCAAGGGAAGAGATTGGATGGCGGGTCATTTGGCTTTGCATGGGGCGGGTGTGGGGTTCATCTTTTGCCAGCCGTGGACGACGAAATTTCATTTATCTTCAATATACCTGCAACGGATCCGTTGGGGAAACTGGCTGTCACGGGGAAATTCCGCGCGATGGAGGAGCAGGTGATCCTGCATTGGAAGATGAAGGACAGGACGTTTACGCGGGCATCGAATGAGATGCGGACGATCGAGATGACCTACAATGATGTGGAGGAGGCTACGGTCACGGGGCGGTGGTGGTTTTCCGCAAAAATGCTGGTGGTGCAGATCAAGGATCCGAGGCTGGTAGAGGAGGTGCCGGGGGTTTCCATGGGGAAACTGGAGCTGGAGTTGCCTAAGAAATCTGTGGAGTCAGCGAAGAAGTTCGTGGCGATGCTGGATTACCGGATGTCTGAGGCTGAGCTTAAGAAGAGGCAGGAGAGGTTGAGTGATCTGGGGATGTGAGAATCCGGTTGGTTCTACGGTTGCCAAGCGAATGCTAGTCTCCGGACTCCGAAATCATTTCCCGTTGGGGAGGCGGGAGGTTAGGAACTCGCGAAGGAGTGGCTCGACGGGGGTGTCTGTGGTGACGAGCTGGTAGTCGGCGGCCGCGTCGTGGGCTTTTGCTCGGACTTTTTTCAGGAAATCATTTAGGGCGGTGTGATATTCGTCTGCGATGAGGTTTGGCTCGGCGACGATGGCGGTGCCGTCTTCCAGGTCGACGAAGCGCTGGGGCCTGTCGAACTCGAAGCCGATTTCCTGGGGATCCATGAGGTGGAAGAGGGATATGTCGTGCTTGCGGTAGCGGAGGTGCTGGAGGGCTTCGGAGAGCTCGTCGGTGTCGGTGAAGAAATCGGAGAGGATGACGACGAAGGCGCGTTGGCCGATTTTTTCCGCGATGGTGTGGAGGGCGGGGATGAGGCCGGTTTCGCCGGAGGGCTCGACGTTTTCGATGGTGGTGAAGAATCGCTCGAGATGGGCGGCGCGGCGGGAGGGAGGGACTTCGAGGTGGAGCTTGTCGGTGCAGATGGAAAGGCCGGCGGAGTCGCCCTGGTTTACAAGGAGGTAGGCAAGGGAGGCGGCGATGCGGCGGGCGTATTCGATTTTTGGTTCCTGGCCGGGGCTTTGGAAGTTCATGGAGCCGGAGGCGTCGATGACGAAGTAGGCGCGGAGGTTTGTATCGGCCTCGAATTCCTTGATGTAGAAGCGGTCCGAGCGGGCGAAGGCTTTCCAATCGAGGCGGCGGGTGTCGTCTCCGGGGACGTATTTCCTGTACTCGGCGAATTCGACGGAAGAACCACGGTGCGGGGAGCGGTGTTTCCCGGCGACGTTACCCATCATCGGCACTCGTGACTCGATGGGGAGGGAGCCCAGGCGGGAGAGGAGTTCGTTGTCGATGAAAGAGTGGGTGCTCATTTTTAGATTCCAGAGGCCAGATTCCAGAAGCCAGAGAAGATTTTGGAGCAGAACGTCATGGATTTGGTGTGAGTTTTTCGATGAAAGCACCGAGCATTTTGGAGATTTCTCGGGTTTCTTGGATCATTTCGGCGGTTCCGGTGAATGGTTCTGTCGCGAGTTCGCGGCAGACGGCTTGATGGATGAGGAGCTGGGTTCGCAGTTCTCCGCACGAGCCTTTGCTGTAGCTGAGAAAGCGTGAGAAGTCTGCGTCTGATGATCGTTCGGCTCCCTCTGCAATATTTGATGGAATGGAAATCGCCGAGCGTGTGATCTGGTCTTTCAGGGCGAATTCACGGCTTTTTGAGGAAGTGACGCAAACATTTACGGCTAATCGGCAACCGCGCTTCCAAACCTCAAGGTTCTCAAAATTGTGTGACGTCATCTTTTCTGGTCTCTGGATTCGGGCCTCTGGTTTCAGGTGTCAGCCATTTCCGTGATGAGTTTCTGGATGATCTTTTTGGAGGTCATGCCTTGGGACTCTGCTGCGAAGTTTGTGATGACGCGGTGGTTGAGGACGGCAGGGGCTATGGCTTCGATGTCTTCCAGGGAGGCCATGTAGTTGCCACGGAGGGCGGCACGGGCTTTTGCACCGAGGATGAGGTATTGGACGGCGCGTGGGCCGGCTCCCCAGCCGATGGTGTCTTTTACCCACTGTGGGGACTCGGGCTGGGCCGGGCGGGTTTTGCGGACGATGTCCACGGCGTAGTCGTAGAGGTGATCCGGGACGGGGACGCGGCGGACGAGCTGTTGGAAGGCGATGATTTTTTCGCCGTCGATGAGTTTTGCGAGAGCATGTTTGGCCGCGCCAGTGGTTTCTCGGGCGATGCGTTTTTCCTCCTCGGCGGTGGGGTATTCCACCTCGATGAGGAACATGAAGCGGTCGAGCTGTGCCTCGGGGAGGGGATAAGTGCCTTCCTGCTCGATGGGGTTCTGGGTGGCCAGAACGAAGAAAGGTGGCTCCAAAGCGTAAGTGCGGCCGAGGACGGTGACTTTCTGCTCACCCATTGCCTCAAGCATGGCGGACTGGGTTTTTGCAGGGGCGCGGTTGATTTCATCCGCGAGGACGAGGTTTGCGAAGACGGGGCCTTTTACGAACTCGAATTCACGTTTTCCGCCGACGCCGGATTCCTGGATGATGTCTGTGCCGGTGATGTCGGCAGGCATGAGATCGGGAGTGAACTGGATGCGGTTAAAGGAAAGGTCGAATGTCTGGGCGACAGAGGAGACGAGGAGGGTTTTGGCGAGGCCGGGGACGCCCATCAGGAGGGCGTGGCCGCGCGCGAAGAGGCAGATTGCAAGTTTTTCGATGACGTCTTCCTGGCCGATGATGGTTTTGGCAAGTTCTTCGCGGAAGGCCTGGTAGGTTTTTCCAAGCTCGTCTATGGCGGCGACGTCGTCAGCCGGGAGCTGTTGGGATAATGTTTCCTCGATTTCTTCTCCGATTTCCTTTGCGAAGGTTTCTGCGGGGATTTCTTCTGGTGGGTCTACGTGGGTGTCCATTGATTCTGTAATACTCCGGTGAAACTAGGTGACGAGGGTGATTTGTCGAGTAGGGATGCTGGGGGAAGGGTCGGCAGGGTGCTTATGGAGACTTTTTTGAAAAACCTTGGGAAACTGGGCGATTTTTTCCATTTCCGGCTTGCCACGTTACAGGCTTCTGCTAAACCACCCGCCCCGCAAGGCTTCCGGTCAGTTCTGGAGTGTCCTGCGATCACGCGAACTTCCCCATCCAATGGCACGTATTCTAGGTATCGAAATTCCCAACGAGAAGCGCATCGAAGCTTCTCTCACATATATGTTTGGCATCGGCCGCTCTTCCGCGAGCCGTATCCTTGAGCACGCCGGCATTGATCCGGATATCCGCACTGGTCAACTCAGCGAAGACCAGCTGGTGAAAATCTCACAGGTGATCCAAACTGAGTCCATCATGGTGGAAGGTGATCTCCGTCGTGAGCGCCAGTCACAGCTCAAGCGCCTTACATCCATCAACTGCTACCGTGGCATCCGCCACAAGCGTGGTCTTCCGGTTCGCGGCCAGCGCACACGTACCAACGCACGCACCCGCAAGGGCAAGAAGAAGACCGTTGGCGTTAAGAAGTAATTTTCCGAGAGCTTCATTTTTAGAAGTTCTCAAACCGTTCCCGACATATGTCCGAAGAAACAAACAAAACAGAAGCTGAAGAAGTGGCGGTTCCCGCTGCCGAGGCCAAACCAGAAACCCCGACTGTTGCTGCGGAAGCAAAAACAGCGGAACCAGCATCCGCAAAAACGGATGAAGCACCTGCTGAGAAAGCAGAGACAGCTAAAGAAGCAGCACCTGCCGCCGAGGCAGCCGCAGCTACGGAAGGAGCAGCAGCACCTGCTCTCAATCCCGATGGCACTCCTAAGAAGGAAGCGAAGAAGGATATCTTCGCAGAGATCGGTGGTGGTGAAGAGGAAATCAAGATCCACAAGGCCAAGGGTTCCAAGAACATCGCTCGTGGCATCGTCCACATCACAGCGACATTCAACAACACTCTCGTAAGCGTCACTGACCCGAATGGTAACTCCATCGGCTGGTCGAGCGCTGGTAAGATGGGCTTCAAAGGTTCCCGGAAAAGCACTGCCTACGCAGCGCAGGTTGTTTCCCAGGACGCATGCCGCCAGGCCATGGGCCACGGTTTGAAAGAAGTCGATGTGCGCGTGAAGGGACCGGGCTCCGGTCGTGAATCCGCTGTCCGTGCGGTGCAAGGTCTCGGTCTGGATATTCTCTCCATCCGCGATGTTACGCCGATTCCTCATAACGGCTGCCGTCCGAAGAAAGCGCGTCGCGTTTAGTCATAATCCTTTAACAATTTAACTATACCAGATCATGGCACGTTACACAGGTCCCCGCACCAAAATCTCCCGCCGCTTCGGCGTAGCACTCTTCGGAGCTTCAAAAGCACTGGAGCGCCGCAATTTCCCACCAGGCCAGCACGGTGTCCGCGCAGGCCGTAAGAAGAAGTCGGAATACTCCGTCGCTCTCGGTGAGAAGCAAAAACTTCGTTTCCAATACGGTGTCCTCGAGAAGCAATTCCGCGGATATTATCAAGAGGCAGCACGTCGCCGCGGTATTACCGGTGTGATCATGCTTCAGCTTCTTGAGAGCCGTCTCGACAACATTTGCTACCGCGCAGGTTTCGGCAACAGCCGTCAAGCCGCTCGTCAGATGGTAAACCATGGCCACGTTCTCGTGAACGGCACATGCGTCGACATCGCAAGTTATCAGGTGAAGCCTGGCGACCATATCAAAATTGGTGCAAAGCCTTCTTCCCAGCAGCTTGTTCTCCGCATGCTCGATCTCACCCAAGCAGTTCCGGCTTCGGACTGGCTCGAAGTGGATCGCGAGAAAATGGAGTGCACTCTGTCCCGTGTGCCTGAGCGCACCGAGATCGACCCAATGGTCAACGAGCAGCTCATCGTCGAGCTTTACTCCCGCTAATTTCTTTCAGAGAGATTTTTTTGAAAACGTCCGGAGATTTCTCCGGGCGTTTTTTGTGTGTTGCGTCTGGTATCTGTTGGAGATGCTCTGCGCGGTTGGTGTGGGGGATGTGATGTGGTACTCGTTGTTGCTTTGCAGAAGCGACTTTCAGAGCAATGTGTCTGAAGGATGAGTATTATCCTTGGAATTTGTGCGAGCTAAGCGAAGAACAAGAGGCAGTGACATGGAAAGAACGGGTCATTAGAGATATTTGGGAGGGGTTTACACCTGTGGGTTTCTGGAAAGAAGTGGGTGGCCAGCCCATTCAGATTGAAGATTTTGTCGTCGATCCCTTTGCAAAAGTCTCATGGGAATTGGTGGGCGTTGCGGGAGAAATCTTTCCTCTGTCCAAAGAACAGGTCGACCGTTTTGAAGAATTGGGAACCGCATCGAGTAGTGCAGCCTTGGAAGTCTCCCAAACGAGAGCTGCGTACGAATATTAAAGAAGCCGGCCAAAGACCGGCTCTCCATTATTTTGCGCTTGCGAGGGCTTCAGGCTTGTTTGTCCTGAAGGAAGGAGCGGCTGCTTAGGTCTGCGTATTTTCCGTTTTTTGCGAGGAGTTCCTGGTGGGTTCCTTGCTCCAGGATACGGCCTTTTTCCAGGACGTAGATCCGATCTGCGTTGCGAATGGTGGAGAGGCGGTGCGCGATGACGAAGGCGGTGCGGTTTTTCATCAGGCGATCCAAGGCGGCTTGGATCTGGTGCTCGGTTTCTGAATCGACAGATGCTGTGGCTTCATCGAGGAGGAGGATGGGGGCGTCTTTGAGGAGGGCGCGTGCAATGGATAGGCGTTGCTTTTCTCCACCGGAGAGTTTCACGCCGCGCTCGCCGACGTTTGTGTTGAGTTGCTCGGGAAGCTCGCGGACGAATTTCTCGCCGTTTGCGGCGGTGAGGGCGGACCAGAGTTCTTCGTCAGTGGCGTCGCGCTTCGCAAGTTCGAGGTTTTCGCGGACTGTGCCGTTGAAGAGGAATGCCTCCTGGGTGACGTAGGCGAGCTGGCTGCGGAGGGAGGCTTTGTTCAGGTCGCCGATCTCGTGGTCATCCAAAGTGATAGTTCCAGAGTCTTTTTCATAGAAGCGGGCGAGTAGGGAGAGGACGGTGGTTTTCCCCGCTCCTGTGGTGCCGACCAAGGCGATGGTCTGGCCGGGGAGGGCGGTGATGGAAATGTCTTGGAGGGTGGATTGATCCTGGTAGGCGAAGGAGACGTTCTGGAATGAGACGCGGCCCGCGATACGATCGGTGAGTATGGTTCCGTCGGTGGAGTTTAATTCCTCGTCCGAATCGAGGATTTCGAATACGCGATCCGCTGCTGCGCGTCCTGTGAGGAGCATCTGGTTGAGTGAGTTAAGTCGGTCAATTGGCTCGTAGAAAAGAGACAGGGAAAGCAGAAAGCCTCCGGCAAAGTCACCGAGGCTGAGATTTCCTCTCATGATCTCCATTCCGCCCACGCCGAGAACGAGCACATAGCCGATGGAGCGGACAAAGGACATGCTGGGTGAATAAATCGCCCACCAGCGCATCATCCGCAGGCTTGCTTCGCGGAGGATGGAGGAGGATGTGTTGAAGCGGTTATGCTCGGCTTTTTCTGCTGCGTAGCTTTTAATCTGACGGATGCCGGCGATATTGTCGTGGAGGAGAGAATTGAGATCCGAGGTGGCGCTGCGTTGGTTTTTGTAACGATCGCGGCCTTGTGTGGAGTAGAACCAGGCACCGATAGCAAGCAGGGGAATAGGTAGGGTGGCCCACATGGCAACCAGGGGATTGAGAACAAAAAGGAAGATGCCGAAGCCGATGACCTGGAGGACGGCGATGACTCCTTGCTCGATGCCATCGATCAGGACGCGCTCCATGCTTGTGACGTCCTCAACCACGCGGGTCATCACATCGCCGGTGCGGCGGGTATCGAACCAATTGAGAGGCAGTCTTTGGATTTTTTCATAAAGATCGGAACGTATGTCGAAGATGACGCGCTGCTCGAAGTGGTTGTTAATGAATATCCTAAGGGAATTCAGGCCTTCACGCAGGAGGAATCCCAAAAGAGCCATCCATACCCAGAAGGCGTATTCCGAGTGCCTTTCCGGAAAAGGGAGTATGTTATTGATGCCGTAGCGGGTGATGTTGGGGAATACAAAGAGGGCACCTGTCATGCCTAGCGCGCAAACTAGCTGAAGTATTCCCATTCCCGGGTAACGCCCGAGGTAACCGAATACTCTTAAGATTGATTTCATAGAAGGGCTGGAACGCTTGGCTCGGCAGGAATCTTTGTAAAGTCAAGGTTCTTACTGATGAGCAAATTTGAAATTCCGCCACTTTGATATTGCCGCACGCCATTATACATCCCTACCATGCCCTCCACACCCGGAATCTACAGCTTCTAAAAAAAACTCCATGGCAAATATCCTAGGTATTATAACGGCAGTCGCCCTATTGGCTTCTGCATTCGTCGCATTTAAAAACAAAGAGCGTCTCACTGCAGAGATCGAGAACCGCAATGAAGAAATTGCGAAACTTGAAGTGCAGAAAGATCGCTTGCAGATCGCCCAGGCGACTGCGAAAGCGCTTCCCATAGAAATCGCCGAGGTGGATGCGGAAGCGGCATCTCAGAATGAACAGGACGAAGAGCTGAAATCGAAGAGTTCCCAGCTCGAGACTGCAATCGAAAGCAAAATTGAGGAAGCTGATGCGAAAGATACGCAATTGGCTGATATTCGTGAAAAAACTGCCGGTGCCGGAGAGTTGGAACAGCTCGCTTCCAATATGAAGAGTATGGAGTTGGAGCTTGAAGAGCTAGACCAAGTCATCACAAGCGGAAAGGCAACTTTGGCAAACACGACTTCACAAGCCAGTGTCGCACAAAGCGAAGTCAAGCGTCGTCAGACAGAGCTGGATCGTATCGCAAACGGTTTGTCAGTTGCCACACTTAGCACAAGCATCCGCTCGGTTTATCCTTCCTGGGGATTTGTGACTCTCGGAGGTGGTAGCAACGCTGGTATCACTGCAAGCTCGCCTCTCAATGTGGTTCGCGGAGGTGAGGTCGTAGCAAAGCTTCTGGTCTCAGCGGTTGAATTAAGCAGTGCTTCGGCTTCCGTCGTCCCTGACTCTCTTGGAGAAGGAGTGGTTCTTCGCCCTGGTGACCGTGTGGTTGCCGCTGAGAAAGAAAAAGAAGAAACGAAAACAGAGGGCTGAAACAAACCCACAGTTTCGCGTTAATAAAAAAATTTGATAAAAACCCATGAAATTCATTTTCCCAATCCTTTCCATCCTAGTCTGCGGAGTAGCCGCGTATTTCAGCTTGGCGGAATCGAAAAAATTCACCGAAGTCCAGGACTTGCGTCTTGAAACGATCAATACAAACAAGTCTGTAACAGCAAGCGCGGACGCCAAGGAAGTGGAAGTCCGCGATCTGGAAGCCACTCTTGGGGAATCCAAGGATAGTTTGGAACTGGCGAAGCAAAGTCTGCTTGCCACCAACTCGAACTACGAAGCACTGGAGGGAGAAGAGCGCAAGGTTGATACCCGCCTCGCCGACCAACAGGTCGAGTTCGATGAACTGAAGAAATCACTTGTGGCAGTCCAGGAGATATTCAGCGGCATGGGTGGTGGCGTGACCATGGACAATCTGGGTGACAAAGTAGCCGAGGTAGCAGCTACCGTTAAGGAGAAGCAGGAGAAAGTGGAAACACTGGAAGGCTTGATCGAAGATGCGAAGAAAGACCTTACAAAAAAGCGTGATAGCCTACAAAGACTCGCTGATCGTAAAAGTTCCCGTTCGGCGCGGATTGCACAAAACTCAAAGACAGCACGCGTCAGCGCTGTAAACCAGGACTGGGGGTTTCTGGTAATCGGAGCTGGATCGAATTCCGGCTACTCTCCTCAAACAGAACTACTTATCACACGTGGTGGGAAAATGATCGGCAGGGTAACACCGTCCGGTGTTGAACCTACCCAGACCATTGCTGAGATCGATATGGATTCTCTGGCTCCCGGTGTGAGAATCCAGCCTGGTGACAGAGTCATGGTTGCCAAGCCGTCTGCAGGAAACTGATTTCAAGAACTGTCGCCTTGCGTTTTACGCGACGATGCATTCAATTCGCTGTATGAAATATTTTCTGATTCTCTCTGTGGCAGCGATGGCTTTTTCCTCCTGTGTTGATAAAGCTGACAAGCCAAAAGGACCGGTTTCCGAGACAAGTAAGATTCCCTGGAACGCTCCTCTGGCAGGCCAAGGCGGCGGACAGTTCAATGCGCTGCCTCAAAACCAATACCGTCGCTAGTCCGGTATTTAATCACGATGGTATGGGCTTCCGGCTTTTATCGTCGCCAAGCGGTAAAGCTGCTCCAGCAATACAACCAATGCCAGTTCGTGCTGCATGGTCAGACTGGAAAGCGACAGGATGAGATCGCATTCGGATCTCAATTGAGGGGAGTGACCGTCGGAAGCGCCTATCAGGAAGGAGATGGTTTTGACGGTTCCAGCCATTTCCATGTCTGCGATCGTTTCGAAAAGCTCACGGGTCTTCGGTGTGTTTCCCCTTTCATCCAATGCGATTCGGTAGGTTCCTTTTGAGGCCTCCAGTAGGCGTGAGGAGACGGAATCCGAATTTCCGGGTTTTACGACCACCAGTTCATAAGAACCATGGCGGCCCAGCCGTTTGAGATATTCATCAACTGCGAGCTTGCTGAATTTAAGGGCGGGCTTTCCCGCAACAATTACTAGAAATCTCATGTTGAAACCTTGCCCAGTGGGCGGAACTGCTCCAGTTTGTTTTGATATGAAATTGAGAATGATTGCGATGACCGCTTGTCTGGTAGGCTGTGCTACTGAGCCCGGCCCTATCAAAAGGCAAATGGTTGGACTTTTGGAAAAATTTGATCGCTGGGATTACAACGGAGACGGCCACCTGGAAGGCTCCGAATTGAAGGAAGCCGGGAAAGTGAGCCAGTTTCCCGAGGAAGAGATCATCGAGTTTTACGATACTGACAAGGATGGCAAGATTTCGAGGGACGAAGCCAGCGGCGGATTGAACAGAGTGGATGAAGCTCGTGAAGTCGCGGAGGATCTGGAAGCTGCGGAGGACGCAGAATTGGCGCAATGAGTGCAGTTTATGAAAGTGCGGGAATTCTCTCTGAATACCTTCTGTTTCATTACGGTAGCGAAGAAGAAATTTTGCCGAAGGATGTGAACTGGCCTGATGGGATGAAGAGTGCCTTGGATTTTGCGGTGCGGACTCCTTCGCACTTCTCAGAGAAGGTCGTTAAGCGGGGTTTGGATCTGGGTTGTGCCGTGGGTCGTTCCACGTTTGAGATGGCGAGGAATTGCGAGCATGTGACAGGAATGGATTTCTCCCATGCGTTTATAAACGCAGCCAAGGAACTCAAGAATGGACAGGCATGTAGCTATACGCGGCTGGATGAGGCGAACCTGGAAACACCTTTGGTAGCATCTCCGCCCACCGGTGTGGATACGGGACGCGTCACATTTTTCCAAGGGGATGCGATGGATCTTCCTGCGGAAATGTCCAATTTCGATCGCGTGCACGCCGCGAATCTGCTTTGCCGCCTGGCTGAACCGATGCGTCTGATTTCACGTTTTCCGGATCTGGTTGCCAGTGGCGGGGAGCTGGTTCTTGCGACTCCTTGTACCTGGCTAGAGGAATTCACGCCCAGGGACAACTGGCCGGAAGGAAGCACTTTCGACTGGTTGAAAGGGAACCTTGGAGAGTCCTTTGAATTGATCTCCGAAACTGACGAGCCGTTTCTTATCCGGGAAACTGCCAGGAAGTTCCAATGGACGCGATCCATGCTCACTGTTTGGCGCAGGCGCTGAACCGAAAGGGTAGTAAGGCTTCCGTTTTGCAGTCTATGCATCTATTTATGACAATCAGGAGATGTTTATATTCTAATTAAGCTTCTTGTATTCGAAGTGTAACTCGCTGATAATTAGTGGATTGGGTTTTTGGTGTTGGTTGGGGTATAACGACTATTAGAAATTTCTTCTAGCAGTTCTTCATGTTGATGATGTTTTTGCCGTGGAAGGCAAACGCTTTCCTCTCCCCCCACCCCCACCCCCCACCCCCATGAAAAACAACACGCTTCTTAGCGTACTCGTCGTAGCATTTTCGTTTTCCGCTTTGGAAGCAAATGCACAATCCATCAACGCCCAGCTGGACAGTGTCAGTCCATCGTTGCTTGTAAAAGGAACCTTCAACAGCGGCGGAAATAACAGAACGTATGTTTCTGGCGTGAACAACTTCACGAACACTGACACGAACGAGGATTTCACCGCTTTCTGTGTGGAACCCACACAGTTCATCACTATCGGACAATCCCTTACGTATGAAGTAAGTAGCACGTCCTTTCTGAATAATTCAGATCTGATTGCCAAAGTGATTGGCGGCTTCCTTGTTTCTTCCATGGACAGTGAGCAGGCAGCTGCAGCCCAATGGGCGATCTGGGAGCTTGTCACGGAAACCAGCGGCAGCCTCAACCTGAATGACGGGTTGGTTAGCATTAACTCGGTAAACCAAGCAACAGCGACGCTCGCAAACCAATATCTGAGCGGGCTGGACAGCTTCCAGGCAGCGGATATCACGTTCCTCTCTAGCAGAAAATATCAAGATATGGTTACATGGAAGGCGATTCCGGAACCATCATCCTTCGGTCTCTTACTTCTCTCCAGTGCCCTTCTGCTTCGTCGCAAGCGGAAATAAGGCATTCTCGTTCGATTCATAGAAAAGCCCTCTCCGGGATCTCCGGTGGAGGGCTTTTTCGTGTCCTTTTATCAGGATTTTTTCTTTCTGAGAAATGGTGGGAGATCGAGATCCTCGCCATCTACAACGTTCGGGTTCTCGCCTTCGAAGCGGCCTCGCGGAGTGTTATCGAAGGAAAGCTCGCTCTGTGATCCGCTTGCTTTGCCATCGAGCTGAAGTGACGGGGACTTCCGGTTCTCTTTTTCAGGTGCCTCCTCTGGTTCCGGAAGATTGTCTTCAAAGGGATCGTCCAGCTCAACCTTCTCCGGTTTTTCATTTTCTGAAGTTTTCCCCCAAAGTGGCTTTCCTGCCGGGCGGGTTCTTGGTGACGGAGACACTGAAAGGATGGAGTCAGAGGACTCGAAGGTATCATCGTTTTCTTCTGAAGCGGGAATTTCAGGCTCTTGCTCGGTGTCCGAGGTGTTTTTGAGATCCGGTTCGGCAAATGGGCGTTCTTCCTTTTCCTCGCTGGCAGAGACCGGTGGCTCTTCGGTTTCAGGTCCTTCCGATTGTTCTACGGAGGTTTCAGTGATTTCCTCGGAAGCTTCTTCTGCAGCGATGCCGGCAAGGGGCAGGGCGGGATTGATAATGACAGATTTCCCGGTTTTTGGCTCGGGAATTGAAGTCTTTTCCTGGGCGGGCTCTTCATCCGGAGCGTCGTCGAGGAAGGGGTCTGGAATTTCCGGCTCCGGCTCGGTCTCGACCTTTGCTTTGTCGATCTTGGTGAACGGGTTTTCGATCACATTTCCCGCTTCTTTCTCTTCTTCCTCCTTGTCTGGAATCTCGATGGATTTGGGAGAAGAGCTTATGGAATCACGTCCACCACCAGTGAGTGCGTCTTCCGGGAGTGCGCTTATCAGTGTGATAGAAAGATTGTCTCCCATGGCGGGATCAATTGCCGCTCCGAAGAGGACGTGTGATTTCTCAGGAACATGCTTTTGAAGATTTTGCATCAATAGCTCGATCTCGAACAAGGTGAGGGATTCTCCACCCGAAAGGTGAACCAGGACGGTCTGGGCTTCCTTGAGTAGTGAGCCCTGATCCAAGAGGGGGCTGCAGAGGGCGTTGCGAAGGGCTTTTGATGCACGGTCTTTCCCTGCCGCCATGCCCGAGCCGAAGAGGCAGCGGGAACGCGTGGTGCGAAGGGCGGACATGAGATCGTCCAGCCCGACATTGATGAGACCCGGACGGATCACGAGGCGGATCACTGCCTTGATGGACTCGGAGATCATTTTGTCAGCCGCGCTGAAAGCCTCATGGATGCCTTGTTTTGCAAGAACCAGTTCGCCCATGCGGTTGTTGTCAAAAGTGACGAGCGCGTTGGACAGGACGGCGAGTTCGTTGAGCGAGGTTTCGGCCTGCTCCCTGCGGCGGCGGCCTTCGAAGAAGAATGGCATGGTAGCGAAAACGACGACAAAGGCGCCTTCCTCCCTGGCAATGCGGGCGACGATGGGAGCGGCGCCTGAGCCGGTGCCACCACCTAGGCCAGTGCAAAGGAAGACGATCTGTTGTCCTTTGAGGGCTTCGCGGACTTCTTTTTCCGCTTCGAGCATTGCCTGTTGCCCGAGCTCGGGATCACCGCCGGTTCCAAGACCCTTGGTAAGGTTCACGCCAAGTTGAACCTTTTCTTTGGCAAGACAGGAGGAGAGGGTGCGGATGTCGGTATTGAGCGCGAGCAGCTCCGCGCCTTCGATGCTGTCGAGGGCGACGCGTTCGAGCATGTTCGCGCCCGCACCGCCAAGACCGACGATTTTGACAGCTGAGGAGGGGATTTGTTGGGTGGAGTCTCTTGAGTAGGTGATCATTTTTAGGAGATTTAAACGTCGAACATTGAACGTTGAACATCAAACGTTGAATGAAGACTGGGTTATTCAGGGAAATTACTTTTGAGTTCGGTGTTTTTCAGCGGTTGCGATGCTGGTACGAAGATTCTGATGAGTTGGTCGGTTTCGTTGATGATGGGAGCCAGTTTTTCAGCTTTCTCAATGAGCTTTGCTCGTTCTATCAATCTGAGCCAGCGGTGAGTTTCGCGAAGTTCTTTGAGGGAGATGCGGAGCTTGTGTATGAAATCAGCCGGGGATTCCGCAGCTTGTGTTTCGCCATGATTGGCAAGAGGAGCGGTTTCTGAACGGAGCAATTGGTTGGCAATGTGGCGCTGGGCATAGTCTCCCGTGAGGGTCTGGGTCAATGCGATGATACGCGCTCCGAAGTCCAGCAACCTTTCTTCGAGGTCGTAAGCTGTCTTCGGGTTATCTGTCATTCGATGTTCAATGTTGGACGTTCAGTGTTCGAAGTTGATTCCTATTTTCCAAACGGCCAGAAAAGGCCGAGGAGTTTCCCAAAGCATCCGGGAGGTTTGTGGTTTTCGGTTTCGAGAATCTGGGCGTAGCGGATGAGGCCGATGGCTGTGGCGAACTGTGGATCCTTGAAAGAGGGGTGCGCCGAGTCGGTGTTTTCCGATGTCTCCGGGCGGTAGATGTCGCGGCCGAAGACGTCAAAGGCGAGTTCGGAGAAGCCGTTCATGAGGCTTGTTCCGCCTGTGAGAAAGACGCCGGAGCCGATGGAGTCGACAGAGCCATGTGGCAGCCGCTCTTTTACGAGTTTGAGGGTTTCCTCGAGACGCTGGCGGATGATTTCATTGAGGATGGCACGCTTCACTTCCACATCGGCAAATCCGTTTTCATCGGTGAGTTTGGCGATGCCTACGGATACGGTGGGATCGGAAGAGGCGTTTCCTTCCAGGATCTTGAGTTTTTCCGCTTTTGAAAAAGGCAGGCCGGTGACGAGGTGGATGTCATTTGTGACATGATCGCCGCCGACGGGGATGCAGCCTGAGGCTGCGATGGCTCCTTCCAGGTAGAGGGCGTAATCGGTGGTGCCACCTCCGATGTCTATGAGCAGGGCACCGCGGAGGCGCTGCTCCGGATCGAGCGCCATCTGGGCGGTGGCGATGGGTGCGAAGACGATGTCATCCACTTCCAGCGGGCACTCGCGGACGATTTTGATGGAGTTCTGGATGCGGGTGTTGATGCCGTGGATGATGTGGAAATCCGCCTCGACGGTTTTCGCAAACAGGCCGATGGGAGAGGCGGTCTGATCCAGGCCGTCCACGACGTATTTCCGGATGATGGTGTGGAGGCAGACGTGATCCTGTGGGTAGGGGACGTCGCGCGCGAGATTGCAGGCTTCTTCCAAAAATTCGGGAAGGATGTTTTGCTGGCCGTCGGGGAGTCTGAATGTGCCGCGATTGTTCACGCCCTGGAAATGGGAGCCGGTAACGGAGAGGAAGACGGAGCCGATCTCGACGTCGCTCACGTCTTCCGCCTTTGCGAGTGCGTCCTTGAGGCATGCCTTCGCTTTGACAAAATCGGATAGTTCGCCCTTGCGGACTCCTGCGGATTTCGTAACTCCAATTCCCAGGATCTTGACTGCGCTGTCAGGTTTTACTTCGCCAACGACGATGCAGGTCTTGCTGGTGCCGATTTCCAATCCGACATGTATTTTGGTGCGGCGGGACATTACGATTTAGTTTCGATTGAGAAGGATATTTAGATCGTTTGTCTTTTTTGACACTTTCGCGCTTTCTTTCAGTTGTTCGGTAACGGGTATCGCGCGTGGCGGGGAATTGTCTTCGGCCACTGTGATGGGTACATTTTGCTTGGGGATCAAGTTGATCGTAGCGATTTTGTAACCTTTTTTGCCGGAGTGATTGAGCGCCTGGTTGAGGTTTGTGAGTTGGCGCTTGTGATCCCCGAGGCCGAATGTGGCGATGGTGCCGGATTTTGTTCTGAGGGACAGCGACCATTCGTTTTCCTTGGAGATCGATTCGATCGAGGCAACTCCAGCAGGGTAGGTTGCCCGTATTGCTGTCAGCAGGCTGATGCAGTGCTTGAACTGCGGGTGATCCAGCTTTTCGCCTACTTTCACCGGTTTTCCCGGGATGGGGGAGAGGATCAGAATGGGCAGGTTCTGGCAGATGCCGACCTGGCCTGGAGGACAGGGATAGGTGAAGCCCTTATAGTCGATGAGAATGGAATGGTTTTCACGCGATGCCGGCAGGTTTTCCTGAGGGCAGGCGATCCATGCCACGGGTTGTCTGGTTACGATGCTGAACTCGAGTGTGCCGGGAAGGTCGCGTCTCACGCGTGCGGAGGAAATGGCAGGTATCTGCAGGAGTCTTTCCTCCATGAATTTGATATCAAAATCGAAGATGTTTCCCGAGAGATCCAGGTTGAGGTAGTCCACGAGATCCGGCTCGTTGAGGACGTTGTTCGGGGTCAGGTTTATGGCCTGAAGGCGGAAATCAGGATTCTGATGAAAGGTGTGCTGGATCGCCTGGCGCACTCCGTAGGCGAGGCCGGCCAGCAGGGCCAGGACGAAGGCTGTTTTCCCAAGGACTTTCAGGAAACTTACGAAGCCAAACCATGCGATGAGGGGGGACATAACCTCCGCTTGGAGCACCTTTACCGGGTGTCTGTGGCGTCTGGTTTTGGTCGATCGTTTCCGCATGTCGCAAGGGGCTGAAGCGAAGTCCACTGGGTGATAAATTCGCTGGAAACGAGAGTATTTAACCCATATTAAATGTCAATTGCGTTCAGTGTTGAATTCATTTGATGAACAATGGTTTTCCGGAGGTCGGCTTTCGGAGAAGAAGCAGCCTACTTTAGCTTTGAGAAGAAGCTGAATGGAGTGGGGCGGAAGGTGATGGAACCATCTTTCATCTGTAGTTTCCCGACGGGGCGGCTGTTGACAGCTGCGTAAATGAAATTTTCCTGTAAAAACGTGTTTTGAAAGGTGGAGCTTTTCGGCTTTTTTGAAGCCGAGGGAAGGGGGGGCGGGGCAGGAATGTCCGTAATCATTTCTGCGAACTCATCTCCCATGCTTTTCGCCCGCAGGAGCATCCCAAGCGATGGGAAATCCGCTACGAAGTGCTCTGGAGTGAGTCGCAGTTTAAAATGGAAATCGCCGCATGCGATGCGGAGGGATCCGGTGATTCCCAGAGCTTGTTCCCTGCGCTCGGGGTCAATGGGCATTGTCACGGGTGCGGATTTTCATGATGCCGTTGATCGTCCACTTCGCATGTCCGGCCTCGCCGCCTACTTTGCTGGGGACTTGGATTTCGAGGTTTTCGACTTCATAGATGATTTCAGCTTTGCGGTCTGTGAGACGATCATAAAGACCGATCGCAAGATCCGGCCAGGTGTTGGTAGGTGTGTTTTCTTCCATGATGTTTCATCATAGCCTGATTTGTGACTCATGCAAACGGACAGAAACCGGATTCATTCTGGCGGACTGATACTGGAAGGGTAATGATTCCCGAAATGGATCTGGTCGGGGAAATTGAAAGCGGTAGGAGGACTTTGCTGGCTGTTGTAAAAGTTCTGCCTACGTCCGGGGAGTTGGAGCGGGAGATCGCGGACGCCATGGCAGCGCAGGAGCGGGGGTATTATCTGCCGGATGAGGATGAAAGGCTGAGGGAGGTGTTTGCGAGCTATCTGGAGGTCAGAACGGCTTTGAGGGATGTGGTTGGGCAGATGGAGCCTTGGGTGGACGATGGGGAAGGTTTGGATGCGGATGAGCGGTTGCGCGTGTTTATCGTGGGGTATTGTGCTGCTTGCCTTTTGGTGCGGAGTGGATCGTATCTGATCCGGATCGCGGAGGGGCGCGATGTGGTGGCTGGGAAGCTGGATGAGGCGGAGCCGAGGTACGGGATTCCCCGTAAGTCGTTCACGGAGATTTACCGGGCGCAGAGCTCGGTGCAGAGGATGTGGAAATTTTACCAAGCGTGGCTTTTTTATGATGAATACCGGGTAAGGATCCAAGGCATGGCCGATGACGGGCAAGTGGGGGAATTGGTGGGAATCCTGAAAGGGGAAGAGCCATTCATGGAGAAGCGCCTGAGGGAACACGTGGAGCGGCGTTTCCGATATCGGCTTCACTCGTTTCTCAGGAGGAACAAGTCCGGCTACGAGAATACGATGTTCCAGATTCTGGCGGTCGGGGGGCGGACGGTTTCCGAGCTGCGGGATCCGAGGAAAGGTCTTGTCGCTGCGCCGAAGAGAGTTCTGGGGCGTCCTCTGGAGACGATCAGAGGATTTCTCAAGCCCGGGGATGTACTGGTGACCAGGCACCGGGATGCGTTGACGAATTTTTTCCTGCCTGGCTACTGGCCTCATGCCGCGCTGTATGTGGGTGAGCGGGATGGCGGAAATGTGGTGGAGGCGAAGAAGGACGGGGTGCTGCTGCGGCGGCTGGATGATACGCTTTCGGTGGATGCGTTTCTTGTGCTGAGAGCGCAGGTGGATGATGCGGTTTTGGATCAAGTGGTCTCGCGGGCGTTGAGCCATGTGGGGAAACTGTATGACTTTTCCTTTGATTTCCGGCAGGCGGCGCGGATGGCTTGCACGGAGGTGATCTACCGGAGCTGGCACGGGCAGGGTGGGATGGAGTTTTCCCTGACGGACACCTCTGGTAGGCTGTGCCTTCCTGCCGAGGCTTTGATTGACCAGACGCTGGCGAGCGGGGTGTTCAGAGTGGCGGGTTATTTCGGCGAGAGCTGTGAGGAGGTGAGCCTGGGCGAACAGGCGGCGGCGAAGTTCAAACGCTGAGTGAAAGCTCGGCGATTTTTTTGCAGAG
>JBPOGC010000002.1:0-53000 GCA_051251795.1 Luteolibacter sp. | reverse complement strand
CAGCTAACTAACATAGTTCTTCCGAAAGAGGGCGGCCTTACAGCGACACAAGCAGTCTAAATGTTAGTTAGCGGGGACTGACCCGAATGGCGACTGACCCGAATGGCGAATGGCACATCAGTACATACCATTCAGAAGCCAACCCGTTTGCCCGACCAGCTCCTCCAGAGCAAATTCGAATGCCACCCGGTCAGTATCGTCACGTGCAATAGCCTCCAGCCGATTTCCTCGCGCCATAACGTGGTAAATCGCATCAGGATATTCGATTCGCAGCTGTCTTGGCATGAATCGATTTCAAGGGAAACGGATAGCTAGTCAAAGAAAATGCGCCAAATCTCTGCCTGACCCCTTTAGTGACCCCTTTAGCTGCCTGACCCCTTTAGTGCGGAGAAAAGGGGATTTACTCATGTGTAATATCTGTCAATTTTTTTCTCTTGGGGAATCGATTATTAGAACGATTCCGTGAACTTTTTATTGACCATGAAAATCCTACCAATCCCATTCGTGTTTTTGGGTCTTGTCTTTCCGATTATGGGACAGGACGAAACCGACCTCACAAGAGGTTCTGTAGCTACCCCGAAATGGGAAGTAGAGCTTCCGCAACCCATCATCGAGCGAACACTCTCCAAGCCGGTCGAAAAACCGGCTCCCATTGACTTCGAGGTGATTAGTTTGCGAACAAAAAAAGTGGATGTAGTAAGAGCACCTGAAATGCACGACCTTCCTCCGATCACGGGAAGGATCAATGTCACGGTGCAAATGGTACAAGATCCCGAACTACCCGAGCCGGTCGAACCTCTCTCAACACTCGAACCGGATGCTCCTGAAGTAATCAAACAATTGGAAGAATTACGGGAAACATACCAAGGTACTTCCCTCGTGTTCATCTCTGCTACGGTTTACGATCACAGCCGAACTCTCTTGCGAATTTATGGCAACGATGAATCCAGAGATGTGGTGACAGCTTGGAGCAATCTCGACTTCAACCATTTCGGCGGATTTTCAACCTATCAGGTGACAGACGGAGTGGACGGGACGATTTTTGAATACGGAATCTTAATGGGACTAGGAAACCAAGAGACCGATAAAATGGCCGAATTAGCCTCACGTAGCGGTATTAAATACGAAGTTCCAAAAATTCCGAAGCTTGTTGACGTATTGAAAGGTGGTCCGGCCTTTTCTGTGGTCGAGGGAGAAGAAGGCTCTTCCGCAATGGCTACCTTGGAACAACTCCATGATCTCTACCGAAAAGAGGGAAGACAGATGGAAAGGGCTTTCTATGCGCGAAAGAAAGCGCGAGCCGAACGCAAGGCTTACTTGCTCGCGAATCCAACCAAGCCTGATGATGTGACAATTAGTTTCTGGAGGAAAACCAAACGCCCGACGGCGACTTCTACAAATACAGCAGAACAACCAAGCCGATGAAATCCATACAAAAATTGCTTTTCGCGAGCTGCATCGCTCTTTCTCTTGGCAGCACCAGTGCAGATCCATTGGGTCAGCAGCTAACGTTCACTCAGGATGTGGGCGACACGTGGGAAATCGATTGGACAGGAGTTTCAGGGCGTACCTATTTCGTTCAGTGGAGTCTGGATTTGGAAACGTGGGGGTATCTTCCTGATGTTGATTTCGAAACTCCTTTGACTCCCTTTGGAACCAATGTCCAGGGAGCCGACAAATATTTTGTCCGCCTCAGATATGTGGATGCGAATTGGGTTGCCTCTTTGCAGGAGGCCAAGGACGCCGATTTTGATGGGGACGGCATTCCAAACTATTTCGAAGTCCACGACCTGTTTTCCGATCCCCTTGATCGAGATAGCAACGGAGGGGATACAGACAACGGCGGGGCAGGTGATGGCCTTTCGGACGGTTGGGAGCTGTATTTTTTCGGAAACCTCACGACGGCGGATCCGTCAGCCATCGGCCAGGCCGACGGTCTGACGAACAAGGAAAAAAGTGACCTTGGTCTGAAGCCGAATACGGACTATTCGGATCCAAATGCCGTTCAGGTGTCGCAATACAACTACGATCTCGCTGGTCGTTTGACCAGCGTATCCGCGCCTGTGGCAGCAGTAACTATCAACCCCGATTCGGAAGGAAATATCCTCAGTGCACAATAAAATCCCAATGAAATCTTTCAGAACTATTCTCGTAGGTGTCATGCTGGCATCCCAAGCGTTCGCTCAATCGAATCCCGGTTGGAATCAGAGCACTACTTCACCCGATGAAGCTTCGGAATGGGTCGCTCAGCAAGGTGCAGCGCGTTCCGCTACGTCACCATCGGCTCAACAGCAACAACCTCTTTCCGATTATGACGTTGCCTCGTCTTTAAGTGAAGCAGAGGAACCCGCTCCGGAGGCTTCTGCTTCTCGGTCATTCAATATCACCGCCGGAGGGAACGAAGCGGATGAAGTTACGCCAGAAATTGAAGCACTTGCCCATGGGCTAAAGGGTGATCCGGTTAAGATCTTCGAATACGTTCACAATTTTATTCGTTACGAAGCCTACTTTGGCAGTAAAAAGGGAGCACATCTGACTCTCTTAGAAGGAAGCGGCAATGAACATGACCAATGTGCCCTTCTTGTGGCTCTTCTACGAGCCTCCGACCTGTCCCCATCATACAAGTATGGTCCATGTTATTTCAGTTTTGGTCAGATGGCACAAAGGCTTGGTATCGATACAAGTCCTTTCTCCCATTGGACTGACGCACAGATGAGCGCCTACTACTTTCCGGGGGGTGGCGCACCATCTGGCTTTCCAACCACCGCCCATAAGGAAAGCCTAGCCATTTATGAATTCCTAACCCCCCGGGGCTATCCCTACGTGGACGCATTCGACAGCGGAGGTATTAACTTTTTTAGCATTCCTCATGTCTGGGTTGAGTTGGATGGAAAGAAGCTCTCACCTGCATACAAATACAACACAATCCTCACTGGAATCGACCTTGCAGCCGCTACGGGCTACTCACGCAGCCAAATCCTGAGTGATGTCGGGGGAACAACAAGCGGTGACGGTTCGCGGTGGGCGAGTGGGTTGAGTTACTCTGCTTTGACCAGCCGTTTAGGCACCTACACGAGCAACTTCATACAGGCTATACGTTTAGATTACGATTCGAGGCATTCCGACCGGATCACAGAATCAGTGGCAATAAATCGGGAAAGTTACGGTAACCTTGATCCATGGAGCCTTGGAAATTCGGATGGGATCAAGTCGATTTTTCCTGACTCTTACGCCGCAGGAGAGTGGTTGCCATTTGAAACATGGTCGGCAATTCCTGTCGAACACATGTCCAAACTGGAAATCCGTGCCGGTGTATGGAACGAGACAACCGAGACATGGACGAGCACATGGTTCAACCAAACGCTGAACTTGCCCGCTTTACGCGGTCGCAAACTCTCTCTCTCGCATTCTCGGGAGACACCGCAAATATACGTCTTGATGAAACTGTGGTGGGTTCTCCTTTCACAGTTCCGAGTATGAACTCTGACTTCGACATTCGTCTTGGTGTCACCCATAACCATTACGAACTTGAGAAAACTGGAAGTACTTATTCGATAAAGACTTCTAGCATTGGCAAAAGCGACCAGTCAGAAACCAAAGCCTACCTAAAGGGTGACGATTGCGCTTACGCGTTTATCTACAGCTTCGCCAATCCCGAGCGGGTGTCACGCACTAGCCAGGAGCAACTCGATTCATATCGTCGTGCTGGAGTAGCCGATACTGATTGGCGCGTCCGAACCGAGTCGCTGAATGTCATCGGTCTTAACTGGATGAATCAATGCTACCAATCCGAAAAAATCATCTCGGGGTTATATCGCACTGATCCGCTTAACCACCATATTTTCGGACGGGTTGGACAGGAACGTTCGTTCAATACCGGAGCCATTGCTTTCTACATTGACGCAGGGTTGCTCTTCTCGGCGCGGAACCATCGAACAGGTGATATTGCAGAAGCAAGAAATTGTTCCTACCTAACAACCACCCTCGCAAGCGCAATGGAACACGGTGTTCTTGAACAAATGCAAGGACTTGATTTGGGAGCAACCTCGACAGTGAAGATGGTTTATCTGGCCAATCAGGCTGGACAACGGATCTACCGAGCCACCGGAGCAAACTGGTCGGCGGTAAATGCGGAACTCCAAAACTATCCTGCCGTAGCTACAACCGAAATCTCAGATGCTCTTAACGCAGATGCTGCCAGTCGCGCCTTGCTCCCGCGCAGCGGCAAGCTTGTGCTCAACCAATATACCGGCTTCGGATTTGCTCTAGAGCAACCCTATAGAATCACGATGAAGATTGGAGCCAATTATGGTGGATACAACAGCCAGTCAGGCCAGGTTTCAACCGAAGAACTCCTTAAGTGGTTCCAGAGCGACTCCTCCTATCTCACATCCTCTTCGAAGCTTTCGATTCCCACCGATCCTCTTACGGTGATGCAAGCAACCTTCGGCGATCCCGTCGATGTCGCAACCGGAGCATGGATTTCCCAATCCACAGATCTCGCGCTAGGCGCTAATCCGCGGGCTAGCCTCGCATTCACAAGATATTATAACTCAAATGCGTCCTACGATCAGTCAGCCGGTCTGGGATACGGCTGGACGCACGATCATCATATAACGGCCACCCGGCGTAGTGGTACGAAAGCCGGTCTCGGGCTTACAACATCCTATCAGGCTGCGCCTTTCTTTACCGCATTGGCAGTGGCTTCCGACCTCTCCAGGAATCACACAACCGCGAAGGAATGGTCTACCTCCGCACTGATCCTTAACTGGGCTGTAGATCAGTTGAGCTATAAGGCAGTTTCCATAAAGATAGGCAATAAGACACTTGAATTCACCGAAATGCCCGATGGGTCGTTTGTTCCTCCCGCTGGCATGAACCTCACCCTCGTTAGCAACGGTAGCGGGGCATCGGAGTATTTCACGCTCACCGAACGCCACGGATCAACCATGACTTTTGACACCGACGGAATGATTGACAATATCACTGATCTTCACGGAAACGTCACTCAATATACCTACGCGTCCGACAAACTTAACAAGGTTGCAGATGCTTTCGGCCACGAAATAGATTTCGGGTGGAGCGGATCAAAAATTACAACTGTTTCGGACAATACATCTCGAACCGTCGGCCTCGGCTACACTGCCGACGATCTCACCACAGTTACCGATGTAGAGGCAAAAACTATGACCTACGGCTACGATGGTGCTCATCGCGTTAACTCTGTAAAAGATGCGGAGAATCGTGTTACTATCGAGAATGAATACGATGCCGAAGGGCGGGTAATCGTGCAACGCAACAAGGGTGAAACCGCTCGCACTTACAATCTGTATTACAGCGGTTACTGCAATATTGAAGAGAATCCTCTCGGCGGAACCATTTCCTATTACTACGATTCACGTGGTCGCGTTATCGGATCTGAAAATGCGTTGGGTCACGCCTCGGCCACCGTGTATGACGGTCATGATCGCCGGATTATTCACATCACCCCGGAAGGCGAATTCACCGATTGGTACTACGATGCAGACAATAATCTTACTGCAATGATTGATCCCCTTAGCGAGCAAATCGACTACTACTACGATACTCAGCTTCGGTTGGAGGAATCAGTCGACCAGAAGTTCAATTCCTCGTTCTTCACTTACACGGCCAACCATCAGCTTGAGACGGCCACCGACCAGGAGGGCAATCTCACTAGCTACACTTACTATGGGAATGGACTGCCGAATACAGTTACCGATGGTGAAAATAAAATCACTACGACGGCCTACGACAGCTGGGGCAACGTGAATAGAATCACTGCCCATGACAATACCTTCCAGAGCTTCACGAACAATGCCCGTGGGGATGTTCTCACGAGCACCGATGCAGAGAACCGCACAATCACCAACACCTGGAACAATCGCAGTCAAATTCTTACTACGACCTTGCCGCCTGTCCCAGGCGAACCCGCTGCGGTCATTGTTCGCACCTATGACGATTCAGGCAACCTAGCGACCGTAGCTGATGCTAAAGGCAATGTAACATCGCACACTTGGAATGCCCTCCGAAATCCAGAAACTACCACACTTCCGGCTCTTCCGGCAGGTAACAACGTGTTGACCACAGGTTACGACCTAAGGGACTGGACAATTACTGGAACCAACTCTCTCAACCATACTCACACAACCGAGTATGACGCGGCTCAACGCGTCGTCGCGATCATCGATCCTCTCAATCGTCGCACCGATAACACGTTCGATGATAATGGCAGGCTTCTTGAGTCAAGTGATCCCCTAGGCCGCATTACCAAGTCATCATGGACAGAGCGAAACGAAATGGAATCGACTACCGACGGAGAAGACGACGCGACCGGCTATCTGTATGACGAGTCAGGTAATCGGTCTTCACTTACGAACCGAAGGGGCAAAACCTACACTTACGGCCACGACGATGCAAACCGCCCGACTACGGCGACTACGCCAACCAATAAGACCACGACCACAACGTATTTCGACAACGGCCTTATTGAGACAATAGAGGAACCATCCTCGCAAACGACAACCATATCCTACAACGGCAAAAATCTTCCTGATTCTAGGACTGATCCTACAGGCACAATCAACTATGGATATGATGACAGTGGCCTATTGGAAACTGTCACCGAAGGCTCCGTAACCATCACCCGCACTTATGATGAACGTGGTAGACTGAAAACATACACCAATGCGGACGGAGATATTATCCAATATGGATACGACCCTAACGGAAACCTCACCGTTCTTACCTACCCACCTGACACACAGCATCCCACAGGGAAAACGGTGACCTATGCCTACAACGCGCGCAATCTTCTCGAATCCGTCACAGACTGGTCGAACCGCGTCACCACTTATCAGTATGACCGTCTTGGCAGACTCACTGGCACCATCCGTCCCAATGGCACTGCCAACATCATCACGCAAGACGATGCAGGACAGCTTACCTCCATAAAAGAAACATCAGGGAGTAAACTCATTTCCTACCTTGGTTTTAAAAACGATGATGCTGGTCAGTTCACGAACCGCTTTCGCGCCCCGCTCATTAACTCAAATTTCCAGCACCCAACTATCGTAGCTACACACGACGATGACAACCGCCTCGACAGCTTGGGCGGGCAGTCCGTAACACACGATGATGACGGCAATTTGACCTTCGGTGCGATCCGAGATGATTCGGGCTTTGTTAATTTGACCTACAACAGCCGCAATCAACTCAAAACCGCCGATGGAACGACCTACACTTATGATAGCGAAGGCAACCGCCGTACCCTCACGGATAGTGCCGGTATGTCACGCTTCACGATCGATCCTTCCAGTGCAAACCTCTTGATCAAATACAGTCCCGACGACACTCGAATCTATTATGTTTACGGATTAGGGCTTCTTTACGAAGCCAACGAAGCGGACGAAACCAAAACGCATCACTACGACCAGGTAGGCAGCACTATCGTTCGAACCGATGACACCGGAAAAGTGATCGCCCGTGCGGAGTATTCCGCCTATGGTCTCATTGCCTATCAGGAAGGAGATTTAGGAACTCCTTTCCTTTTTAACGGCAAAACCGGAGTACAGACCGATCCCAACGGGCTTCTTAATATGCGTGCTCGTTACTATAGCCCATATCTTATGCGTTTTTTGAACGCCGATCCAATTGGATTTTCCGGTGGCAGCAACTGGTTTGCTTATGCAAACGGCAATCCAATTTCTTCAAGCGATCCATTTGGACTTTCTCCTTATGAGCCATACCCCGTTCGTCAGCCTCAAAACGTTTGGGACTTTTTCGCCAAGACGCTTCCAGACACCGCAGTCGCTACCTACAAGGGGGGCATGAGTATACCGGGACAAATTTCCGAGGGCGGCACCCAAACGCGCCAACAGGCTCAAGCGGACTACGGCAAAGTGAGAGATCCACTCACTGGATCTATTGTGACAAGCCAATGGGTGATCGGAGCTGGCCTTGAGCTTCTTGGAGGAGTTACGAGCGTGGTGCAGACACCTGAAAATCTATATTTCGCGGGCGAGTATCACGCTAGCTCATCGGGCATGCTCGGACAGCGCGAACAAAACAAAGCGGTGATTGAAGATTTCATTTTCGATGCAGCGATAGATGCCGCATGGGATCATCCGAAGGATGCCTACAACGTAATTGTAGATGGCCGAGAGATTATTATTTCTGGTCAAATTATGGGCGGGCTTCTTCGAGGCCAGGCAATCTCATCGTCACTTTCTTCTTCCATCGGGGGATCGAAAGGCCGCTACACACCGCTTACTTTGGCTATTGGCGCGGCAAATATTTACGGTGGAGTAAGAGGTAATGTCGCAGATGTAGTTGGTAAAATAAAATAGGATGAAATGAAAATCGAGATTTTCAGCATTGTTGCCTTAACCCTCTTTGGAGGGAGTCTTTTCTTGGAAAAAGTTGTTACTTGGGGACGTTTGATTCCTTGGTGGCTGGCTGCGGCAGGAGTGTTGGCTACCATTTTTACTTTTAGTTACAGATCGAAAATTAAAGCTAATTTAGTAAACTCTTCATTTGTGGATCTTCTGATGAATAGCTTGGGTATAATAGTTCTTGTTATCGGATTTTTAAGCCGTCAAACGATTCCCACCATCGTTTTTCTTTTGGATGTTTGGCTTATAATACTAATGCTTAGTAAAAAAAACTCTAGTTCCGCAACGAAATCTATTTCATAGAGCGCCCCTTATGAAATTACATCATATTGGATTCTTGTTCGCATCGCTCCTCCTGATTTGTATTGCTCTGGTAGTCGGCTATTTGTTGCCACGCCCCTTATTTAAGTGGATTCCAGCATCTGGACAGCAGTCGCTTTCATTTGCTGTTTCTGAGGATGATACCAAAGGATCGGTTGATGTCATCTTATTGCCAGTCGATACTTTCAACTTCGATTACACAGCAGAGTTGGCTAGAGATCTTGAGATTCGAACAGGTCTTCGAGTAAAAGCGATGTTTCCTACACCTTTGAGTGGTATCGAATCCTTTCCGAGTACAACACAGTTCAACGCCTTGGATATACTAGATAATGTCGACATTACTGTTGAGCGTTTACGGAAAGATTATGACGCCGATACGGTGATCGTGCTAACGAACAGAGATATTAATCAGCCAGAGAGAAATACGAAATTCGTTTTTTCTTATACTGATGTGATCCAAAACATTTCGGTCGTATCCAGTGCGAGACTTACCTTGGGTGAAACTGAAGCCACGACCAACATTGAGAGAGTGAAGGAAAGAGTGATGAAATTTGCGCTGCGCAGCATTGGCCAACAGTATTTCAAACTTCCACGTGACACTGATCCAGAAAGTGTGATGTTTTCGCCAATCATGAGTTTGAAGGACGTAGACCGAATTGGGACAACGTTACCGATACCTGAATAACGTGTTAAACCACATTCGGCAAATCCGACCAGCGGGTCGTAAATGCAATTCAAAAGATGCCGAAGTCGGTTGAGGGACACAGCTAAAGGCCGAGCTTTTTGGAGGCTGAGCTTTCCCAACCCTCCTTGTTTTTGACATATCTCATTAGCATGTCATCACTTTTCCTCCGCTTACCGTGCTTCGAAGTCAGTAACGTTCTAAATGGGGTGTTTAGAAATTCCTCAGCATCTCCAACGCCTCTTCCAATTTCTCCCCCGGTTTCGTCTTCGCAAGCCTCGGATATCGCGACCCATCCATCAGGATAGGACTGCCGTTTCTCTGTAGCATGAGGCGCTGCCCGGAGATTTCGACGGAGGTGATTTGGTTGGAGGCGGCTTCGGCTTTGATGCGGGCGATGGTGAGGAGGTTGTTGATGGGGTGGGGGAGGCGGCCGTGGCGGTCGATCCAGTTTTTCTCGAGGGAGGTGATGGATTTTTGGGTGTTGGCTTCGGCTAGCTCGCGGTAGGCGTTGATGCGGAGTTTTGCGTCACTGAGGTAGGATGTCGGGATGAATGCGGGGAGAGGTTGAACCGCTAAGTCGCTAAGTCGCGAAGGCTGGGGTTGTGTGTTCTGATTGTTTGTTGGGTTTTTGACCGACAAGTTCTCCAAGTTGGATAAGTTCTTTTGGGTTTTGGATTTTTTGTTTTCTGAGTTTGAGGGTTGAGGGTTGGGGGTTGAAGCTTGTGAAACCCATTGGGTTTCGGTGGGGATGATGAAGTCGGCTTTGAAGGTGGTTTCCTGGAGGGAGGGGTCTTGTTTTCCTTTTAAGCGGTCTACGGATTGGCGGAGGAGCTGGCAGTAGAGGTCGAAGCCGATCTGGGCGATGTGGCCGGATTGCTTGGTGCCTAGGAGGTTGCCGGCGCCGCGGATCTCGAGGTCGCGCATGGCGATTTTGAAGCCGGAGCCTAGGGCGGTGTATTGCTTGATGGCGTGGATGCGTTTGCGGGCGTCGCCTTGGGTGATCATTTCCCGGGGGAGGAGGAGGATGGCGTAGGCTTTTTCTCCGGCACGGCCGACGCGGCCGCGGAGCTGGTAGAGATCGGCGAGGCCGAAGCGGTCGGCGCGGTCGATGAGGATGGTGTTGGCATTGGGGATGTCGATGCCGGTCTCGATGATGGTGGTGGCGAGGAGGACGTCGGCTTCGTGGTTTACGAAGGCGTGCATGACGTTCTCGAGGTCGTGCTTTTCCATCTGGCCGTGGCCGACGAGGACGCGGGCTTCGGGGACGAGCTCTTTGAGCTTTTTGTGGACCATCTCGATGGTTTTGACCCGGTTGTGGAGGAAGAAGACCTGGCCGCCGCGTTTGATCTCGCGGCGTATGGCATCGCGGATGACGCGGTCATCGTAGGCGGTGACGGTGGTGGAAACGGGGAGGCGGTTGGGGGGTGGGGTGTCGATGGTGGACATGTCGCGCGCGCCCATGAGTGCCATGTAGAGGGTGCGCGGGATGGGGGTGGCGGAGAGGGTGAGGACGTCGATCTGGCGGAAGAGGTCTTTGAATTTTTCCTTATGGGCGACGCCGAAGCGTTGCTCTTCATCGACGATGGCGAGGCCGAGGTTTTTGTATTCGACGTCGCCAGAGATGAGGCGGTGGGTGCCGATGACCATGTCTACGGAGCCGTCTGCGAGGCCTTTGATGGTGGCGCGGACTTCGGAGGGTTTGCGGAAGCGGTTGAGGAGATCGACGCGGATGGGGTAGTCGGAGAAGCGTTCGCGGAAGGTGCGCCAGTGCTGTTCTGCGAGGACGGTGGTGGGGCAGAGGAGGGCGGCTTGTTTGCCGCCGGTGATGCACTTGAAGGCGGCGCGGATGGCTACCTCCGTTTTGCCGAATCCTACGTCGCCGCAAATGAGGCGATCCATGGAGTTGGGGGACTCGAGGTCGTGCTTGGTGTCCTGGATGGCTTGTTTCTGATCGGGGGTCTCGGTGTAGTGGAAACTCTGCTCGAACTCGAACATCCAGCGGGTGTCGGGGGGGTGGGCGTGGCCTTGGTCGTGCTCGCGCTCTGCCTGGATGCGGAGGAGGCGGGCGGCGTAATCGAGGATGGATTTTTCGGCTTGCTTGCGGTTTTTCTGCCAGGTGGCGTTGCCTAGTTTGTTGAGGTCGGGAGTTTTTCCGCCGACTCCGATGTATTTTCCGATGAGGTGGGCTTGCTCTAGGGGGACGGAGAGGATGGAGCCGTCCTTGTATTCGATCTGGAGTTCTTCGCCTTCGTCTTCCTGGGCGATGCCGCGGAATTTCCCGATGCCGTATTCGTAGTGGACGACGAGGTCGCCTTCGCTGATGTCGTCGAGGGTGGCGCGGGCACGCATGACGCGGGCTTTCTCGACGGTGGAGCGCCGGGCGGCGCCGGGTGTGCGGTAGCGGCCGAAGAGTTCACTGGAGGATAGTACGGCGAGCTTAGTAGCTGGGAGGGTGAAGGAGGAAATGAGTTCGCCGAGGACGGGGGTGAGGCCGAGATCGCGCTGGAGGTCTTTTCCGGAGAGTTCGGTGAAGCGGTCGAGTTCGCCTTTGGTGGAGAAGATGATGCCGATGGTCCAGTTTTCCCGCTGCCAGTCATTGAGTTGTTTGAAGAAGGATTCGCGGCGGAGCTCGTCTAGGATGAAGTCTCCGGCATCGAAGGTGCCGAGGGGGGAGGCGTAGGCGGCCAGGGTGAAGTCTTCTTCGCCTTCGGTTTCCTCTGTGTTTTCTGTGATGAGGAAAGAGGGAGGGGCTGGAATCCCCTCTAACGGCCTGGGGCTGGAATCCCCAGCTACTTGGATTATGGTGTCCTGCTCTGCTAAATAATCGGAGATTGTGGCTACGGCGGGGGGCTCGGTGAGGAGGAGGCTGATTTCCTCTAGCTTGCGGGTGGAGGCCTGGGTGTTGATGTCAAATTCGCGGAGGGACTCCAGTTCTGTATCGAAGAACTCGAGGCGTAGGGGGCGGGGGGATTGGAAGGGGAAGAGATCGAGGATGCCGCCGCGGATGGCGTAGTGGCCGCGGGCGGTGACGGTGGGGTGGCGCTCGTAGCCGTGGTTGTTGAGGTTTTCCGCGAAGGCGGTGGGGTCTAGTTCTGTGCCGGGCTTGAGGTGGGTGCGGTTTGAGAGGAGGGATTTCGCGGAGGGTGCGTATTGGGTAAGAGTTTCCTGGCCGCAGATGATAGTAAAAGAGTCTGAGGTGGCGAGGATTTCCAGGATGGCGAACCACTCGGCGGCGGTCTCGGGGTCTTGGATTTCGTGGAGGTCGTTTTCGGGATCGAGAGGGGAATCCGGGAGGACGAGGGCGGTGATGCCCCAGAGCTCGAGCTCGGTGGCGAGGCGTTCGCGCTGGCGGGGGGAGTTGTGGAGGATCCAGTGGCGCTTTTTTCCGAGGTCTGTGGAGGCGGTGCAGGCTAGGGCGGCGAAGAAGGAGTGGGAGGCTTCCTCGGCGTGGTGGAATACGACGGTGCTTTCACCAGTGGCGAAGGGAGCCAGGCGTTCGGAGAATTCAGGGGATGTGATGGCCTGGCGGAGCCAGGAATTTTCAGCTTTCAATTTTGCCTAAGGGCTATGATTTGTGGCTTTGCGATCAATTATGGTTCGCTTGGCTCACGGGTCATTCAGGTCTCAATGAAGAGATTTGAGCTTCGGCTGGGATTGGGCGATGTCCAGACAGGCTTCTAAATTTCAAACTTCAAATCTCAACTTACAATGAAAACTCCGGATATGGAAAGAGGCTTTTGTTGAGGAAAGAAGCCGGCCGGAGACCGGCTTTCCATTATTGGCTTATTGTTCCAGGGAGGCTTTGTGGAAGTTTTGGATGATGGCTTTTTTGATGGTTTCCCAGCGCATGGGAATGGACTTCATGAAGAAGGAGCGGGAGACGGTGATGCGGATGAGGCCGTATTTTTCCGAAGGGTGGTTTTCGGTGACCCAGTTGATGAATGGGGTGGCCTTAACCAGGGGGATGGCTGTGGAATCGACTTCCGATTTGGGCAGGGAGGCGGCTACCGAGGTGGCGATTTTTTTGGCCAGGGGGGAGTGGGCGTATTCGAAAGTTATTTTCCCGGTCTCGATGGGGGCGGTGTGAACCATGACGTGAACGAGGTTGTCGCGGCGCTTGTAGTCATCGGTGAGGCGCATCTCGATGGCGTGCCGGAAGGGGTGTTCGTGGCGGTCGACGAGTTTTGCGCGGGTGGCTTCGGGGAGTTTTGATGAAATCTTGCTCCAGCGTTTTTCCTTTTCCTCGTCTAGATCGATGAGGAGGCGGGTGACATCGCCGTGGATGAGGGGGGTGGAGAGTTTCATGGCGAGACCCTGGGCGAGATTGAGGGCGCCGGGTTCCCAGCCTTTCTCGGAGGTGACGAGGTCTTCCTGTCCCTTGAACAGCTCGCGGTGCGCGGTGGGGATGGCGCAGGTGGCGTGGTTGCAGGTGATCAGGTAGGCGGTCATGGAGATACGTTGGGGGGAAACTTTAAATTATAAACTTTAAACTTCAATCAAGGTGGAAAGAAGCCGGGGATGTGAATTTCACGGTGAAGGAACAGGGTTGGATGTTTTTTTCTGTAAAAGGGGTGAAATGGAAGGTGGGATTGGGACGAATTTGGGTGTGTGAATCTGTTTTCTGCGGTTGGGGAAAGAATTTGAACCACGGAATACACAGACGACACGGAAGCTTTGGTTGTGTTTTTTGGAACCAAAATGGAGTGGAACAACATGGACAGGAGCTATTCGCGACGTGCCCGTCAGGGAGCCGCCGGGGGGCGGGATCAAATCCGAAGAATCTAACGAATCTTTTTTTTGGTGAGGTTCTGTTGTTTGTGAACTGCGAATCCTTTTGTAGGGGTGGTTTGTTTTGGAGGGGGCTGGAGGCAAAGTCTTCAGCTACGGTTTGTCGTGGTTGTGGATGTGGACGTCGCGCTGTGGGAAGGGGATGGAGATGCCGGCGGCATCGAACTCTTTTTTGACGGATTTTGTGATGTCCCAGTAGACGTTCCAGTGATCCGAGGTTTTCGCCCATGGGCGGCAGATGAAGTTCACGGATGAGTCGGCTAGCTCGTGCATGTGGATGGCTGGCTCGGGGATCTCCAGTGTGAGGGGGTGGTCGGTGACGAGTCGCTCGAGGATTTCCTGGGCTTTGTCCGAGTCGGAATCGTAGCCGATGCCGAAGATCATGTCGACGCGGCGGGTGGGCATGCCGGTGATGTTGGTGATGGTTTCACCCCAGACTTTTTTGTTGGGGATGAGGATCTTTTTGTTGTCGAAGGTGCGGATGGTGGTGGAGACGAGGCTGACGGAATCCACTTTGCCGGAGACCCCGCCGACTTCCACGGAGCTGCCCACATCGAAGGGGCGGTAGATGAGGAGCATGACACCGCTGGCGAAGTTGCTGAGGGTGTCCTGGAGTGCGAAGGCAAGGATGAAGGAGGCTCCGCCGATGAGGGCGAGGGCTGCGCCGACGTTCACTCCAATGGTGCCAAGGGCGACGATGAGGCCGATGAAGAGCACGGTGCGGCGTGCCATCTTGTTTATGAATACTTGGAGAAGCTCCGAAATGTGATCCTGCTTGCCGGTGATGCTACGTATGATTCTGCTGACGAAAAGAGCGAGGATCCAGAAGATGATGAGTATGACGACGAACTTGACGATCCCTATGCTGGTTTTGATTCCGCCTTCCGAGGAGGTGATCCATGCCTGGATCGTATGAAGACGGGATGAGACGTCCTTGATTTCGGTTTTGATGCTTTTCACCGCGGCGAGATATTGGCGCTCTGTCGAGGTGTCGCCGCCTTTTGACTCGTAGGCGTCGAGAACGATTCCGACGCGATCAACAAGTGCCGCTTTTTCCTGCCTGCGGGTGGTGGACTCATTGTAGATTTTTTTCAGATCACCGGTGCCTCGAAGTGCTTTGATTTCCAGGTCGGCGACCTGTTGGGCTTTTTGTTTGAGCAGGGTTTGCCAGGCCTGGACTTCGGGTTTGAGCTCGTCCTTGGTGAGGGGATCGAGCATGAGGGAGAGGATTTCCCGGGATACTTTGGGATCGGCTGCGGAGATGGAGGCTTCGCCTTCGGTTTCCTGAGACCGGGATGGAAGAATGCCGAGTGTGAGAATCGCGATGAAAAGAAAGATGGTCTTAGGCATACGTTTTCAAGCTGCATGTGATGAGGATCAGGTCAAGGACGGGATGGAATCGGTCGCCATATTGCTGGCCAATGGGCTGGGTGCGTGATACCGCGAACATAAGAATGAACGAGGCAATTGCTAAAACAAAGACATTGCCCGAGTGGATGCGGTCACGACTCAGTGACAATCAGCGGTTTATGGCTCTTTGTGTTCTGGCCGGCCTGTTGTGCGGGCTTGCGGCGGTGGCTTTCCACTTTTCCATTGAGAATGTGTTCCACTGGCTGTGGGGGTTCGCATCGAAGCAGGATCCGTTCTGGTTCGGGGCGGTGCTGATTGCCGCGCCTACTTTGGCGGGCTTGCTGGTGGGGCTGGCTGTTCATTTCTATGCGCCGGACTGTGCGGGGAGCGGGATTCCGCAGACGAAGGCGGCTTATTACAACAAGGGTGGGAAGGTCTCGACGCGGAGCGGGATCATGCGGTTTGTGCTGGGGACTCTTTACGTGGGGTTGGGAAACAGTCTGGGGCGTGAGGGGCCGACGGTGCATGTGAGTGCGGCGATTTCCTCAAAGATCGGCAGATGGGCGTTCAAGGATGCCGCGCGGAGGCAATCGATGACTCCGGTGGGTATGGCGGCGGGGATCGCGGCGGCTTTCAATGCGCCTCTTTCGGCTCTGACGTTTGTGTTCGAGGAGTTGCTGGACAATTTCTCGATGAAGGCGATCGGAGGGATGGTGATCGCGGTGGTGATTGCAGCGGCGGTTTCCAGGACGATCTTGGGAGAAGATCCTGTGCTGACCGCGCAGATTGCGGAGGATTACAAAACGTCTGCGTGGATGCTGGTGGCTTTGCCTCTGGGGCTGGCTGCAGGGTTGATCGGGCATCTCTTTGTGATCAGTACGTTGAATTTGCGTGCCTGGTTTCATAAGAGGAGGGTGATTCCATTGTGGATCAATCCGGCGGCGGGCGGGCTTTCCTGCGGGGTGCTGGGGCTGGGGGCTTTTTATATCACAGGTGCTTTGGGCAATGCTCAGAATTCGGTTTTCAGCATTGGCTACGAGAGTCTGGAGTCTGCGTTTGGTAACAATCTTTCGCTTGGGGTTCTGGCGACTTTGCTGGTGATGAAATTTCTGGCAGTTGTGATCAATTATGCATCCGGAGGCTCGGGAGGATTGTTTTCACCGACACTTTTCCTGGGTGGTATGCTGGGTGGGCTGGTGGGGGTCGGGTTGTCCGAGTTGCAGCATATGGTGCCGTGGATTCCGGAATTTCCATCCGATGGGAAGGTGATCGCCGGATGTGTATTGCTGGGGATGGGTGCGATGTTTGGCGCGGTGGTGCGGTGTACGTTCACATCCCTGATTATCATTTTTGAGATGACTGGGAATTACTCGCTGATTTTGCCTCTGATGGCAGGAAACATGATTGCGATCCAGATTGCGAAGAGGTTGCAGCCGGTAAGTATCTACAATGCTCTGCTGTTGCAGCAGGGTGTGACTTTGAAAAAGCTGCCTGGTTACAGGGGGGCTCAGGATTACCGGAAACTTCCCGTGCAGACGATCATGACGCACGAGGTTTTCTCATTGAGAAGTCATGAGAGTGCTGGTGAGGCGCTGAAGAGGATTCTGGTGGAGGACAAGGGATTCCACGCATATCCGGTGCTGGATGCGGATGACAGGATGGCGGGGATACTCAACCTTCATGAACTCAAGAAGGTGAGTGAGGACACTCTGCTCGGGGAGCTTTGTGAGGGGGGCGAGGTGGTATCGGTGGCGCTGGATTGCTCGATACGGGATGCGGCGAACAAAATGATTGTGAGAAATTTCCAACAGGTGCCGGTGGTGAGTGAGGCGGAGCCGGGCAAGCTTCTGGGGTGGCTGACGCTGAACGATATTGCCAGGCAACAGAATGCGGTGGAGGGGTGAAGCTTCAATTCTCAACTTTCAATTTTCAATGAAGAGGCCTGGGTTTCGGGTGTCGCTGATAGCAGGGGGGAGGTTTGTGAACCGCTAAGTTGCGGAGGCGCTAAGTTTCTGGGGTTGGGGGAAGAGTTTTTTAACTACGGAATACACTGAATACACGGAAGATTTTGTTTCGTGGTGGGAAGTGTTTTGGAACTAGGGGCCGGGTGAAATTAGAGGGTTTCTTTTCCTGGGGTGGGGGGCTTGGCTTGTGAAGCCGGCCGGAGACCGGCTCTCCGTTATTGTTTAGATTCGGTGGGTTTTAGGTAGTAGAGGGCGGCCATGCGGGCGGCTATGCCGTTTTCGACCTGGTCGTTGATCAGGGAGCGCTCGTAGTCCATTACGGCGTCGCAGAGTTCCACTCCGCGATTTACGGGGCCGGGGTGCATGAGGTAGAGGCCGCGCTTTGAGATTTCATCGAGGCGGGCATCGGTGATGCCGTAGAGGCGGTGATACTCGCGGAGGGAGGGGAAGAAGGGGGCTGTCTGACGCTCCATCTGGACGCGGAGGAGGTAGACGATGTCGGGTTTCCAGGAGAGGGCTGTTTCGTAATCAGTGAAGCGGGTGATGTTTTCGGGGCCGTTTTTCGGGAGGAGGGAGCCGGGGCCGAGAAAGGCGACCTGCATGCCGAGTTTTTTCAAGATGCAGGAGGTTGAGCGGGCTACGCGTGAGTGGAGGATATCGCCGATGATGAGGATTTTTTTCCCGGAAGGATCCGGGATGTTTTCCTTGATCGTGAAGGCGTCCAGGAGTGCCTGGGTGGGGTGTGCGTGCGCACCGTCGCCGGCGTTGATGACGGAGGCGTTGGTCTGCGCTGCGATGGCGGCAGGGAGGCCGGGGCGTGCGTGGCGGACGATGATGTAGTCCGTGCGCATGGCCTGGAGGGTCTCGACGGTTTCGCGGACGGACTCGCCTTTTGTGACGGAGGAGTGGCCGAGATCGAAGTTCGTGACATCGGCGGAGAGGCGTTTCGCCGCGACCTCGAAGGAGGAGAGTGTGCGGGTGGATGGCTCGTAGAAAAGGGTGAGGACGGATTTCCCTTTCAGAGCGGGCACTTTTTTCACGGAACGTGTGAAGAGTTCCTTGAAAGGGACGGCCTGTTCCAGGAGGAGATCGATTTCGTCGCGGCTGAGTGAGGCGATGTCTAAGAGGTCTTTACGGGGCATTTTGGAAAAGTGGGGCGTAGTGGAGACCTCCGAAGGCGAGGGTCATGAGAATGATGATGAGAAGGAAGGCACTGTGGTGGCGTGAGCGCTTTTTCGTTTTGAAAATGTAGGCCGCGAGGATGGAGGCGAGGATGAGAAGCGCGAGCGGGGTGATGTAGTGGAAGTTTCGCCACGCCAAAAATCCGGAAGCGAGGGCGGGTAAATAGGCGATGGCGAGCAGAACCGGGTGAGCGGTCATGCTGCGGAGGTGTGCGGCGGGATCCGGGGCTTCGCCGCTGATGTGGGAAATGGTGTCTGCTTTCCGCATGCGGGCGATGTCATCGGCATCATGGCGCCGATCCGGGAGTGTTGTTTTGTTTGTTACGACGGGTGCGGGGGCGAGTTTTGGCTCGTGCTTGCGAAGGGAGTGGCTGGCGTAATCCCGCGAAGGGGCGGGGGCAGCGGGGATATCGAGGTGCACAAGGGGTTCGCGGAGTTCCATTTCCGGCGGCTGATCCGGATGAATAGGATCCAGGACGGGCGCGGGGGCGGAGGGAATTTCCTTTTTCTCCTGAGGTGCTGGGGCGGGTATTGGCTCCGGTGCTGTTATTTCGAGAGGAAGAGGAGTTGGTCTTGCAGTTGCCGAGGAGGGCGCGGCCGGGGGTGGGACTTCCGGGATGCCTAGATTTTCTCGGAGTGCGGCAAGTTCTTCCGCTGATTTCTTTTTTTTAGGAATCATGGCTTGGGCGGGGTGACTACCCGGACGAGATCTTCGCCATCGATGCCCTGCAGGCAGACGTGGACGTGATCGTTCCGGAGGGTATCCAGGGTGATGCCGGTGTAGGTGGCATGGATGGGAAGCTCGCGGTGGCCACGGTCTATAAGGACGGCGAGTTCGACTTTTGCAGGGCGACCATAGTCGGAGAGGGCATCGAGTGCGGCGCGGATGGTGCGGCCTGTGAAGAGGACGTCGTCCACGAGGATGACGTGCGCGCCATCGACAGTGAAGGGGATGTCGCTTTCCTGGAGTTTCGGGTTTTCGCGGAGGTGCTCGAAGTCATCGCGGTAGAGGGAGATATCGAGGATGCCGAAGTTGAGCTCGCGATCGTCTTCGGAGAGGAGTGTGAGGAGGCGCTCCGCGACTTCGTCTCCGCGTGAGCGGATGCCGATGAGGGCGATGGGTGTTTCGGGATTTGCCGCGCGGATGGAGGCGGCAAGGGTGGTGACTCCTGCCGCGATCTCGTCTGCGGAGAGGGTGAGTTTTATGCTTTCCGGGGCGTGGGATTTTGTTTCCGGAAAATGGAGGAGCCCGATGTCCGTGCGGCGCTGGAGGCCATCGAAAGAAATTTTGTCGGCTGCGGCGTGGGCTGAGGTGACGGCTGAGAGGCGATCCGAGCCCTGGGCGACGCAGGCGAGGACGCGGCCGCCGTTCGTTTCCCATGTGCCATCGACGAGTTTGGTGCCGGAGTGGAAGACCTGCTGGCCGGTGGACTCGATGCCGGAGATTTTGTCACCGGAGCGTGAGCCTTCCGGGTAGCTGTGGGAGGCCAGAATGACGCAGACGGACCATGCGTCTGAGAAAGAGATGGTTTCTTTTTCCAATGAACCTTTGGCACCGGCGAGGCAGAACGCGGCGAGGTCTCCGCTGAGGAGGGGCATGACTGCCTGGCACTCGGGGTCTCCGAAGCGGCAGTTGTACTCGATGACCTTTGGGCCGTCTGCGGTGAGCATGAGGCCGAAGTAGAGGAAGCCTCGATATGGGAGTTTTTCCGAGACAAGCACGTCGACGGTTGGGGCGACGATGGCCTCGTCTATGAAGCCGAGCATTTCCTCGGAAATGAGCTTCCGGGAAGCGACAGCACCCATGCCGCCGGTGTTGGGGCCGAGGTCGTCATTGCCGAGGCGCTTGTAGTCGCGGGCGGGGGTGAGGATCATGTATTGATCATCGACGATGGCTGCGAAGATTGAGACCTCGGGGCCGATGAGGCATTCCTCGACGAGGAGGCGGCCTTCGCCGAAGCGTTTTTCGGTGAAGATCTCGTTGAGGAAATCGAGCGCGGATTTTTCATCCGGGCAGACGGCGACGCCTTTTCCGGCTGCGAGGCCGTCAAACTTGAGAACTGTGGGGTATTTCCCGGCGATGGCTTCGACGGCGGATTCCAGGGAGTCGCAAGCGGTGGCTCCGGCGGTGGGGATGTCGTTGCGGAGGAGGAAGTCTTTTGCGAATTCCTTGCTGGCCTCGAGCTGTGCGGATTCCTTGGGTGGTCCCCAGCAGGGGATTCCGTTTTTTTCACAGAGATTTGCGAGGCCTTCGCCTGTAACCAGGTAGGATTCTTCGCCAGCGATGCAGAGATCGATCTGGTTTTCCTTCATCCAGGAGACGAGGGAGGGAAGATCCGTGGCGGTGGTTGGCTTCGCAATCTGGAATATCGCGTCACTACCCGGGAAGGAATAGAGGACGGGTTGTTGCGGAGATAGTGAGAGAGTATGGATCAGGGCGTGCTCGCGGCCGCCTTTTCCTACGACAAGAATGTTCATCTCGGGGAGTTTTCGGGGAAAAATGCGCGATGGGCAAGGATGGAGATTGGGGGCGCTGAGGTTTCGTGCCGGATGAGAAGCGGAGCGCGGGGAGCGGGAAGACTATGACTTTGTTCTTTTGCCCGGATTCTATATTTATGGGAGGTTCGCGGGTGTTTCGTCGCGGGCTAAATCCAATTCCTCCTTGCATAGGTGGAAAATCCCTGCCTAGTCCCTCCAGAGACTTAATCTTTCAGAATTACTTACTTCCATGGGAAAAACACTCATCATTGCAGAAAAACCGTCCGTCATGAACGACCTCTCGAAGGCCTTGAGCAAGGCTTTGGGAAAATTTGAAAAAGTCGGTTCCGGGCGCGACATTCACTTTGAAAATGATGACGCGGTGATCACTTCCGCCGTTGGTCACCTTGTGGAGCTACGGATGCCCATGGGGCCGAATGGGAAAAAACTGCCATGGAAATTTGATGTTTTGCCGGCGATTCCGGAAACATTCACGTTGGATCCAATTGAGCAATCCGAGCCGCGTCTGAAGAAAGTTCTGAAGTTTGCGAAGCGGAAGGATGTGGATCTTATCGTCAATGCTTGCGATGCCGGACGGGAAGGTGAGCTGATTTTCCGGTATATCATGGAAATCGGGAAAATCGACAAGCCGTCGAAACGGATGTGGATGCAATCGATGACCACCGGGGCGATCATGACTGCCTGGGAAAATCTCCGCAGTGACGAGCAGATGAGGCCTCTGGCGGATGCTGCGAAGTGCCGGTCTGAGTCCGACTGGTTGGTGGGGCTGAACGCGACACGTGCTTTCACTTGTTTCAACTCACGGCACGGTGGATTCAATATCACCGCTGCCGGCCGTGTGCAGACGCCTACTTTGGCAATTTTGGCGGAGCGTGAGGAGCTGATCCAGGCGTTCAAACCGGAGCCTTACTTCGAGGTTCATGCGACGATGACTGTTGAAGCCGGAGAGTATCTGGGGAAATGGATCGATCCTGGGTTCAAGAAGGACAAAGAGAATCCACTGAAGAAGTCGGAACGGATCTGGGATCAGCAGCTTGCCGATGCGATCAAGGGTCGTTGCCAAGGAAAGACGGCGGAAATTTCCGAAGAAAAGAAATCAAGCACACAGATCGCGCCTCAGCTTTACGATCTTACGACGTTGCAGCGTGAGGCTCCGTTTTCCGCGAAGGGGACTTTGCAGATTGCGCAGGCTCTTTACGAAAAGCACAAGGTGCTGACATATCCACGGACGGACTCGCGTTATCTGCCGGAGGACTATGTGGAAAACGTGCGTGAGACTTTGCAGGAGATTGGTAACAGCGATCTGGAAGAGGCGAAGTATGCGAAGGATGTTCTCTCCGGAAAGGGAGACAAGGGGCCGAAGCTTCACACGTCCAAGCGGATTTTCAATACAGCCAAGGTATCCGATCACCACGCGATCATTCCTACCGGCAAGATCGCGAAGCTTTCGGAGACGGAGCAAAAGGTCTTTGATATGGTGGTAAAACGGACGATCGCTGTATTTTATCCGCACGCGGAATTTGAGCAGACTACGCGTCTCTCGACGGTCTCCGAGGGCGGGACGAAGGATGTTTTCAAAACAGAAGGCCGGGTGCTGGTTGTTCCGGGCTGGCTGGAGGTTTACGGACGTAAGCCGGGTGTGGCAGCCGGTAAAGACGGGCTTGTAGGAATTACTGCCGGTGAGTCTTCTACTGCGGATCCAGTAGAAGTGGTGCACGAGCAGACGAGGCCACCTGCGAGATTTACTGAATCGACATTGCTCTCCGCGATGGAAGGAGCCGGGAAACTGTTGGTGAACGATGAGGAGCTGCGCGAGGCGATGTCCGAGCGAGGGCTTGGAACCCCGGCGACGCGGGCTGCGACGATCGAGGGATTGATTTCCCAGAAATACCTTTTGAGGGACGGCAGGGAACTCCATGTGAGTCCTTCCGGGAGGCGCTTGATCCAACTGGTGAAGCAGATGGACATCGAAGGGCTTTACTCGCCGAAGATGACGGGCGACTGGGAATACAAGCTCAGGCAGATGGAGCAGGGTGGCTTGAAGCGGCCTGAGTTCATGAGAGAGATCATCGCCTACACAAACGAGATTGTCTCCAAAGCGCACGGTCTCGCGGAAGAAGCGAAGAACAAAAAGTTCGATGACGTTCAGGTGGAACATCCGATCCATGGAACGCTGGTGCTCAAGCAAACCGACGCGACCTACGAGTCACGCGATCCGGAGCTACCGATCAAGATCAAGAAATACATCGCCGGGCGTCCGCTTTCCGAGGATGAGCTGAAGACTTTGATGAACAAAGGAATCGTGGGGCCTCTGCAAGGTTTCAAATCGAAATTCAACAGGCCGTTTGATGCTTCGATCCAAATCGATGAGAAGTTCAAGACCGCCTTCCTCTTTGAAGGGGATGATGACAAGGCACCGGATCTGACCGAAGAAATGGTGATCGGAACCGCTGAGACTGCAGAGGGGAAAAAGCACAAGGTTTTTGGAACTGACAAGGCTTACTACGTGCCGGACATCAAGACGAAGAAAGACCCGCACGGTGTCCGTATCGGCAAGGTGATTCTGCAGCGTGAGATACCGGAAGACCAGGCGCTGAAGCTGATCAGTGAAGGGAAAACGGATTTGCTCCGAGGGTTTATCTCAAACAGGACGAAGCGGAAGTTCGACGCGCATCTTACGTTTGATCTGGTTGCAGCGAAGATTGGCTTCGATTTCCCACCAAGGCCTGCGGCGAAGAAAGGGGCAAAAAAGGCAACCAAAAAGGTCGCGAAGAAAGCAGCTAAAAAAGCGACCAAGAAGTCCGATTGATTCAGTCGTTGCCGCCAAGACGTGGAGCAGAGCTCTCGACTGTTTTGGTGGCGGATCTGCGTTGTAGCGCATCTTTCCAGATCCGGGACAGTGCGGGGCACTCTGAGAGTTCGTTGGCTGACTCCCAGTCAGTTTTGCGCCCGTGCATGATTTCGTTTGCCTTGGAAATTGTCCATTGAGGGTAGGGACGACTCTCCAGAATGAGCCCGAGTGGTGCTTTGAGGACGCCTTCCAGCAATACCCGGAAATACCATCCGGTTTTGCCGGTGCGCTCCACTCTGGCTGAAAGGTCTTTTGTTTTCCAGCGGCGCGCAAGTTTCCAACAGGGCTCGCGGGGTTGGGTGATCTGCAATGAGACTTCGCCGGCTGTGAAAATGTCTCCGATAGAGACTTCGTGTTCCAGTGCGCCGAGGGTGGTGAAATTTTCCCCGAAAGCTCCGTTGGGGAAATCAATACCGATGTCTTCTTTCCAGTATGGGAAATGATCGGCGGGATAGACGTTGATCGCCTTGTCAGGGCCACCATGAACTTTGAGATCAGCCTGGCCGTCTCCTTCCAGCCCGGTCTTCCTCGCGACGACCGGGTGACTGACCGGTTCTTTGAAAAAGCCGCTGATCCACTCGCGATCCATGGGATTTGAAGCTCCGGCGGTTCCTATCGTTTTCGGCTTTCCGACCTGTATGGAGAGGACTTTCACAATCGCTGATGAGCATGACTGGTGCCAGCTAGTCGTTGTTTTCCATGGAAGTCAAAGCAGCCTTGATGGCGGGGTCTGTCCATTTTGACAGAGCTTCCATTTCCTTTTCATCGAGTGATTCGGAGCGGGCGGATTGAAGAAAGTGCATCCGGTCTTCTTCCGAGAATTCCACCATGATGTCGGGGGTGATGCCTTTTAGATGGGGGGTGTCTCCCGAGGGGGTGTGATAGGTGGCGATGGTGAGACGGAGTGCGGTGCCACCGCCCATTGGTACGATGTTCTGAACGCTGCCTTTGCCGTAGGTTTTCTCGCCGATGACGGTGGCTCGCTTCAGGTCGTGAAGGGCGCCAGCTGTGAGCTCGGATGCGGACGCGGAGTTCCTGTCGACAAGGACGCTGACGGGGTAGTCACGTCTGCGGCGCTGACGGTCAGGGGTTTTCAAGAACTCCTCCTCTTCGGTGCGCGGGCGGACGGAGACGACCATTGTGGCGGGAGGGACAAAAAGCCCGAGGATGCGGACGGTCTGGTCAAGATCACCGCCTCCGTTTTCCCTAAGGTCGAAGATTAGAGAGGTCATCCCGGCGTCTTCGAGATCATCGAGCGCGGCTTCCACTTCGCGGGCGCAGCCGGAGCCGAAGACGCCGAGGCGCAGGTAGCCGGTTTTTGGGGATTCTTCCAAAAGCTTTGATTCTACGATGGATCTGGTTTCAACAAAGCGATGCGAAAGTGTGACTTCGAGTTCGCCCGGGCGTTCCGGGTTGCGGAGGGTAAGGGTGGTTGTTTCGCCTGGTGAGCCTTGGAGTAACCTGATGATTTCTGGCAGTTCCAAGTTGTCGAGGGGTGTTCCGTCGATAGCTAGGATGGCGGTGCGGGGAATGATTCCGGATTTTTCGGCGGGGCTGGATTTCTCAATGGCGCTGATGAAGATGTTTTCCGAATCCTTGCCGATACTGATGCCTAGGGAGGGGATATTATTGTTCAGATTTCCGTCCGGATTCACGAGCTGAGCCATTTCCGGGTGTATGAAAGAAGAGTGCGGATCAAGGCTGGAAAGCATGCCGTCAAGAGCCTGGTTGATAAGGCGGTCGTAAGTTACCTTGTCGATATCAGGATGGCGTTTCCGTGCGGTCTCGAGTACTTCGACGAAGCGTTTGATCGCAGGGTAGGCGGCTTCTTCCGGATCAGATGGGCTTGCAGGTTCCGCGTGAGCAAGTGAGCAAAGAAGGATGAGAAGCGTGGTGGATTTCACTTCTGATAGATAGCATTCATAAGGGTTGTCTAATAAGGAAAATTTTCCGGTGAGAATCTGGAAAATGAAGCTATCCCCAGAACCAACCCCTTGGCTGGCTACAAACATTGTAGCGAGCCAGCCAAGGAGTGGTTGCATTGGATAGCGGAGCCGAAGCTCCTTTTCTCCCCCCGGAGATTAATAATTACTGCGCAGTGTTCGTGCCAGATGATTGAGTAATGGCACAAGTATCTGGTATTCAATGGATAACGAATGACTGTTATGAATATTTGGAAATATTTAAGGTCAATGTAAGAAACATTTTGCACGATGAATCGTGCGAAATGTACGTATGGGATGCTTATTTCAATCCGTGGCGTCCCATCAGGTTGTAAACCGAGCGTTCGGAAATTCCGAGTTCGCGGGCGGTTTTTGCCTTGTTCTTGCCGGTACGGATATAGGTCTGGATGAATGCCTCACGTTCAATTTCGTGAAGGGTGAGTCCTGACTCCGAAAGGCTCTGGCCGAGCTTCGGTGTGGAGCTTGGAGATTCCAGGATGCCGATGATGTCCTCCGCTTCAATGGCAACTCCGTTTGAAAACGCGGTTACCCGCTCGAGGACGTTTTCCAGCTGCCGGACATTTCCAGGCCAGTTGTATTCAAGGAGTGAATTTGCCGCCGCGGTGGAAATACTCCACTTTGACACGTTCCTGTTTTTCGCAATTTTCGTGAGGATGTCTTCGACTATGCGGGGGATGTCTTCCCGGCGTTCGCGGAGTGGTGGAACGGTCAGTTCGATGATATTGAGTCTGTAAAAGAGATCCTCCCGGAAGGTTCCGTTTTCCACGCGTGATTTGAGATCGACATTGGTAGCGGCGATGACACGGGTATTGGTTTTTATCAGTTTGTTTCCACCGACTTTGAAAAATTCACGATCCTGCAGGACGTTTAAAAGTTTTGGTTGGAGTTCCTGGGGAAGATCCCCGATTTCATCCAAAAATATCGTCCCGTCCGAGGCTTGTTCAAAGCGACCTGCCCGCGATTCATTGGCGCCAGTGAAGGCTCCCTTTTCGTGGCCGAAGAGTTCGGTCTCAAGAAGTTCCTGCGGGAGTGCGGGGCAACTTACGGTGATAAACTGCTCGGAGGCGCGCGGGCTGAGAAGATGGATCTGGCGTGCTATGAAAGTCTTTCCCGTGCCGCTCTCGCCGGTCAGCAGGATGGTGCTATCCAATGCGGCGGCTTTTTCCATCTGGCGATAGAGAAGCTTCATCCTCGGGCTGGATGTATTGAGATCCGGCTTTTTCAAACGCGGTTTTGATCTTTGTGGTGACTGCGTTTCGTTTGCTGTCCGGAGGAGCTCGAAAAGGCGCTCCAATGCGAAGGGTTTGGTGAGGTAGTCGGTGGCTCCGGCTTTCAAGGCCTGAACGGCGGTTTCGGCGTCGTTGGTGCCAGTGAGCATGATTATCGGAACATCGGGGGACTTTTCGTGAAGGTGACCAATGGTGGCGATTCCGTCCATTCCGGGGAGGCTTAGATCCAGGATGACTGCTTCGATTTCCGGGGACATGAGATCGACGGCCTCAAGACCAGAACCTGCCAGGACGGGCCGCCATCCGTGATCCTTTGCAGCCATCGAGAGAAGACGCTGGATGGTTTCGTCGTCGTCAACGATGAGGAGGTTATGGTTTGTTTGTTTCAACTTTTTAAGATTACGAGTCAGTTCATATTCACATGGAGGCGATGACAATACAAGTCGTTAGGTTATGATCACGCAGGGATTGCAATCATTCTTCAGTAAGAATCTCATTAATGGAGTTCAGGATTGTCTGGGGGGTAAATGGTTTGCGGATGAAGCTACAGACGGCTCCATAGCGATCGCTGGTGATTTCCCGGTTCGAGTCGATGCCACTCACAGCGATGATTTTGGCATCCGGGTTTATGGCTAGAATTGACTCCGCTGTGGCAAACCCGTCCAGATCGGGCATCATGATATCCGTAATGATCACATCAATCTTACGGAATTTTTCGCGATATATTTCAAGCGCGCTGGTACCTGAATCCGCCACTATGGATTTGTAACCGAACTCATTGAGGGTCTTGCCGGTCATATCCAGAATGGCTTTTTCATCATCGATGATGAGTATGGTCTGACCGGAACCCCGTGGGAGTGTATAAGAACTGCCGGGTAGGGTAGCCGGTGGTGGCGACACAGATGTAGCCGGAAGATAGATGCGGAACGTGGAGCCTTTTCCCTGGTCTTCGGTACGTTCGATAAGACCGCCGTGGTCTTTCATGATGGCACTGGAGATGGAAAGGCCGAGGCCGGTACCTTTGCCGATGTCCTTGGTCGTGAAGAAAGGGTCGAAGATCTTTCCCGCTATCTTTTTCGAAATTCCATGTCCTGTGTCTTGAACTGAGATGCAGCAGTATTCACCGGATTTCGCGTTCAGGTTCGCTTCGGCATATTTTTCATCGATAAAGACGTTTTCAGCGGAAACACGGAGGAGGCCTCCTTGAGGCATGGCGTCCCTGGCGTTCACACACAGATTCATAAGCACCTGGTGCAGCTGGGTGGAGTCTCCAACGACGGGCGTTAGGGATTCCGAATAATTCGTTTCGATACGAATGTTCTTGGGGAAGGTTTCCCTGAGGAGATTGGACAATTCATTGAGGGTGCTGACAACGGATATGGTGATCCGGCGTCCTTCTCCGCTCCGGAACGAGGAAAGCATCCGGTTGATCATCTCCGCTCCCCGGTTCGAGCATAGCTCGATGGTTTCAAGAAGCTCCCGACCTCGTTCGTCTGCAATGCTTCCGCGCAGCAGCTCGATGGACATGGAAATGGGTGCGAGGACGTTGTTCAGGTCATGAGCGATGCCACCTGCGAGGGTGCCGATGGATTCCAGTCTCTGTGCGCGGAGGAACTGCTTTTCGAGTTTCCTGTGCTCGGTGAAGTCCGTGTTGATGACGAGCATGGAGCTTGGCTTGCCTTTTGCGTCACGAACAAGAGTCCAGCGGCTTTCAGCAATGATGAGTCTTCCGCTTTTGTCTTTTTGAAACATATCGCCATTCCACTGTCCCGACTCGAGAGCTGCGTAAATGCTTTTGTCATGATCGGCAGAATTCTGGTAAATGATACCCCTGACAGACCGGCCTATCACTTCGTCACTTGTCCATCCGTAAAGGCGTTCCGCGCTTTTGTTCCAGAAAGTGATATTGTAATCGAGGTCACAGGTGAAAATTGCGTCGCGAGCCTTGTCTAGCAGTGAGGCTTGGGCGGCGATCTGCATATCGGTCTCCTCGCGCATCAATTCCGAGGCCGCCCTGGTTGCGAAAATCCGGAGGAGGGATCTTACCAGGGATGCGTCCTGGATGGGTTGATCGAAAAGTACGCTGAGGATTCCGATTGGGTTTTGATCGGTATCGAGAAGTCCTATTCCCGCGTAAGCTTCTATTCCCGCGTTTATCAGGTAATGGTCTTCAGGGAAAAGTTTGGGAACGGAGTGCTCGAAAATACACACGTCGCCGTTAGTGATATTTTCACAGGGAGTGTCCGTTAGTTCGTACACCATATTTTCCCCTTTCTCATTATCCATGAAATTGGAGAGTGTCGAAATGGAGCGTTTCCCGTGGCTGATCCGTCCTATGATTCCTCCTTTTGCTCCCAGTGCGGTGACCATGTTCCTTGTGAGGAGATCATAGAATTCCTGCCCGGTTCCCGGAGAAACGGTATTGGCGACGGTTGCAATCGCCTCATGGGTTTTCGTTTGCTTGGCTCGGTTGCGGAGCGAAAGGACACCGAAGGCGAGGTTGTCGGCAAGCTCGCGAATCAGTCTGAGTTCACCCTCACTTATGGATTTCGTCTCGTAGGAAAGAAGGGAAAGAATGCCGAAGCAATTGCCGTCCGTTTTCAACGGGAAGCAGAATACGCTGTTGAATCCGCGTTTCAGCGCTTCTTCTTTCCAGAAAAAGTCCTCGGTTTCGTTTTTGATATCGGTGCAGATGAAATGTTCGCCCGACCGCATGGTTTTTCCAGCGGGGCCGTTTCCAGTGGGATGCTTTTCATCATAGCTCAGACGGATGGAGGAAAGATACCCGGTTTCCAAGCCCGCGAAGGCCGCGGGTGAAATCCATTTTTCAGAGCTTCCACTGGTAAGTCCTACCCAGGCGAGTTCGTAGCCACCCATTTCATGGATGATTTCGCAAATGTCGGTAAGCAACTTTTTTTCCCCGGTCGCACGGATCACGATCTTGTTGCACGAACTGAGCAACTGAAACGCGCGGTTTACGGAGGTGAGGTTTTGTTGGGTCAGCCTCTGTTCGGTGAGGTCTTTCATCCCTCCGATCATCCGTCTGGCGTTTCCATTGGCATCGTAGATGATCTCCGCCTGGTCGAGAACGTAGGCAGTGCTGCCATTCATTTTTAGGAAACGATATTCGCAAGACCAGTGGCTACGGCCTTCCCGGATAGCGGAATCCATGCTGCCGATGACTGTTTCAATGTCACCGAGATGCACGCGTGATTGCCATTGATCAAGAGTGGGGCCGCTTCCTTGTCCTTCGAAACCAAAAAGACGGGAGAATCCCTCGCTCCACCAAAGCGTGTTCTCGCTCATGTTCAAGTCCCAGATGGCGTCGTTGGTGGCGGATGCGACGGATCTGAAGAGGCTCTCCTTATCGGTAAGTTTATCGGAGGCTTCGTATTTTTCGAGGGCGATGCTTATGAAGTTCCTCAGATCCTCAACCTTATGGATTTCGGCATTCCCGGGACGGTAGGTGCCGTGGAAAAACGAAGTGATCACCGCGACGACTTCACCTTGGCTGGAGATCACCGGAACGGTCCAGCTGGCCATGATGCCTGATTTCAAAGCGAGTTCATGGAATCTTTCGAATTCGGGGTCTTCCAAGACATTCTCCACAAACACTGACGAGTGGCTGGCAATCGCTTTTCCACAGGTGCCATCTGTTTGGGTGGAATGGAGTGTCCGCAGTGCCTCTATGAAATCAGGCGGAGTGCTGGGGGCTGCGACCAACTTCAAGGCGGGAGGTGTGCCTTTTCTTACCGCAAGAGTACACCAGGAATGCACGGGGGAGAGTGTCTCGATGAGGAGGGCGATCCTGTTGAAAATCTCTTCAAGGGGTCGTGATTGCACGACCATTTCCAAAAGCTCGGTATGAGCCTTGAGAAACGATTCGTCTAACAGATCCGCACGGTCTGCAAGGTCGAATGATGCGTCGGTGCCCTTCATTGTAAAAAGGCTACGCCGGAGGGTGGGGATTACAAGTCTAGGGCCTTGGAAGGCTCAGGGTGAACTTGGCTCCCGATGTGCCGTCCGTGTGGGTTCCGCAAGTGAGGCTGCCACCCATTCTGCGTGCGAGACGCTGGGAGAGAGCGAGACCCAGGCCGACTCCCGGCCGTGTTTCCGCGGCTTGTTTGGCTGATTTGTGAAACGGGCGGAAAATACGTCTGTTGTCGGATTTTGGAATGCCGGGGCCGTGATCTGCCACAGTGACTTCGATTTTCCCCGGATGGGGTGCTATGGAAATGGAAACGGTGGGTGGCGTGGAGCCTGTTGCGTACTTCGCGGCGTTGTCGATGAGGTTGAAAAGGATGTGCTCCAGTGCGGTTGTATCGAGCTTGACGCGGATGGGAGCCGAAGGTGTGAGATCGAGGTGGAGGCCGGCGGCCACCAGGCGGGACTCGAAGCGCTCACGCATCGTTTCAAGCGTCTCGTACAACTCCACTTCGGAAACAGTGCTGCGTGCGCTGCCACGCTCGATCTGGGAAAAGGCCAGGACATTTTCCACAAGATGGGAGAGCCGGTCTGCCTCGCGCGATAGGACTCCGAGGTATGCGGGGCGTTTCTCTTCCTTTACCACACCGTTCATCAGCATTTCCGAGTAGAGGCGGAAGGTGGTGAGGGGGGTGCGCAGCTCATGGGTGACTGCCGAGACGAAGGAGGCACGGCGTTCGCTGAGTTTCATCACATTCGCTATCAGGAAATAGGCGGTGAGTAGGGCTATGAGAGCCGCGAGCCAACCGACGAGCAGGGAGATGGAAATAGTCCGCGGGATGGATTCCGGTGCGGCACCGATGCCGCCCGGGGCGAGCTTGAAGGGGAATGAGGCGAGGATGAGGGAATCGTCCGGTTCATCGGAAACCCGGGTGAGGGAGGCGTTTGGGAGGAGCTGGAAGGCTTCTGTGAGGAGGAGTGCTTCGAGCTTGGTAACATCAATCAGAGAGCCCTGTGCGAAGGATTTTTCCGTGAGGCTGCGGCGCACCAGGAAAAGGGAATCGCCAGCCCAGACGTTTTTGAAATTGGTGACGGGATAGGTTGTTTCGTTGTCGAAAAACGGGGCGTTGATTTTTTTGCCAGTGGCGAAGGGTTGGGCGATCTGGTCTTCGGTTTGGTTGAGTTTTTGCCGCCAGAGGGCGTTGTCCAGGGTGCGGTCACGGTTTGCTTTCTCCGCAAGGTTCGCGGCTTCCTGGAGCTTGTCACCTCCACGGAGCTTGCTCTGCGGTGGTGCGACGTAGTCTTCGTATTTCTCGGATTTCTCAGGGATCTTTTCCTTGGGCTCGGGAATGGTCTTTTTTGTTAGCACTGTGGGTAGAAATTCCTGGCAGGTAACGAGGGCTGATGGCCCGCCGGTGCCCCGGATGTTTTCCCCGTCGTGGCTCTCGAAGCGGGCTAGCGCTGGAAGGGCGGTTGCCGGCTCGCTGATGAATTTGGCGGCGGAGACGGAGTTTTCCTCCAGGAGTATGGATGTGCCGATGGAGTCCATACGCCAGAGCGAGAGCCGGACACGCTCCTGTAGCTCGGCGCGGATCTCTGCCACCGCTCGTTCTTTTTCCGTGCTTAATACGCTGCGGGTAAGCCAAAGCATCGCCGCGACGACGAGGCATGCGCACAGGGCGAAGGCGATCCATACCCAGCAGTTTCGGTTTCTCATGATTCGGATTCCGGGAGTGCCAGGCGGTAGCCTTTTCCTCGCTCGGTGATGATGCAGGGTGCGATCGTTTCGCCGAGCTTGGAACGGAGGTGAGCCATGTGCATGTCGATGGTGCGTGTCTCGACGCGCTCGGGGTCGAGGTTCCAGACCTGTCGCAGGATTTCCGCTCGGGTGACGATGCGGCCGTTGGAGGCGAGGAGATAGCGGAGGAGTGAACTCTCTTTCTCGCTGAGATCCGTGGAGGAGTCATCGGGGAAGGTGAGACGGTTGTTATTGAGGTCTATTTTGACGCCGTGGATGATGTGGTTCGCCTCAGGTGAGGGGCGCTCGTGTGTGCGGCGCAGGACGGCATCCACACGGGCGAGGAGTTCCTTCATGCTGAAAGGCTTCACCACATAGTCATCGGCGCCATTCACAAGGCCGCGCACCCTGTCCTGCTCCTCACCACGGGCGGAGAGAATGATCACGGCCTGGCCTGGGCGGGATTTCTTGAGTGCGTCGAGGATGTCAAATCCCGAGGGGCCGGGCATGACCAGATCCAACAGAAGCAGGCGGTAGTTTGCCTCCATGGCGAGTTTCATTCCGGCGTGCCCGTCTGCTGCCTCCAAAGTACGGTATCCGCCGTACTCCAGGGTATCGAGTATACCGGTGCGGACGGCGGAATCGTCTTCTATGACAAGGACTGTGGGGGATTCGATCATCGGATTTTTCTGAGGTTAATGTGTTGCTGCTGTTGGCTCCATGAAAAAAGAAGATCAGTCCTCGAAGCTGAATCCACATGAGGTGGCTTGTTTTCGGGTGATTTCTATCATTGCCTGATCGAGGGTTTTCTCACTGTCATTGGCCAAATTTTTTCGCTCTGAGGCGACGTGGGCTTCGCGGGCTTTGTTGAGGGTCTGGATCTCGGATTGGATGGCTGTGCGCTTTCTTGCCGTTTCCTCTACGAAGGCTTTCCGCTCCTCGGGTTGGAGGGATTTCATTTCCTCGGGAAGCTCCTCGGTCTTGAGTTTTGCCGGATCGATTTTCCCATCGCGGGTGGCATCGACGAGATCCCATGAGATGTTGGAGTAGTTCTTGCTGGATTTCGTGACAGCGCGTTGGACGGCGGCTCCGGAACCGGCGTTATCCGATGCCTTTAGGTCGGCGGATGTCTGCTTTGCTTTGGCTTCCTGACTTTTCTTGCCGTAGCCAAGGTAGGTTTTGTTCAGTTCGAGACTGAGCTCGGCGATCCGTTTGTCCTGGGGAGCATCGATATGGGCGATCTTCCTGTCCTGATTGATGACTAGGAAATCACCGCCTGCGAGAGCCGGGCCATCATGCCAGTGACCCTCGATGCCTGACTGGCGGCTGCCGCAGTGGATGGTGTTTACGATGATATCTTTGCTGAGAGCTTCTTTGCAGGCGGAACGGGCATCGACGCGGCCTTGGGTGAAGGGTTCATTGCCGGCGACGAAGATTACTTTGTAGGTTTTGTCACTGGGATCCCACGCGAGATCGCCAAGCGCACGCTGGATGACGGCTCCACAGTATTCCTCGCCGCCGTTTGTTTTCAGGGAAAAGAGTTTATCAGAGAGGGAATCGAGATCGCGGGTCATGGGGCTCACTAGGCGGATCCAGTCGTTGCCGAGGGAATTGTTATTGTTGCCGTATTCATAGAGCGCGACTTCCACGAAGGGAGCCTCGCCGTCGCGCCGGGCATCTATGAAGGTGTTAACGACTTTCCAGAGCTGGGTTCTGGCTTGGTCGATGAGGCCGTTCATGCTGCTGGAGGTGTCTAGAAGTAGGGCGATCTGGACGCGGTTCTGGTTGTCCGGTTGTTGGTCGATCACCGGCTTCTCGCTGGTGGAAATGCGGGGGTCTGCAGGACGCTCGCCATAGGCGGGAACTAGGGAAAATGCTGCCAGCGAGGTGAGTGCGATGATTGTTTTTGGTTTCATGACGCACCATGGGTATCAAGTTTCGGGGGTGTTTTGGGTAAAGTGGGTGTAAAGAATGGGGAGATCGAGAGAGGAGGCTGGCTGAGTTTTTTTGGAGGTCATATAAGTTTGTACTTGCATGGGATGGGGTTTGAGGTATGAAGCGCCTCCCGAATTATGGCTAAGAAAAGTTGGATCGCCCGAAATAAGCGCAAGCAAAACACCGTTGATAAGTATGCAGACCTCCGTCACAAGCTGAAGGCTGAGAAGGACTATGTTGGACTTTCCATGCTTCCGCGTGATGCGAGCCCAACCCGTGTGGTGAACCGTTGTGAAATCACAGGTCGTCGCCGCGCGTTTATTCGCCGTTTCAAGCTTTCCCGTATTACTTTCCGCGAATACGCATCCGCAGGACTTCTGCCGGGTGTGACGAAATCAAGCTGGTAGGCTTGGTTTTTTGTCTGGCAGCTGTTGCAGGTGCCAGACTCCAGCGCGGGACGAAAACTACACGTTCCGCGTTTTTACAATGCCCATTTACGAATACGTTTCCGAAGCCCCAGAAGATCCTGAGCGATCTTGCAGGATTTGTCGGCGTGGATTCGAGTTGCGCAGGCCGATAGATCGCGAAGCGCTTGAGCTTTGCCTGATCTGTAAGAAGCCGGTGAAAAAGGTGATTTCAAAGGTGAATACGCCTAAGGTGACAAAACCGCTATCGGTTTCCGATGCGAAGAAGGCAGGTTTCACTGTTTTAGAAAAACGAGACCAAGGAGTGTATGAGAAACTTTGATTTCCCCCTCTCCTGGGATGTTCTCGCATCCGCTTCAAGTTCTGCGGCATCACATGACTTTCCTTCAAGCGGAGAAGCTCTCCTGTATATTGTGGGGATTGTTTTCTTCCTCTTGTTGAACGCATTTTTCGTGGCTTCTGAGTTTGCGATCGTGAAGATTCGGCCGAGCCAGCTCGAGACTCATGGCAAGGATACGGGGGCGGATACGGCGCGCGCGATTCAGGTGGTGAAGAACCTCGATGGATACCTGTCGGCAAACCAGCTGGGGATCACGATAGCATCGCTGGCTCTTGGTTTTCTAGGTGAGCCGTTTGTGGAGGCGATGATCTCGCCTTTGCTATTTATGTTCGGTATGCCGGAGAGCACCAGCTTACTGGGGTTCACTTTCAGTCCGGTATCGGTAATCTCGTTCATTCTGGCGATCGCCTCGTTCACATTTTTACATGTGGTCGTTGGAGAGCTGGTGCCGAAGTCCATCGCGATTCGCAAGGCGCTGACAGTGACGATGCTTTTGTCGGGGCCTTTGCATCTGTTCTACGTGAGTTTCTCGTTGGTGATCAGGTTTTTCCAAGGAACGGCGAACCTGATTCTAAAGAATATTTTCCGGATCGATCCTATCAGCGAAGGGGAGCATGTGCACTCCGCGGAGGAGCTGGCGATCCTGGTGACGCACTCCGGGAAATTCAAAGAGGTGACTGATACCGAGCGGGAGATTCTGATCAATGCACTGGAGCTGAACGAGCTCTGGGTGCGGGATGTGATGACGCCACGCAACGAGGTGGTGGTGCTGGATGTGGACGAGACTTTTGAAAAGATCTTGGATGTTGCCCTGCGTAGCAAGCATACGCGGTTCCCGCTGGTGAAGGGTCATCTGGACCAGGCTATCGGGTTGATCCATATCAAGGACATGTTCAAGCTGATGAACGACTCCGATCCGGATCTGATGAGGATCAAGCGGGAGTTGAAAATGGTGCCGGACACGATGCCGTTGGACATGTTGCTGAAGTTTTTCCTGAAGGAGCACGCGCATCTTGCGATGGCTGTGGATGAGTTCGGAACGCCAGTGGGACTTGTGTTCCTGGACAACGTGATGGAGGAGCTGGTGGGAGACATTCAGGATGAGTTCGACAATGAGTCGTCATCATTCACGCGTGTGAACAAGGAGGAATTCCTGGTGGAGGGATCAATGACCCTGAACGACCTGCAAGGCGAGGTTCCTGAGATGGAGCTGGAAAGCGGCGAGGTGACGACTGTTGGCGGGTATTTCACGCAGCAACTCGAGCGTTTCCCGGAAGTGGGTGAAACTCTGCTGATTCTTGGCTATGAGGCCAAGGTCACCAGCACGGATGGCCGTAGGGTGGGGCAGATTCATTTCAGGAAAATGGATGAGGGCGAGGAAGAGGCGGTTGCTGAGGATGTGGCCTGAGTTGGGCTTTTTCTGCCGACTTGCTACGGCTGACGGATTCGTTCATTCGTTAGGGAATGGCTGTGAACTGGAAACGGATATTGATCGGAAAGTGGAACTGGAAACGGCCGTTTCTTTCGCTGGTGTCGATCTATTTGCTGCTAGTGCTTGTGGCGGTCTCCTGTGCGGATCGGATCATATTTATGCCGCCTGCTGCATCTTATGATTCGTCTCTAGCTGGATTGGAAAAAATGGAGACACCCGAGGGGGAGGATATCGCCTTTCTCTACATGGCACCTGTTCCGGGAAAGAAGACCTTGCTGTTCTCCCATGGCAATGCGGAGGACATGGGACAATATCTGCCGTGGTTTCAGGAGTTGAGTATCAATGGATTGGGAATCGCTGCTTATGATTATCCCGGTTATGGGCGATCGTCAGGGAGGCCCTCGGAAGCATCCTGTGAGAGGGCAATCGCTGCGGCGTGGAAGCGATTGATCGAAAAGGGTGTGCGCCCGCAAGACATCGTGATCATGGGGCGCTCTGTGGGTAGCGGGCCGAGTGTCTGGCTGGCGAGTGGTGAAAAAGAAGCAGCGGGGCTGATTCTCATTTCTCCTTTCAAATCTGCTTTTACCACTGTCATACCAATACCCATTTTACCCGGCGACCGCTTTCCGAATCTCAAGCGTATCAAAAGTATTGAGCTGCCTTTGTTAGTGATCCATGGAACGGAGGATAGCATCATCAGTCCCTCACATGGCGAGGCTCTGGTGGAGGCCAGTTCATCGGAAAAGAAGGCTTACCATCCCATTGAAGGAGCGGGTCATAATGATCTCTTCCAAGTCGCAGGGGATGGGGTGAATCAGCTCATTTTGGAATTTGCGGATGGGCTGGAGTAGATTCTGGAGGGAGCGTAGGCTTCAGCCTACCAAGGAGTAGGAACTTTCAGCCCTCAATTGGTTTTGTGCACTGAATACCTAGGGCGTTGCCTTAGGCTGGGTTATGGCAGGCCTTTGGCCTTTGAAGGTATGGAGAGAAAAACACCATTTAGTGTTTCAGGGGCAGTCTATGGCGGACAACATTGAAATTGAATTTCACGGATTTTTAGGCATCTCAGTTCTTTTACGAAAAAGACTCATCATTAGTAAAGCTGCGGATGACCGCAGCAGTCCGAGAGCCTACGGCGCTGTTTTGGGTGGCGGTTTTTAGTTTTGGGGGCATCTTTAGTGAATGGAACTTTTCCAACATCTGGGAACTGCTTTGGGGTTGGCATCTTTGGCAGGGATCAATCTATATCTGACCTCGTTTGTTGCGGGGTTGGCGATTCGGTTCAATTGGATCGAACTGGCGGGGGCTCATCAGGATCTGGCGGTGCTGGGGAATGACTGGGTGCTGGCTGTGGCTGGAATACTCATGGTGATTGAGTTTTTCGCGGACAAGATCCCTTGGCTGGATAGCGGTTGGGATGCGGTGCATACGGTGCTGCGTCCCGCGGGTGGGGTCTTGCTGGGGCTGGCGGCTCTCGGGCAAATGGATCCGGCTGTTCTGGCAATTGGCGGTCTGCTTTCCGGTGGTGCGGCTCTGACGATGCACGGTGCGAAGGCGGGGACTAGGTTGTTCGTCAATATGTCGCCGGAGCCGGTGACGAACAGTGTGGCGAGTGTGACGGAGGACACTCTGGTGCTGGGAGGTCTTACGTTGACGGCTTTGGCGCCGGGGGTGGCGTTCTTCGTTTTCATCCTAGCACTGCTGGTAGCGATCTGGGTGACACGGAAGACCTTCGGGACGGTGCGGTCTGTTTGGAGAAATACTTTCAAAGCGAAGGAGAAACCGGTTTCCTAAAGTATGAGCGGAGATCGATCTGATTGGGAGCTGAGCAAGGGGATTGCGAAGGCGGTTTTACACGATAGGACTGTGCGACGGAGGTGGCTGGCGAGGTGGTTGATGGTGACTCTGGGGTGGATGGTTGTGGGGCTTTGGGTGATTGATGGGTGGCTTGGGGAAGATGCTGTGAAATTCCTGGTATGGTGGGGGATTTGTGCGGTGCTTGCAGGGGTGCTTTTGCTTTTTGCGCTGTATGACGCGCTGGCGGTGGTGCGGGAGGAGAGGGGGGAGAGTGATCAGTGAGAAGTGCCGAGTGATCAGTGGAAGACTGGGGTAGTGGTAAAGGGCTGGGAAATCGGCATTGAGGATGGGATTGGTTTGCAAGGTGCTAGGGATGGGATGAACCTTTACACAAATGAGCATTTTCCGAACAGAGTCGCGTCCGATCATTTACCAGCTTCTTGTCCGGACTTTCGGAAATACGAATCCGACGCGGAAGGCGGGGGGGACGATTGAGGAGAATGGTTGCGGGAAGTTCAGTGACATCAATGAGGCTGCTCTGAAGTCGATTGTGAAAATGGGGTTCACGCATGTGTGGACTACGGGGGTGATCGAGCAGGCTAGCGGGACTTCGTATCCGGACAGGGCGGCCGATCCGGCGGATATTTTGAAGGGGAAGGCGGGGAGTCCTTATGCGATCCGTGATTACTTTGATGTGTGTCCGGATTATGCGGATGTGCCGGAGGCTCGGCTGGAGGAGTTCCGCGCGATGGTGGAGCGGTGTCATGCGCATGGGCTGAAGGTGATCATCGATTTTATACCGAACCATGTGGCGAGGAGCTATCAATCGGATGTGAGGCCGGATCTTTCGTTTGGTGAGCAGGATGACAAGGGGGTGTTTTTTGACAGGGAGAATCATTTTTATTATCTGGGTGATAATGACGCGGGTGGTGGTGCACCGCTGAAGTTGCCGACGGCGGATTTACAGGGGTGCACCGGGTTGTTTGAGCCGGAGAGTGAGTTCGGGCGGGTGACGGGGAACAACTCGATCACGTGGGCGCCAACGATCCATGACTGGTATGAGACAGTGAAGCTGAACTACGGGCATGACTACACCCAGGGGCGGACGACGGGGCATTTGCCGGGCGCGGATGCGGCGGTGAACGAGGTGCCGCATACCTGGCGAACGATGGATGAGATCCTGGGATATTGGCAGGAGTTCGGCGTGGACGGGTTCCGGGTGGACATGGCCCACATGGTGCCGATGGAGTTCTGGAGGTGGTCTGTGAAGCGGGCGCGGGGGCGGAACTCTGATGTGTTTTTTGCTGCGGAGGCGTATGACAGCGATCCGGCGAAGCTGACGGATGCGGATGTGATCGAGGAGCTGTGGAAGAGTGGTTTCGACGGGGCGTATGAACACCCGACCTACAAGATTCTACAGGGTATTTATGAAGAGGGGAAATGGGCGAACGATCTGGACGCGGAAACGTTTTGCGGGGAGAGGTTTCACCACTGCGTCCGCTACCTGGAGAACCATGATGAGATCCGGATCGCGAATCCGAATCACTGGGGTGGTGCTGGGATGAATGCCGGGCGGCCTGCTGCTGCGGTGATGTTCGGGATGAGTGGGGCGGCGGTGATGGTTTACAGTGGGCAGGAGATCGGGGAGCCGGCGATGGGGGCGGAGGGTTTTAGCGGGGACGATGGGAGGAGCTCGATTTTCGACTACACGTGTCTGCCGGAGTTGCAGAAGTGGGTGAATGGCGGGGCGTATGATGGAAAGCTGCTTTCCAAGGAGCAGACGGCGTTGCGGAAGTGGTATAAGAAGCTGCTGAAAGTGATCAAGGAGCCGGCGTTTGAGCGGGGTGGCTTTTTCGGGCTGAACTTTGCGAATGGAGGGAATCCGCGGTTTGGCAGGGTGGGGGATGAGACTTGTTCCGGGCACTGGCTGTATGCGTTCCTGCGTTTTGACGAGGAGTCGGGGCAGGGCTTTTTGTGCGTTGCGAATTTTCATGCTACGGAGACTCTCGTAGATGTGCGGGTGATCATTCCGGTGGAGGGGTTTAATTTTCTGAAGAGGAAACTGAAGGGGAAGATTTCCTTCAAGGCGCGGTTGCAGGTGAGGGAGAAGGTTTCCGGGACTGTGGCGGATGTTTTGGAAGATGGGCTGGCGATTGGTGATCTGGAGCCGTTTGGCGTTCGTTATTACGAGTTGAAATGAGGTGCTGAGTGGGTTGAACTGGTGGGGATGGATTTTGTAGAGAAAGCGCGCTGGGTGGTGGAAGCGGAGGCGGAGAGCCTGCGTGGGATGGGTGGGCGGATTGGCGCGGAGTTCGGCAAGGCGGTGGAGCTGGTTCAGTCTGCGTTGGAGAACCGGGGGAAAGTGGTCGTAGTGGGTGTAGGGAAATCTGGAAACATCGGGCACAAGATTGCAGCGACTCTGAATTCCACGGGGGCGACGGCGGTGGTGCTGAACACGCAGAACGCGTTGCACGGGGATCTGGGCCTGCTCTCTGACGGGGATGTGGTGCTAGCGCTTTCCTACTCAGGAGAGACTGAGGAGTTGTTGGGCTTGTTACCGTTTGTGAAGAGTTTCGATGTGAAGGTGGTCGCGCTTTGTGGGAGGGTGGGATCGACGCTTTCACGGACGGCGGATGTGACTCTGGATACTTCGGTGAAGCGTGAGGCTTGCCCGATGAATCTGGCACCGACTTCTTCATCCACGGCGATGCTGGTGATGGGCGATGCTCTGGCGATGGTGTTGCTGGAGGCACGTGGATTTTCCGATGCGGACTTTGCAAGGTATCATCCTGGAGGATCGCTAGGTAGGGCGCTGCTACTGAAAGTCGGGGATGTGATGCGGCGTGAGGAGAAGATGCCTACTGTGAACGCGGGGGCTCTGGTAATCGATGCCGTGACGGAGATGAATCGGAGTAGAGCGGGTGCTTGTCTGGTGCTGGATGAGAGCGGGATGCTGGCGGGGATTTTTACTCATGGGGATTTTGCGCGGGGGTATGAGAAGGACGCGGGGCTGGGTGGACTTCCGGTATCAGACTTGATGACGCGGAACCCGATTTCCGTGACGGAGGATTCGCTGGCTGTGGAGGCGGTGAAACAGGTGGGAGAGAAACGGATCGATGACATTGTGGTGATTGATGCGGAGGGGCGGCCTGTGGGGCTGATTGATGCGCAGGATCTGGCTCGGCTGAAATTGGTCTAAATGGAAGAGGTGGATGTAGCGGTGGTGGGTGGCGGGCCTGCTGGTTTGAGAGCTGCCGAAGTGGCGGCGAGCCGGGGGAAGTCTGTGGTGGTATTTGAGGGGAAGCGTGGGGTTGGGCGAAAGTTTCTGGTGGCTGGAAAAGGCGGGCTGAACCTGACGCATGGGGAGGCGTTTGACGGGTTTGTTTCGCGGTATTCGGGTGGGGAGATTTGGGAGAAGCTAATAGAAGATTTCAAGCCAGAGGATTTGCGGGAGTGGTGTCACGGGCTGGGACAGGAGACGTTTCAGGCAAGCAGCGGGCGGGTGTATCCGAAGACTCTGAAAGGTGCGCCGGTATTGCGGGCTTGGCTTTTGAGGCTGAAGGAAATGGGAGTGGAATTCCGGGTGAATCACCGTTGGGTGGGGATGTCTTCTGATCGCGTTTTAAGATTTGAGAACGGGGCGGAGGTGCGGGCGAAGAAGGTGGTGTTTGCTCTGGGTGGTGGATCGTGGCCGAAGACGGGATCTGACGGGGGATGGGTGAAAATTTTCCAGGAAATGGGGATTGGCTGCGCGCCGCTGCGATCCTCGAACTGCGGATGGGAGTGCGATTGGCCGGATGAGGTGCTGGTGATGGAGGGAATGCCTCTGAAGAACATCCGTGTTGGGGCAGGCGAAACTGAGGTGTCCGGGGAGCTGATGGTGACTCGCTACGGACTGGAGGGTGGAGCGATTTATGCCTTGGGGCGTGAGCTGCGGGGGATGGAGAGTCCAGCTCTGGAGATCGATTTCAAGCCGACCTTTTCTGTTGCTGATCTCGTGAGGAAGTTGGGTGGAGCGAAGGGAGGTTTTTTCCCGTTGGCGCTGGAGAGGTGGAAGCTGAGCGCGGCGGCAGTGGCGGTTGTTTCGCGGAAGCGATATGAGACAATGGAGGAGCTGGCAACGGCGGTGAAATGTTGCCGGGTGGAGCTGAATCGGGAGAGACCGATTGAGGAAGCGATTTCATCGGCCGGTGGGGTGCTGTGGAGCGAGGTGGACGATGAGCTGATGCTAAAGAAATTTTCCGGAGTCTTTGTCTGTGGGGAGATGCTGGACTGGGATGCGCCTACGGGTGGCTATCTTTTGCAAGGTGCGTTCGCGATGGGCACGCGGGTGGGCACGGCTATATAAAGTGCGGAGCTGAAGATCCAGGTAACTTGATTGCTATTGGTCAGCTACTTTGCAATGGATCCTGAAGGTGCGAAGGAAGGAAGCGGAGGGAAGCTTCCGTTTCCCAAACTTCTTTTTCGGAAAGATTGAAAGAAATTGTGGGGATGCAATTGCGAGATGACTATTTTTCGGCGTTTTTTAGCTCTTTCAAATGTTCGATCTTCTTGGTCAAAGCCTTAATCTTAGTGTAACGCTCATCTTGCTCCGAGTCTCTTTTCTCGATCTCGTTCTCCATCAATTCCAATTTTGCTTCGAGTGTTTCAATTTCTGGATACTTGGCATCGACTTCTTGTTTGACCTTCTCCGTGTATTCCAAGACTTCTTTTTTGGCTAAGTCTCGTGCGTCCTTCTCAATTGCGTCAAACTTTGTTTTTACTGGCACCGTATATTCTCGGTTCAACGCTTTTATCTCATCACGCTTGTCCCTGCGGCTGATGATTGGCCTAAGCCTTGGATCCGCCCTGAAGCTATTCATCGCGGAATCCATTTCTTTTGCTTTGCTCTTTGTTAGGTCTGCGAATTTAGCTTGGAAGGTTTCGTCCACTGTATCTTTAAAGTCGCTGATGAGTTTCGATTTCTCCGATTTGCGCTTCGATCTGAGGTCTGAGATTTCTCGCCTCAGATCGCCTTGGAATTTCATGAGTTCAATCGTCTCTTCATTGAATGTATCCAGATTGTTCCTTGCCTCGAAACGGGTTTCGATTAGTTTCGAGAGCTTATTAGTTTTGCTTTCGTCTTCCTTTGAGCATGACGCTGCGAATGGTAGTAGTATTGCAAGTAGGAGGTTCAGGCTTGGTCTCATTTTCAGTAGTATGTTTGATTTCGCTGACGCCGCGTTTCATTTTCTTCGCTCGGGTATTGAGTCGTGATACGATTAGCGGGTTGGGCGGAGGCGAGATTCTTCACTTAAATTTGGTTGTAGTGAACTTGTCAGAAGTATCGCGGGCAATGGGGTTAGAGAGCCAGGGCTTCAGAGAAGGCTTGGATGATGCTCTCTACTGGCTCTTGTCCGACGGAAATGCGGATGAGGTTTGAGGGGACGCCGCAGTCTTCTGTCCAGTCCAGCTCGTGGTAGTGGGCTAGCTGGGTGTAGGGGCAGACTAGGGTGAAAGGAGTGCCGAAGGATGGGCCTTTTGAAAGTTTCAGCGTGTCGTAGACTTTCTTTATGCGCTTGGGATTGGCGAGGGCGATGGAGAGGAGACCGCCGTAACCGCCGTTCTTCCGTTTGATTTTATCGTAGGCTTCCGTCTGGGTGACAGATGGGTGCCAGACGTTTGCGATGGCGGAGTGGTTGCCAAGGAACTCGGTGAGCTGGAGGGCACTTTCGTTGCTCTTGGCATTGCGGGCGGCGTACCCTTTGAGGTTGAAGAGCAGGATTTCCGCATCGCGGACGTAGAGTGGTGCGCAGTCGCTGGAGTCTTCCGAAATGGAGTCCAGGAGGTCTTTGGCGAGCGGGCTGTCGGAGCGGACGGTGATGGATCCGGCCATGACGTCGCCTGCTCCGGAGACCCACTTGGTGAGGGAGGAGGTTAGGATGTCGGCGTATGGGAGGATGTCGACGTTGAGCGGGCCGGTGGCGGAATCGTCCAGGACGAGAGGGGTGCGGGAGGATTGGCAGGCCTCGGCGACTCGCTTGAGGCTGACGGTGCGGAGCAGGGGGTTGGAGGGGATCTCCGTGAAGACGCCTGCGAACTCACCTGCGCGGATGCGCTGGAGTGCTTCATCGAACGATTCGCCGGAGGCTTCGTTCAGGTAAACGACTCCGTGTCCAAAGCGGCTTTGGATTTTCAGGGTATCGACGTATGGGAACTCGATCTGTAGGGTTTTCTTTCCCTCGCGGAGGCCGGGGAGTGAGCGGAGTGCGGCGAGGCCTGCGGAAATGCCGCTGGAGAAAACGAAGGTGTGATCGGCCTGGCCGCCATTGAGGTTCGCGATGGCGCGGGCTACGAGGTGTGACTTGGAGTCTTCACGGAGACCGCCGTTCAGGTAGTCTTCTGCCTGGCGGGAGGAGACTCCCTCGCCGGAGAAGCGCCAGTATTCGTTCGCGAGGGTGGCTGCCTTTTCCGGGAGTATGAGTGCCTGGAGGCCGTGGTATGAGGTGCTGCGGATGGCTGTCTCCGCGTTTCGCTCCAGCCAGCGGTGCGCGCGTTGAGCCGAAAGGCGTGTGGGTAGGATTAGGACTTCTTCGCCCTCGGAGGCGATCTCGGTGCGGGCGGTGGAGATGAGTCTCTCGACGATGGGGTGCTTGAAAAAACGGGGGTAGCCGGTGCGGAGACGGCGGGTGATTTTTTTCCGACCCTCTTCGTAGCCGATGATGGAATCCCATGTGGGCAGGCAAACGGAACAGGCATGGGTCGAGTCCGGCAATGGACTGCCCAGGTCTTTCTCTTGCCAAGCAGGATTTGCTACCAGATCGCGCACGGCGTTAGATGACTTGTGATTGGCTTTTGGGCAAGCCCCTTTGTGTTGGATTTGAAGAAAAAGTTGTTCAGGAGAGTAGTTGTATGCTGGATATTGGCAAAGTGTTTGCAATGAACCCGTAGTTGGGGCTGAATCCGCGCCCCGTAAGAGAAAATTACCCGATAGATGTTATGTTGAAGAAGAAGTTCGAAGAGTTTGGCAAGGTGGTGGAGCAAAATGAGAGTTTTCTGCTGATGAGTCACGTTCGGCCGGATGGTGATGCGATTGGCTCCGAGCTTGCGCTGGGATTTTCTCTGAAGGCTCTAGGGAAGACGGTTTATATGATCAATGAGGATGGGGTGCCGGAGAGTCTGGAATTTATGAAAGGGTCTTCCGAGGTGACCACGCCTCCGGGAGAGGCACTGGACGTGGATGTGGCTATCGCTCTTGATACTGCCACGAAGCCGCGGCTGGGTGACAACTCACTGGTGGCTGCCGGGAAGGCGAAATACTGGGTGAATATCGATCACCACATTTCCAATCCTGAGTATGGGGATCTGAACATCATCGATGGGACGAGTCCTGCGACAGGGCAGATTCTGTATGATCTGATCACGGCTCTGGATTACCCTATGCCGGATGAGACACGTGACTCGATCTATGTGGCGGTGTCCACGGATACAGGATCTTTCCAATATGGCTCCACTACGGCGAAGACCTACCGTATGGCGGCGGATCTAACAGAACGGGGTCTGAAGGTCGGGAAGATCAATGCGGATACATATGACAATCATCCTTACCGCCGTCTCGAGCTGATGCGCGCTCTTCTGAATACGCTGGATATTTCCCCGGACGGGAAGCTGGCGCACTGGGAGCTGAAAGACGATGTCAGGCTGGGGCTGAAGCTGGTGCCTGATGACAGTGAGGGTCTGATCGATCTGATCCGTGGGGTGAAAGGTGTGAAGGTAGCTGTGTTCTTCGAGGAGCTGGACGGCGGCAAGATCCGCGTGTCGATGCGCTCCAAGGACAAGAGTGTGAATGTGTGTGACGTGGCGCTGAAATTCGGCGGTGGTGGTCATGCGATGGCGGCTGGCATCCGTATGCCGGGGCCGATCGAGGACGCGAAGGAGAAGGTGCTGGCAGAACTGGCAGCTGCTCTTTCGTAAGTTTTGAAAATTTTTTACGATGAGAAAAAAACAGGAAGAATATAAGGGGCCAAGCGGTGTGCTGCTCGTGGACAAGGCGCAGGACATGACTTCACACGATGTGGTGGCGATCGCGCGGAGGGCTCTGAATACGAAGAAGATCGGCCACTGCGGGACACTTGATCCCATGGCTACTGGTCTGTTGATGCTGGTGATCGGTCGTGCGACAAAGATCCAGGATTTGCTGATGAGCGAGAACAAGATCTATGAAGGAACTCTTACCCTTGGGACGCGGACGAGCAGTCAGGACAGGCAAGGTGAGGTCTTGGAAACCCGCGAGGTAGGTGACTATTCCGAGGAGCAGATCAAGGAAGCTTTCGAGGCGTTTACCGGAGATTTTGAGCAGCTGCCGCCTATGGTTTCCGCGATCAAGATGGACGGAGTGCCTCTCTACAAGCTTGCCCGGAAAGGGCAGGAGGTGGAGCGCAAGCTGCGTCCCGTGACTGTCTCGAAGTACGATATCCTTCGTACTGAACTGCCGGAGATTGATTTCCGGGTGTTCTGCACGAAAGGTTTTTACGTGCGGACTTATGCGAATGACATCGGCGAGAAGCTGGGCTGTGGAGCGCATCTGAGTGATTTGCGCCGGACGAACTCCGGAAAGTTTACCTTGGATCGTGCTGTGACGGTGGATCAGCTGAAGGAGGCGGATCCGGAGGTTTTGCTGAAAGCTTTGATTTCGTTGGCTGAGATTTCCCTGATGAGAGGTGCCTGAACATGCTGATCAGACTGGACAAGCTGGATGATCTGGCGGCTCAAGAGGGGTCGCTTCATCTGGCTTTGGGCGTGTTTGATGGGATTCATGCCGGGCATGAGGTAGTGATCGGGCGGGCGGTGCATGCTGCCCGGAAGGATGGAGGGAAGTCGTTTGTTGTTACTTTTTCCCCGCATCCGATTCGGGTTATTGCTCCCGGGAAAGCTCCGAGTTCGTTGCTAGCTACTCTGGATGAGAAGGCTGAGGTGGTGGAGACGCTCGGTGTCGATGGGCTGCTGGTGATACACTTTGACGAGGAGTTCGCGAAGATGGATGCGGAAGATTTTGTTAGGAAGCTAGCCGCGGGTGATCTCGCTTCCGTGGCTGTGGGGGAGGACTGGAGATTTGGCGCGAAGCGTAAGGGCGATGTGCGGATGTTACGGCGTATGGGCGAAGAGCTGGACTTCCGGCTGGAAGCTGTGCCGCCGGTGATGTGGGATGGGGAAAGAATCAGTAGCACGCGGATCCGGCAAGCGATACGGGATGCGAATTTTCCAGCTGTGGAGGAAATGCTGGGCAGGGCTTATGAAGTTTCCGGGACGGTGATTGAGGGGAGGAAGCTGGGGCGGACTCTTGGTTTTCCTACTGCGAATCTGCGCTTGGGTGATTTGCAGGTGCCGCGGAATGGCGTCTGGGCTGTGACTGTGAATGGGGCAATGCGTGGAGTGGCGAATCTGGGTACTAGACCCACTGTAGGTGGGGAGGAGAAGTTACTGGAGGTGCATTTACTGGATTTTTCCGGGGATCTTTATGGAAAGGTTTTGCGGGTGAGGTTTGATCGGTTTGTAAGAGAGGAGAGGAAGTTTGGGAGTGTGGAGGAACTGCGGGAACAGATCGCGCGGGATGTGGAATGTGTAGTGGATAAGGGGGACTGAAGCCGCCTCTCCTTGGTAGGCTGAATCCTACGCTCCGGGTTTGGTTCCTTGGTTTAGGGCGTGGATTGTTTGGCCGTTGGGGGAGAGGAAGGAGTAGGAGGTGGCCAGGGTTTGGTTTAGGTAGGTTTTGGCGGTTTGGACGGCTTGTGGGAGTGGCTGTCCTAGTGCTAGGTTTGAGGCGATGGCTGCGGCCAGGGTGCAGCCGGTGCCGTGGGAGGCTTTTACGGGGAGGCGGGGGGAGGTGAAGTGGTGGAGCTGGCCGTCATCGAAGAGGATGTCTGTGCAGTCTTTTGCTCCGAGGTGTCCGCCTTTTAGGAGGATGGCGCAGTGGTAGGTTTCCGAGAGGGTTTTGGCGGAGGTTTCCATTTCCGAAATGGAGATGATTTTTTCTCCGAGGAGGACTTCGGCTTCCGGGAGGTTTGGCGTGATGACACGAGCCAGGGGGATGAGGGCGGTCTTGTAGGTCTCGACGGCTTTGTCTTCGAGGAGGCTTGCGCCGGTGGAGGCGACCATGACGGGATCGACAACGAGTTGGATCTCCGGGTGGTTTTTGAAGATGGATGCAACGAGGGACACGAGCTGGGGAGAGCCGAGCATTCCGGTTTTTACGACTGTGAGGGGGAATGATTCGAGTAGTAGGAGGATCTGGTCTTCAACCATGTCGATGGCGACGGGATCGACGCGGCGGACGATGTTTGCGGTTTCCGAGACGATGGAGGTGACGGCGGTGAGGCCGTGTAGGTTGAAGTGCTGGAAGGTTTTCAGGTCTGCCTGGAGTCCGGCGCCTGAGGAGCAATCGGAACCTGCAATTGTTAATATCGGGTGCATAAGTTGTGAATTTCTGTGAACAATGTGTGATTTTTTCGAGATTGTTTCTTGAATCTTTGGGTTTGGCTTTCAATTCTTATCCCATGCCCAAACCCATCACCGAGTGCGACCAGCTGAGAGTCAAGGTGGATGATGTGATTTACATGCCAAGCCTGGATGCTCCGCCGGACAGGCCGCACCCTTTTGTTTACTTTATTTCGATTTTCAATGAGTCGGGTGTGCCTGTGACCATAAAGGGGAGGAAATGGGTGGTGATTGAAGAGGGTGGTGAGACGACGGTTGTGGAAGGTGACGGTGTGGTGGGGCAGAAGCCGGTGATTTCAGAGGGAAATCATTTTTCCTACAACAGCTATCATGTGGTCGGGGGGAATGCGAAGGTGTCGGGAGCGTTTTTCGGAGAGACGGCAGATGGGGAGCTGGTGTTTGCAAGGATACCGGATTTTGAGCTGAAAATTCCGGGCTGGGCTTGAATATTTTCATTTCCGGGTTGCCAAAAGAGGCTGTAGACGTTTATTTTCCCACGCCCGTGGCAGTAGCTCCGGCGCGAAAGCGAAAAAGCCTTATGGTGTAATGGTAACACTACGGATTTTGATTCCGTCATTCTAGGTTCGAGCCCTAGTAAGGCTACCAATTCTCAAATTCCAAGATTCAAGGAAGAGGGTTGTGGCGGTAGGATGTAGGTCTACCGGGTGATCAGTGGTTCCCCTTGCGGTGGCTTGACTTGATAAGCCGGCCGGAGACCGGCTCTCCATTATTTGCTCCTCGAAATTAGAGGTCGTTGATTGAGCCGAAGTCTGGGGAGAAGAGGCGTTTGTAGGTGCGGGCTGCATAGCCGTCTGTCATGCCGGCGAGGTAATCGCAGACGAGGCGGGCGCGGGTTGGCTCGTCGGGGGCGGCCTGGATTTCTTCGACTGTATCGGATGGGAGGAGTTGGAAGTCCTGGCCGTCGATTTTTTGGTTTTTCACGTAGCGGGTTTCGAAGATTTCCCAGAGCTGGCGGAGCATGCGGGAGCCTTTGTGCTCGAGTTGCTTGAGCTGTGGGGAGAGGAAGACGACTTCGTAGGCGAGGGATTTGAAGAGCTCCGACTCGGCGCGGGTGGCGGGGTCTACGACGAGGCGGTATTTGTAGCGGTTGGTGGTGGCGGAGAGGAAGTTGGTGTCTTGCTGCAGGGTGGCGGACTGGATGTATTTTCCGATGCGTTTTCCGACGAAGGGATCGACGCGACGCTGGCGGATGGCGAGGATGAGGTCTCCCAGAGGGGTTTTCGGGGAGGTGTCGTGGTTGTGTTTTTCCGCCCAGTTTTCGATTTTTTCCACATGGAGGAATCCGGCGCGGACGGAGTCCGAGAGGTCGTTGAGGGAGTAGGCTGTGTCGTCCGCCCAGTCCATGATCTGGCATTCGATGGATTTGAAGGAGTCGCGTGATTCCCCTGGGGTGAGTTCTGCTGGGAAGTCGTGTTCGCCGATGGCCCAGGTGAGGGGGGTGATCTGGGAATCGTAGATGAAGTGGTTTTTCGGTGGTTCTCCGGTTGTGTGGGTGAGTTCCGAGTGGAGGGATTTGTATTTGAGGATGCCGTCGAGAAAGGCGCGGGAGGGATCCATGCCGGTGCGCTTGGCGGAGAAGATACGCTCTGTGAGGAGGCGGAGGGTCTGGGCGTTGCCCTCGAAGCCGCCGTGGTGGCGCATGAGGTGGTTGAGGGTTCTTTCCCCGGCGTGCCCAAAGGGGGGGTGGCCGAGGTCGTGGGAGAGGCAGATGGCCTCGACCAGGTCTGTGTCTATGTGGAAATTTTCCGAGAGGAGGGAGTCCGGCTGGTTGAGGAGCCAGGCGCAGATGGATTTGCCGATCTGGGCGACTTCCAGGGAGTGGGTGAGGCGTGTGCGGTAGAAGTCGTATTCGCCAGACCAGAAGACCTGGGTTTTGTTCTGGAGGCGGCGGAAGGTGGGGGTGTGGAGGACGCGGTCGCGATCGATCTGGAAGGGGGTGCGGTAATCGGAAGCGTCTGAGTGGCCTGATGCGCGTTCGGTATCGAAGGAGCCGTAGAAGTCGTTTCGCATGGGGGAGGATGGGGCGGTGGGAAAGGGGGGTTCAAGAGAAGAGATTTCTTTTGGGTGGTTTTAATCTTGGTGGGGGATCTTTATGGGGGCGGGGGTTTTGGTTTTTGGAACCACGAATCGGACGAATCTCACGAATTTTTTTGCTGGGGTTGAGGGAGTGTTCTAACCACGGAATAAACGGAAGCTTGGGTTTCTCTTTTGGCGAGGCCAAGGGTGGACGAAGGTGGATCTCTGAACCGCCAAGTTCGCTAAGTTCGCCAAGTTTTCCTGGGTTGTGTTTTGTGTGGGCTGCGAATTGGATGGATTTTTTCTGAGGGGTTTTGACGTGCTGGGTGGGTCTGTTTTTGTTTTTTGCTTTGTGGTTCGGGAACTGCTAAATTTTTTCCAATGTTAACGAAGCAGGTATTACGGGCGGCCTCGGGGTGGATTGAGTTGGGTATGCCGGATGATGCTTTGGAGGAGCTGAAGGGCTTGGAGGGGGACGCTGTGGATGGCTTGCAGGGGCTGGAGCTGAAGCTTGCGGCACAGATGGCAAAGGAGGACTGGGTAGGAGGCGCAGCTACGGCCCGGGCGCTCTGTGAAAAGGAGGTGGATGTGCCTGACTATTTTATCAGTGTGGCCTTCTGCCTTCATGAAACGGGGGATACGGAGGAGGCCAAGAATTGGTTGTTACGAGGGCCGGACAGTCTTCAGGAACTGCCGGTGTTTCACTACAACATGGCCTGCTACCTATGGAATCTGAGCGAGCCGGAGCGGGCGAAGAACCACCTCGATAAAGCCATCGAGCTGGATGATAGTTTTCTGGAAGCGGCGAAGGACGACAAGGATCTGGTAGGGATGGAGATCTGACCCCGGCTACTTTTCTTTGGCAGCGTCTTTAGCGATTTCCAATTTCTCCAGGGTAATTGCGTCGTTGGGGAAGGACTTGAGGGCTTCCTCGTAGGCTTCGGTTGCTTTTGCCGGTTGGGCGGCGGTTATGTAGTAGTCGCCCAGTGTTGTGGCCATGGGGGTGAGGAGTGGGGGTGTCTCGAGCATTGTCGCGGGCTTCTGGCGGTCTGTGGCGGCGCGATACCAGTTGAACGCAGAGCCACGGCCTTCCGCCGGGCCGGTGAGGGCGAAGCGACCACGAAGCTGCGCTGCGAGGATCTCGAGAGCGCGGAATGAGCGGTTCCACTCGGAGCGCTCGCCGATGATGGAGGCGGTTTTTTGTTTCTTTGACATCGCCTGGCCGTGGAAGGTCATGGCTTCAATGGTTTGGCTGGCTTTTTCGCGGCTCCCGATTTCCAGAAGGCGCCTGGCTTCCAGGGCGATTTTCAGGCCGTCGCTCCACCAGTAGGAGAGGGATTTGTCGCGGAAAGGGAGGTTCTCCTCGGCATCGGGAAGTGAGGCGATGGCTTTTACTGTGTCGCCCGGGGCGTTCCGGCGCATGAGGACGCGGGCAGGGAGTGTGCGGGCGTCCCAAAGGAGCTGGCGTGTTCCTGCGGAAGTGGCTCGTTCGGGATCAAGGGTGGTTCCGGCGATTTTTTCGGCGGAAGCGAGGGCGTTGTCGAAATCGCCTTTCGAGGCGAGGGCGACGACCCGGTAGCACTCGGCGCGAACCCATCCGTCCGCATCGGCGGGCGTGATGTTGTTTTGTTTCATCCAAAGTGAATAGAGTGTTCC
>JBPOGC010000199.1:0-4681 GCA_051251795.1 Luteolibacter sp. | reverse complement strand
TCAAAACTACTAGAACCATCGTAAAACGGAATCCTCACAGTATGCGACACTTCCTCGGAAAGCACCCTCTTCGCCTTCTCCGCCTCTTTAAGAAACATCCCTCGCACTTCTGTAGAAACTTTACCCAATCCCCCGAAGAGCCTCTCATAGATCATCGCATCCACATCATCCCCGCCCAGCCGGGTATCTCCGTGTGTGGAAAGCACTTGGAAAACCCCATCTTCCATCTCCAGAACCGTCAGATCAAACGTCCCTCCCCCAAGATCGTAAACCGCCACCCGCGCCCTCTCCTTTAGTTTGTCCAGCCCATACGCCAGCGCCGCAGCAGTAGGCTCATTGATGATTCTCACCACCTCTAGCCCTGCCAGTTCCCCAGCTCGCTTAGTCGCCGCACGCTGAGCATCATTGAAGTAGGCAGGGACAGTGATCACCGCCTTCGTCACTTCTTCTCCCAACCGCCATTCCGCCACGCGCTTCAGCTCCTTGAGGATCTCCGCACTCACCTCCTCAGGAGTTTTTCCCACCTTCCGTAAAACCTCATCCTCCACCACCTCGGCACCCATCCATCGCTTCACGCTCGTGACAACACGCAACGGATCAGTCGCCCGCCGCCGCATCGCCTTACGCCCGGTTTCCACATCACCGTTCTCACCGAACCATACCGCACTAGGCATGATCCTCTCTCCCCGCTCATCCGCGAGCAGGATGGGAAACCCGGAATCCACCACACCCACAGCGGAATGTGTCGTCCCGAGGTCTATGCCCAGTATCATAAGCCTAAGGCACCCGGAAGATCTTCCCGTTGGAAGGATCCTTCGCTAGCTGGCCTGTCCGGAACCCCTCTACATCAATTACGTTGTAGGGTGCGTATGGACTGAGCACCTGATTCGGATTCGATGTGCCCTGAGCCGTCGGATACTCGTTTCGCTGAGGAGCTGTTTCGACAGGGGGCGGTGTGGGATCGACTTGCGGCGAGTCCTGTGTTGCCTGCCCATAACGGTTATCACCCTGGGTGGCCTGTTGATACTGTGTGCCCTGCGGATTCGGTTGACCCTGCTGACCTTGATTTCCATAAGGCTGCCTGACCGGCCTTCCATAGGAATCATAGTATGACGGTGGATACGGAGGGAGTGGCTCACAGCCGATAGCTCCCAAGACCACAGCACCCAGAGCGATTGTTTTAAGTGTTTGCATAACGTTCAGACTTTCGATTCGAGATTCTATTCACCTTTTCGGCTTTTTCGCCAACAGGTATTTGGAAAGAATACCCAGTTTTTTCAATTTGGAAACAGAATACCTTTTCTCAAAAACCCGGAATCGGTCTTTTCTCATTTTCGCCAGAAGGCACCTGTAAACCTCCGCCATGATCTTGGCTGGCACCAACGCCTCCGAATCCACTGCTACAATCAGCTTTTCCGCCTCTGCGAAAAGATATTCCGCACGCTCCGCCTCATAGCTCATCACCGCCAGAAACCGCCCGTCATACACCTTTCCGACCAAATCCCGCTCCGAGTATTGAAACCGTATCAGGTCATTGACCGGTAGATAGATCCGCCCCCCGTTCGCCAGATCCTCTCCCACATCCCGCAGGATATTCGTAAGCTGCAAGGCATTCCCCAAGACCTCCGCGTATTTGTCAGAATCCTCATGCACACAGCCAAAAATCCGCGTGCACACCAGCCCCACCAGTCCAGCCACTTTCCAGTTGTATTGGGAAAGCTCATCCCATCCCTGGAAACGCCTCACTTCCAGATCCATCCCGCATCCATCGATGATTTCCAGCATCCAGTCCGGGGAAATCCCCCGCCGCTCAATCATATTCCGCACCTCGTTTCCCAGCGCTTCCTCTTCGGGAAACCCATGCCGTATTCCTTCCCTCCATTTTTCCAAGGCCTTCCCCCGGCCACCCTTCGATACGGAATTATCGTCCGCGATGTCATCCACCGTCCGGCAGAATGCGTAGAAAACCACCATGTCATCCCGGCGCTCCTTTGGCAGGATTTTCAGGGCGAACGCTAGATTCGACTTCGCATTCCGGGTGATCTCAGATGCGGAGGCCACAGGAAGCTTATTTGATAAATCCCCAGTGCCCGCTAGTAATCGGCCACAATGTGAACAGCGCAGGCCCCACGAGATTGTATTCTTTCACCGGCCCCCAATACCGGGAGTCCAGCGAGTTTGAGGTATTGTCACCCATCGCAGCATATTCACGCATTCCCGGCTTCGCATTCTCACCAGCCAGGTTCAACACATCGTCGGGCTTCTCTAAGTATCTTTTGAAATTATCCGGGGCATATCTTTCCGAACCCAGAATATAGCCTGGATGTTCCTTCGGAAAAGGAGGTAGCCCTTCAGCTACCGTTTTTATCCCCTCTTCTTGCGCGATCTTTCCATCCACCAGCAAATTGGGAGTCTGAATTGTAAGTTCATCCCCAGGTACACCAACCAAACGTTTGATGTAGTGCGATCCGCCACCCTGCGGCCCACTCCGCTCTTTGATACCGTTGATTCCCAATGTTTCAAAAACGAAAACCTCCCCACGTTTCGGCTTCCGAAAATGATAGGAAAACTTATCAACTAAAACCAAATCACCTGTATCAATATAGCCTTCCAGTAATATTTGGCCTTTCTTCAGTAATGCAGTCGTGACGCCATTTTGCAACGAGCTGCTACTTTGTGCGGCCTCATCTAATGCGCCTCTGAGTCCAGCCTCATAAGCTTGGTTTGCCGGAGAAGGTAGTCGTAGTGGCTTCGTATTCAAACTGCGAAGCTCTGATCGACTAAAAAAATGCATCCACTGATAGTCTTTTACGTCCGTCATACGACCATCCCTTGATCTGGCAATCTGCACTCGCCTATCCTCATCATTCACCAGTTTCACATAAGAGCGCCCCTTCAGAGCGTATTCAAGCATGCGCTTTGGAAACGAGGGCCATTCCTCTGATTTCAAAGGAGTCCCCACAATCCCGTTCAGCGTCGGCTGCATCGAGCCGGTCGGTATACGGAAAGGCTGCAAATAATAAGCCCGCAAGCCCAGCGCGATCACAATCGCCACAAACATCACCTCCACATTCTCCTCGAACCAGCCCTGAGCTTTTTCACTTCGCAGCGAGTTCTCGCAAGTCCCACGCAGCTGCTTTGATGCCTCGCTCACCCTCTCCTTGTCGCCAGCCTTCACTGCATCCAGCAAATCCTTCCTGCGCGACTCTATCTCGTCGATCCGATCGTCCGTCAGCAGATCACGCTTGTAGTCGACGAACTTCTTCGCCCCTTTTGCCAACATCTTCGCATTCTTTTTCCAGGCAGGCGTAAACATAGATGGATGAAGCTGCATTGGAGCGCCGTCGGGCGCAAGCCTCAGAATCACAGCTTCTGGCAAAAAAAACCTCATCATACCAATTTGCCAACCAGCAATAGGTGAAACAACTCCTATCCAGAGCCCTACGGGAAATCATCGTTGGGAAAATCAACCAGCCAACTCAGCCACGCGCACGCCTGAAGAGTAAAAGACAACCCGTCAGCCCCAGCAAAACAGCGCTAGGTTCGGGCACTGTTGACAAAGCGGAAGATCCGAATTTGAAATCACCCACTGCAATCCTTTCCGTATTGCCAGTTCCCGTAGGATCATCCTCACCTACAAAGAAAGCCACATAGCCTAACGCCTCATCGGCGCCGAAACCGACAAAGTTCAACACAGCATCCCCGTATTCGGGTCCCGGGAAATCAAACGAAATACTGCCAATCAGTGAACCGTCAGCCCGGAACGCAGACACCACGTTTGACCAGGCGTTCCCCCCTTCAAAGTCAGCCAGCAGAAGACTGAAGGAAAAAACATCTGTCGCTGAGGCCGTGAAATCAAATACAGCCGCCGCATTTCCACCGGAAGGCGAAAATTCGGTATCAAATCCCCATGTTGGGATTGTCGCGCCCCCCTGGTCGGTCTCACCAGCTTCATAAATGAAATCCGAGTCTGTGAAATCAATATCTGAAAGCGAGGCAGGCCCTGTCGCGACAGTGGCAGTGCCTCCTATACTGGTATCGAAAACACCTTCTGAAAACGTAACCGTATAGTCATCTCCGCTAATAGTGGTAGTCCACGTGGCAGACACCAGATCAGAGCTGTCACTGCTTCCGAACGGACTTGCCGCCGCATCAGCGTCGAAATCTCCAGCTCCAAAATCTGCAGCGTTTACGAGATCCGCCTGAAAAGCGGTTTCATCATCGTAGAAGGTCACCGCTCCATGAGCTAATGACGAAGCTGCAATTACCAGACAGACACCGTATGTAATTTTATTTTTCATAGCATTATTATTAATGTATCAATATATTTTTAATCGGGGGAATTCCGCGCCATCAAAAGGATTCAAAGGAATCCAGTTACTATTTTTATTGAGCAAATCATATGCCACCCTATTCCCAACATTATATGAAAAGCTCTCATCGCAAACCACCACACGAAATCAGAATTGCAAACATCTAAACATCAAAAGCGAGTGACAATATCGCCACCCCGCCAACCACAATCCAGGGTTTCAACCGCACACGCCTAGATCATTGAATTAGCATCACTCATGATCCAGAAAGACACGCATTCTCGCCCCGCTAGGCATACGCGTCAACTTAGGCCATCTAAGCGACACTGGTCAAAGTAGTTAGGTCTTTTTCGTTTCTCGTAGCAGCA
>JBPOGC010000198.1:0-4812 GCA_051251795.1 Luteolibacter sp. | reverse complement strand
ACAATCGGCTCGCCTTTCAGCGCCGACAGGAAGCTGACGCTGTCTTCCGCGCAGTTGTCAGCTACGGGTTGATCCAGGATGTCCGCACATGTTGCGAAAAAATCTACCAAGTAGATCAATTGATCCGAAGTGGATCCCGGTTGGATTTTCTCAGGCCAGCGCGCGACAAATGGCACCCGGTGCCCGCCTTTCCATAGGTCTGCTTTTGCGCCACGCAGGTTGGCATTTGGATAATGCCCCATCTCGTTGAGCTCTGGAATTTTCGCGGTCTTGGTTGAAGTGCCATTGTCACTGCTGAAGATTACCAATGTGTTATCGGTAAATCCGTTGCGATCCAGCGCGTCCAGGATTGCGCCGAAGCCCTCATCGGTTTCCATGACAAAGTCCGCGTGTTTATTCAGGCCGCTTTTTCCCTGCCACTCCTTCGTTGGCACCACCGGAGAGTGAGGAGATCCATATGGAAGATAGAGAAAGAATGGCTCTTCCTTCGACATCTTGGCACGGTCATCAATGAACTCCACAGCTGCCTTGCTCAGTCTTGGCAGCATCTTAATTTCATCGTCGTGAGCGATCACCGTATCATTCTCGATCAGCGCCTTCATCGACCCTGCATGGTGGAAACCGTAGTAATAATCAAAGCCGCGTGTCAGAGGGCCGTCGGGGATCTTACTACCCACCGGTGCGAGTGTTTTCTTTCCCTTCGGTTTCAACAGTTCCCCAGTAGATCCGTCCTCAAATTGGAAGTTCAGATGCCACTTGCCTATGATGCCTGTGTGGTATCCCTGCGCTTTCAGGAAACTTGCGACCGTAGGGCGTTCCGGAGCGATCAGGCATGGGACAAAACCCTGGACAACTCCGCTCTGCAACCAAGTGCGCCAGCTGTAGCGTCCTGTCAGGAGCCCGTAGCGTGTAGGCGTGCAGACGGATGAACCGGAATGAGCATCAGTGAAAATCATCCCTTCCTTGGCGAGTCGATCCACCGCAGGGGTTGGGATCTTACCACGCTCCGGGTTCAGGCAATGGATCTCTCCATAGCCGAGATCATCACAAAGGACGAAAACGATATTCGGCTTCCCGGCCTCCTCCGGGGCAGCACGAACTAATGTCAGAAGCGATAGGCTTAGCCAGATCGAGAGACTTGATAGTTTGGAATTCATCGTGTTTCTGCTGCCGCCCCCTCTTTTTATTAAAGGCGATCACTTTACGACCTTCCTACGCTGGGCCACCACCCGATTCTATCAAATTGGTAGGGGTTCCGCCAATCTGACGAAACCCCTGGAATTGTACGAAATGGATGAGAATCTAAAGTCACTTACCCATGAACTTTTCGTAAGCTTCCGAGACATCAATCGGATCCCCCATCGCTTTGTGTAACTTTTGGTATTCACTGAAGAGCGAATTCATCAGCTCAACCGGGCGATTCTTCCCCTCTGCGAGATCCTTCGTCTCGAACGGATCATTCTCCATATCGTACAGCCGCACTACGTTGATTGTCGGATAGATGATCATCTTGTATTTCTCACTCCGATACATGCGCTGCGCGCCAAAGTAGGCACCGTAGATTGAGCCGTAGGCACTTGTCTTCGTTTCGCCTTTTGCCAAAGGGAGCACGTTCTGATACTCGACTTGCTCCGGCTTCGGAAATTCCGCGATCGCCAATGAGGTGGCCATCGCGTCTTGCAAGTAGATCGGCGCATCTACCGTGCTATCTGCTGGCACTCCTGGCCCAGCCATCAGGAACGGCACGCGCATGCTGCTGTCGTACATGTTTTGCTTCCCGAGAAAACCATGATCCCCAACCGCAAGGCCGTGATCGGCCGTGAAAAAGATGTAGGTATTCTCCGCTTTCCCAGAAGCTTCCAGCGCATCGAGAATACGGCCAATCTGCACATCCATGTGAGTGATCAACGCGTAATACTCTTGAAGTGTGACCCGGATCGCATGCTCAGTTCTAGGAAACGGCGCCGTCCTTTCATCGCGCAATTTTCGCCCTGCGCCTGCAGCCTCGTTGTAAGGATACTCGGGTAGAAAATTTACGGGAACCTTCATCTCATCCAACTCATACATGTCGAGAAACTCCTTCGGTGCCTGCCGTGGGTCGTGTGGAGCATTGAAGGCCAGATACATGAAGAACGGTTTCTCACTCTTTCCTGCCTGTTTAAGAAAAGCCTCACTGTCATCCCCCAGCACCTCGCTCCAGTGCTTTCCTCCCTGCCAGAAGCCGCCTTCGCTCTCATCGTAAGACCAGCCATCCGGCTCACCGGGGATAAATTTGCGGCTATAGTTACTTTTCGCGCCACCCGGCATCCCTCCGCGGACGTTTCGCGTGTGCTCGAACAAGTTCTCCGCTTTCGCCCCAGCGACATGCCACTTTCCGGCAAAGTAGGTTTCATAGCCTGCCTCCTTCATCCACTGCGACCAGTAGCCTTCGGGCTTTTTCTTTTCGATCGTATATTTCGCCTGATCCTTTGGCGCATTTTTATCGTTTGCGCTATTTCCCTTCGGAGATAATTTGGCCGAATTCCATAGAAACGCCCCACTGTTGAGCATCGTCCGGCTTGCTACACAAACGGCAGGGCTAAACGAACCCATGTTATACGCATGGGAGAAAAGAGCGCCCTGATGTCGGAGGCGGTCTAGATTCGGAGTCTTCACCTGGTTGCTATCAAGGCAACCAAGGCTATTCCACATCTGATCATCCGCGAAGATGAAGAGAATGTTTGGCTTTTCCTCAGCGGAATATGCGGCATGCCCGCCGAGCAGGCAAAGGAGGGAACAAATTAGAGTTTTCATAAGTGTTTTATTCGTAAAGTTAATCGTTTCCATCCAGGTCCACTTTCTTCGTGCCCTTGAGTGCTTTTCCGGCATCGGTAACAGCCACATTAGGATGGTGTTGCTCAGCATCGGTAACGATTTCGAAAGACCACGCATATTTGCCATCTCCGAGATCCGATGGAGGGGTGATCTTCAAGCCCTTTGGTGTCATCTCAGATTTCACTGAAGCATCTGTTCCTAACATACGAACGGACTTCACTTGATCTTCCTTCCAGCCTGCCGTGCCGGTGATTACGAAAGGCTCCTCAGGTTTCTGCAGCTTAATTGCAAAAAGCTTCTTACCATTCGTCGTGAAAGCAATGTGTTCATTTTTCTGCTCACTTTCTTTCCAGTAGCGCGAGCCATAGATCGCCTCACCGTTCACATCCAGCCATTCCTTCATGGCCATCAAACGCTGCATCTGTGGCTCTGGAATCGTGCCATCCGCTTTGGGGCCGATGTTCACTAGGAAGTTTCCGTTCCGACAAATGACTTCGATCATTTCGTGAATCACGTTCTCCACGCTCTTGTATCTGTCATCTTCCAGATACCCGAAGGACGTGCCAAAGGTTGTGCAACTCTGCCACTTGGGGCCGATCACTTTCAGCTTCAGGTTATCCTTTTCCAAATTACCAACACCGTCCGGCCAGTTGCGATTGCCGCCCTTGTTGTTCAGGTAAACTTCCGCACCGCGCGCCGCGCCATCGTTCATGAAATCGGTGATCATCTCACGGCACTGATCGTAGAAATACTGCACCTCAGGCTTTGCCTTTCCGGCCAACACCTTGTTGCCATTTCGTGTCCAGATCGGGATGTCATCAATCCATAGGAAATCCGGCTCATACTTGGTCTGGATCTCCTTCCAGCGAGCCACGTAGTCATCAACGAATTCCTTATCGATACCGAACGGCCCGTAAAGCGAAGCCGATTCCGGCACACGCTTGATCTCTTCAGCGATCATATCCTGTGGCACTGCGTCCACCACATAGAGTTTTTTTGCAAAAAATGAGCCATGACGTTCACGATGGTAGGAAGGAGCATACTTGAGATCATACTTCTTCAATGCCTTTCCCAAATCGCCTACGAGGTCACGCTTCGGCCCCATATCCATCGCATTCCACGGGGTAAGATCCGAGTCCCAGTTCGCCCAGCCATCGTGATGCTCGGCAGTCATGACAACATACTTGAATCCCACGTCGTGAAAGAGCTTGGCCCACGCATCAGGATCCCATTTCTCAGCTTTGAATTCAGGGATGATATCCTTGTAGCCAAACTCCGGCGGAGTCTTCCCCCAGCGCTCCTCCATGTAGGGGAAATAGTATTCCGATTCCGAGTAGAGCAACTTCGGTACATGCTCGGCATAGCCTCTCCCACCCTTCCGATGCCCGATCGCACTGTAAGGCCCCCAGTGAATGAAGATCCCTATCTTCCCATCATCGAACCAAGCCGGAACCGGCATCTTTTGCAGCGATTCCCAGGAGCCGTCATATTTCTTCGTTACATCTGTCTCATCCGCAAATGAGCCCTCCATAAACGCCACGCTCATCACCAAAGCAGATAGCCACTTGTTCTTCATAAATAGGATGTTTTTCATAAAAATTCTAGATTGATTATACGTCTCACTCTTAAGAAACTTACAGTTGAGTGCTATTCGGCAAATCGTTCAGGAGCACAGCGCTTGCCTCCTACATAGCTTCCCAGCAAACCACTCATGGCAGCAACTCTTTCCGGGTTTTCTTCAAAAAGGTTCTTCGACTGCCGGGGATCGTCTCTCAGATTGAAAAGCAACCCGGGACTATCTTTCGGAAACCTATGTAGCCCGAAACGCTTGAGGTAGGCTTCCGGCTCAGGCTGGCCAGCCCCCGTGTGTTTGTTGATATAAACCCAATCGCCCTGGCGAAGTGCATACTGGCTCTTGTTTGTATTCTGCACCGTCGCCTCTCGTAGCGGACTGGGGTAGTCTTCGCCCTTCAACACTGGGAGAAGATTATAACTATC
>JBPOGC010000197.1:0-4901 GCA_051251795.1 Luteolibacter sp. | reverse complement strand
CGCAGATTCGTCGTGTTCTCCATGAACGGCATGCGCTCACGCAAGCGCAGCTTCACAGCCTCCTCCTTGAAATTGTCCACCGTGATCTCCGCCGTGATGGAAACCTGACGGTTCCCACCCTGCACATCCTCACGCCTGTCGACGATCGTCCGCCGCGCCTTCACCTGCCCGTCCACGCCAAACCCGAGCGTAAACGTCCGCCCCCGCGCCACACTGGAAATATCCGTCCGCCCCTTGAACTCCCCGTCCAGGAAAATGTTCACCTCCCCGCCCAGCAAATCACGTGACGTGTCGTTCACCAGCTCCGCCTCCCGGAAAACCGAAGTCGTCAGGATCGGCACAGCCACATGGTAGAAATTCGCCGGAGCCTCGTGCTGCAATACCGGCACCATCTGCGCGTCCCGTCTGCTGACCACACTTACCGGAGTAGAAAGTTCGTAGCGGATGCTCAGATCCTCGTCCCCTCCCTGATCCATCAACCGCAGCTCGCTCAACCGTTCCGAAAGCTCGATCAACTGCACACTCGCCGCCGAGTCATTCGCCCGGAAATTCTGGCTCGCGATCTCATCCATGGATTTCCCACGGAACTGCGACTTGATCGCCACATCCCGTTTCGCCAAAGCCGACTTGTAGGAATCCGCACTCAGGTTCGGCGCGGTATTCCCCCCGCCCGTCACATCCACATAAAGCGGAGCAAGCCTCGGATTGTAAGCGCTCGTCTTCGGCGAAGCGGTTGAAAGCGCCATCTTCACATCCTTCCAGTCCTCACCGCTCACCTGATGGATCAGAGCGTTGAACTCCACCTCCACATCATTCGTAGCCGTGTTCCCCCTCACATTGTAAACAGGCGACCAACCGCAATCCCCCACAAAATAATTCAGGCTTATGCTCGCCGCCCCCGCCTCCGGCTTGTCCAGATAGACCACCGCGTCGTAAGTTACCGGAGGTCCAGCCGCCAGCTTCGCCTGCTCTTTCTTCAGATCAGCCAGAACCTTCCCGTCTTCCTGAATCTCCAGATCCAGCTTCATGATCTCCTGGCTCGCCTTTTCATATTCCCGGAAATGCATCTGGGTCACAGCCTCCAACTCCTTCGACTGGATCACACCATGAGTCATCTCCTGGCTCGCCGCCGGAGCCACAAACCTCTGCAGATCCTTCAAATACCCCTGGCGAATCCGCCGCAGTGCGATTTCATTCCTCGCCACTTTCGTTTTCACCTCCAGCTCCCCGATCGCCTTCGCAACCTCCCCCGCCCGTCCCTGCAACTTCGCCGCCTCCTCCGGCGGACGGCTCCGGCAAGCCACCGAACGCACCGTCACCCCGTTCGCCTGATCCGCATGCACCGATGAAGCATCCGTAGCCGAGGGCAAAGGCCCGATCACCACCTCGAACGTCCCGGTCTTGTCCGCCGGTATGTCCACCAGCCGCGAGACCACAGCCGTCCCCTGATACAAAGTGATCTCCGTCATCCTCCCCTTCACAGCGGGAGAAATGGGAAGCGCTTCCTCTATTGGAACCTCCACAAGGGGATCCACGGCTTCCTGCCCGAGAACAAACGGACAGGCCAAAATCGAAACGGTCGCTAATAGATGTGTTTTCATAAGATTGAGAGACACCCATCAGATCGATTTCTCTCCCCCCAACAATCACAATCGGACAACCTTCATATGAATTTACAACCCATTTACATTAAGTTGATTTCAATCAAAAATACGTATTCCCAATCAAAGTAAAATCTTTGTAAAAACTGTACGTTTTTGAGCTCTGAAAGTATAAGACAGCAGGCTGCCAATTTTTACCAAATTGGTTTGTGATCAATCCGTGTCCGTCCGCTAAAGCCGACCTTGTGAAAAATTTCACAAAGCACACTTGCCGCCCCGCCCCGTCCCCCCCATATTTCCGCGAGCCTTTGTGGGCTCTCGATTTTCTTTCCTTTTCCCAGCCATGAGCGACACCCCTTCGGCCACCGCAGAAACCAAGCTTCCCAAAGACATCGCCGCCGAAAAAGGTATGGTGAACGTCCAGATCGACGGGAAATGGTACCAGTTCCCCAAAGGCACCCGCATGATCGAGGCCTGCCGCCAGGTGAAAGCGGAAGTCCCATACTACTGCTACCATCCGAAGCTCACCGTCCCGGGAAACTGCCGTATGTGCCTCATCCAGATGGGCATGCCCCCGCGCCCGACCCCCGGTCAGGATCCCGTCTATGACGAGGATGGCTATCAGCCAATCGGCTGGATGCCCCGCCCCGCCATTTCCTGCGCCAATACCATCGCGGAAAACATGGGCATCCGCACCGACGGGGAGCTTGTCGAAAAATGCCGCGAGGGCGTCATGGAATTTCTACTTATCAATCACCCTCTCGACTGCCCCATTTGCGACCAGGCCGGCGAGTGCCGCCTCCAGGAGCAATCCGTAGGCTTCGGCCGTGGCGTTTCGCGCTTCGTCGACATGAAGGTGAAGAAGCCCAAGAACGTCGATATCGGCCCACGCATCCGCCTCGATGACGAGCGCTGCATCATGTGCTCCCGCTGCATCCGCTTCATGGACGAGGTCGCCGGAGACCCGGTTCTCGGCTTCACCCAACGCGGCACACACACCACACTCACCGTCCATCCGGGTCGCCTCTTGGACAACAACTACTCGCTCAACACCGCGGACATCTGCCCCGTCGGAGCACTCACCTCGAACGACTTCCGCTTCCAGATGCGCGTCTGGTTCCTAAAGGAAACCCCGTCCATCGATGTGAACTGCGGCACCGGCACCAACATCCTCATCCATACCCGTGGCAACACCATCCACCGCATCACCCCCCGTCAGAACGACGACGTGAACTCGAACTGGATGCCGGACTCCCACCGCCTAAACTTCCACTACATCGATGGCGACACCCGCCTCACGGATCCGCTTGTCTTGGAAAACGGACAGCACGTCCCGACCACATGGCAGTCCGCCAACCAGCAGGCAGCCGACACACTCAAAAAATTCTCCCCGGATCAGATCGCCATCATCGGCTCCGCCCGCATGACCAACGAGGAACTCATCCTCCTCGGGGAACTCCAGTCCACCCTCTCCACACCTCACCTCTCTCTCGTTCCGAGAAAAGGCGAAGCAGACGAACTTTTGATCGCCGCGGATCGCAACCCGAACACCGTCGGTGCCAAGCTCGTCCTCGACACCATGGATCCCTACGAAACCCTCGGCAGCATCCGCTCCGCAGTGGAATCCGGTCAGATCAAAGCCCTCCTGGTTTTCGGCGAAGACCTCATCACTGATGCTGGCTTCTCCCCGGAAAGCCTCTCCTCCCTCGATTTCCTCCTGCAGACCTCCCTCCTGGCAAACCCCACAGCGAACCACGCACACCTCGTCCTGCCCGGAGCCGCCTTCGCTGAAAAACGCGGTTCCATGGTAAACCTCACCGGCCGCCTCCAGCGCCTCAATCGCGCCGTCGAGCCACCCGTCAATGCCAAGGACGACTGGGAACTCATCCGCGACCTCATCACCACCTACACCGGGGAAAAGGTCGAAATCTTCCTCATCGAAGACATTTTCAAGGAAATCGCCGCCGCCGTCCCGGCATTCAAAGGCCTCACCCTTTCCAAGATCGGCCATCAAGGCACCGTAATTACGGAAACACCTTACAAGATTCCTCTCCTGGAAAACGAAAGGGCACGCGCCGCCGCCGGACTGATCAACGGCTAATCACACCGCCCACTCACAATTTTCACTTTCACAGAAATGCCCGACATCCTCATCACATTAGCGATCATAATGGTCAAGGTAGTGACTTTCACCTTCCTGGTAGTCCTGCCGCTGGTTCCACTGTCAGTCTACTTCGAGCGTCGCTTCTCTGCCATCATCCAGGATCGCGTCGGCCCGAACCGCGTCGGCATCCCCTTAACACTTCTCGGCTTTAAAAAGGACTTCCACTTCTTCGGCCTCATCCAACCCATTGCTGACGGTCTGAAACTTTTCCTCAAGGAAGACTTCACCCCGGATCATGTACGAAAGTCCTTCTACTGGCTCGCTCCAGCCCTCACCGTTGTCCCAGCACTGATCACAGTCTGCGTCATCCCCTTCGGCCCGGATGTCACACTCTTCGGTCACACGGAGAAACTCGTCATCGCGAACATCGATGTCGGCCCCCTCTTTATCTTCGCCATCTCTTCCCTCACCGTCTACGGCATCACCCTCGCCGGATGGTCATCCAATTCCAAGTTCCCCTTCATCGGAGGCGTCCGCTCTACCGCCCAGATGATTTCCTACGAAATCTGCCTCGGCCTCTCCATCATCCCGGTCTTCCTCTACTTCGGCGACCTGAACCTGAACAAGATCGTCGAGTATCAGGCGTTGAACGGCTGGCTCCTCCTTCCGTTCTGGAACAAAGACGGCCTCTCGCTCCCCAGCTTGGAACAAGCCCTCTTCCTCATCCCCGCCTTCATCGCCTTCCTCATCTTCACCATTTCCATCTTCGCGGAAACCAACCGCATGCCCTTCGATCTCCCCGAGTGCGAAACCGAACTCGTAGGCGGCTACCACACCGAATACTCCTCCATGAAATTCGCCATGTTCTTCATGGGCGAATACGCCGCCATGGTCATCGGCTCCGCCCTCATCATCACACTCTTCCTCGGTGGCTGGTCTGCCGGATTCGGCCTCGACGAAGCCATCGCCGGCCTCTCCATCGGAGAATTCCAGATCGGCGGTTTCCTTCACATCGGCATCTTCCTCACGAAACTCCTCGCCTTCATCCTCTTCTTCATCCTCGTCCGCTGGACAGTCCCACGTTTCCGCTACGACCAGCTCATGAAACTCGGCTGGGTCATCTTCTTCGAAGCCGCCCTCATCAACGTCTTCCTCGCCGCCCTCATCATCGCCGCGCCACAACTCACAGCTACGAT
>JBPOGC010000196.1:0-4906 GCA_051251795.1 Luteolibacter sp. | reverse complement strand
GACCAGCTCCGGCGTCGCGCCTTGCCTGACACAAAAATCTTTCGCAGCACTCATTCGGCATTTTTCAGACAGCCTCTCAGGGGTGTGGCTGAAGCGACGTGAGCAAAGCTACAAACCAGCTTTTCAGGATGTGGCGTCGTGATTGCGTTCTCCAAGCATGCGAAGTCCCTGTCCGATGTATTCGAGCATAGACCAGAGAGTGAAGATGGTGGCTATTACGCACGGGTATGCTGGAGAAAGAGGAATCGCCTTTAGCATGACCCATCCCAGGACTACGAAGAGGCTGACGGTGCATACTTTTCCAGACCAATGGGGTTTGATGATGACTTTGCAGTTTTTGAAATTCAGGTAGCGAATTCCGGCCAGTATGATGCTGTCCCTGGCGAGAACCAGCACTGTGAACCACAGCGGGATGCTCCAACCGTAGGCGCCCCAATCCAGGACAGTGAGAATGATGAGTGCGGTGGTGACCAGGAGCTTGTCGGCGATGGGATCCAGAAAGGCTCCGAGCTTTGATTTCTGATTGAAACGCCGGGCAATCCAGCCATCGAGGCCATCGCTGGCTGCAGCCAGAATAAATATGGCGAGAGCGATCCAGCGCGACTCTTCTACAGGATCAAGGTTTTTGACGCTGATCCCATAGGAAATCGCATAAAAAGCGAATACCGGGATGAGCAGGATCCGAGCTACGGTAACTTTCGTGGCAAGGGTCATGCGACAGGATAGCGCCGCCCTTCCGTGAAAAGGAAGTAAGAAGAAAAGAAGATCGGGATGCTACCAGTTTACGTTCTGCCCGCGGGTATCGATGTGAGTGAACGAGGAATAACTTCCGACACCGCCCTTGAAGAGGCCGCGGTCGCGCAGGTTTCTGGCTGTTGCGGTGACATTCCTGGCGGAAGTGTGAAACTGGACATCCACGGCTACATTCGCCTGATGCCATGAGCGTCGTTTGGCCCCGGCGCAGCGGGCGTTGTAAGCCGGGCTGCGGTAGGCGGAGACGACTTCCTTAACGCCGACTCCCATGGTTGATGAAATCCTGTCGACTACCTGGAGTGTGTAGCCCATTCGCTTCCACCATTGTTTTGGGGGGAGGGTGTTCCAGACTGATCCGCGCTTTTTCGCATGGGCGGAGATCACTTGCTGGGCACTGATATTCTGCAATTTCAGAGAATTCAGATAAGAGGCGTAGCCTTTGAGATTGCCACCCTGGAGACGAACCCATTCTTCAGGGAATCCGCCGACATTCTTGCTTGGTCTTGCTCCACTGGCTTTGACCTTTACGACGGGAAGATCATTTTCTTTTTTGCCAAACCAGAGAAATCCCGCGCTTGCAGGAAGGGAAGTGGCACAGAGAGCGGTAGTCGCGATTCCCAAGGTGCCGAGAAGCTTTCTGCGGCTGGTAAACGAATCAAACGGTAAATCGAGGGCTTGTTGGGCGGGTTCCGATAGCGGGGATTCGTTTGGGAAGGACATATGAAAAAATTTGGGATTGAGGATCTCTTTGTAAAAATCCTGTAAAAAGCGCGTTTTGTGCCAAGGGAGCGACAGGACTAGCCGTTCTTGTTCAAAAACATGTGTATGAAATCACCAGAAAAAATAGTCACAAGCAAAAAAGGCAGGGAATCTTTATGATCTGGGTTGTTCAGAAGGATTTTTTCTTTTCTGAAAATGATTTTCAGGGGCTTCGATTTTGTGTTTTCTGAGAACAATGGAGGCGATCAGGCCGATTATGGCGAGTCCGATAATACCCCAGTCCCCGATCAGGGCGTATAGGGAGAAGCTCGGAATAAGAGGAATTCTGGTGGTGGCGAGGAGGTTGTCGCGGGTGAAACTGGAGCCGTTTTCATCAAGGATGATCTGAGGCTCTCCTGTGAGGGGATTGGAGAGGGAGCCGATGGTATCCAGGGCGGCAGTAACTCCGGTATTGGAGCAGCGGAGCATGGGGCGGCGCAGCTCGATGGCGCGGAAGCGGGCGTTTGCGAAGTGCTGGGCGGCACCGGAGGTTTCCTTGAACCAGCCGTCGTTGGTGAGGTTCACTATGATCTGGGGGGCGTTGCGGACGAATTTCCGGGTGAGGCGGGGGACTGTGTCCTCGAAGCAGACGGAGGGAATGATCTGGATTTCCTTTCCATTGAGATTGATGGGGAGTGGATCGAGGGAGGGGCCGGGGGTGAAGGAGCCGCCGTATTCGACCCCGGACTGTTGTTTGTAGATTTTCCTGAGAAAGGGCACGCTGTCGATGAGCGGGATGGTCTCACCGAAGATGACGAGGTGGCGTTTGCGGAAGGTCTGGACTTCGTTGTCGGCGGTGTGGACGGCGATGGAGTTGTAGAACCTGGGGTGATCTTTCTGGAGGAGCTGGCCGTCGCGGGTCTCGCCTTCGATTTCGACCGTGCCGTAGATGAGATCGAATTTCCCGGTCTGCTGGACGCGGGAAATGGTTTCGATGTTTTCGCGCCAGAGACCCCATTGGCCGTCATCGGTGCGGATCATGCGGCCGGTGAGATTTGTTTCCGGCCAGATGACCCAGTCGGGGCTTTGGAGATCGACAGGGGTCTGGTCGTTTTTCTCGATGGCTTGCTGAAGTGCTGTTTCATCGGCTGAGGCCAGCTGCTCAAGGGCTGCGATGGTGTCGTCCTCATAGGCCATGTGGACTTTTTCAGCGGGCCAGAGGACGTTTGCCGCGTCCTGGGGGATATTGATCTGAATGAGGAGGCTTTTGAGGGTGATGGATTCCTTTCCACCTTCCCCGGCCACGCGGAGGATGCCGTAGGCGAGGAGGATGCCCACGCAGAGGGCGGTGGCGCCGAAGTCCCAGCGGGGACGCTTGATGCCATCGGCACCGGTTTTCAGGAGACGGTGGCCGACCTGGACGAGGACTGCCTGGAAGAAGACCAGCATAAGGGTGAGACCGGTGACTCCGAGGATGTCAGCTGCCTGGGAGATGACGAGGGTGTCGTGGAAGGCGATGCCGAGGCCATTCCAGCCAAATCCTGTGAGGAACCAACCGCGCCACCACTCGAGGCCTGCGAAGATGGCTGCGTGGGTGAAGGCGGTAAAGAGGCTGCGGAAGGGGGACTCAGAGACACCATTTTTCTGATGCCATGGATTCCCGATGGTAGAGGCGAAGGCACCGAAGATGCCGTAGTAGATGGCTAGGTAGAGCGAGAGAGCGGGGACGGCGAGCCATGAGACGGAGCCGAGCCACGAGAGCTGGATGGTGATGGCGATGGCTCCTGTCAGGAAGCCGATGAGGAAGCCTTTTTTCGCACGGTGTCTGCCTTTTACAGTCCAGAGGGCGATGAGAAGTGGGATGAGGCAGAGCCAGGCGAGGGTGGCGACGCTGAAGGGCGGGACGAGGCTTGCGACCATGAGGCCTGAGGCGACGATGGCGAGGAGCCTGAGGAAAAAGGTGCGACCGGGCATGGGTCAGAGTTTGGCGGGGTTTTTCCCAAGTGCGAGAAGAAGTAAGAGGATACGCCAGCCTTTTTCCGCTGGTGTTTTCCAAGGTCGATCCGGGCGGAGGATAGGCCAGTCGTTTTTCTTCGCGATGTTTTCAAGCGTTGGCTTTGGGTTTACGACGGTGGCGGTGTCGCAGATGGCGAGCATGGGGAGATCCGCGGTGCTGTCTGTGTAGCCGTGGGAGTTGATGAGTTTTCCGTCGTTGAAATACGATGGAGGTAGTAGTTCGTGGAGGCGGGTGACTTTGTTGGCTCCCTTGTGGTTCACAAGATCAGGGAAGAGGTTGTCGTTCTCGAGGACTGTTCCGAGGGAGATATCGAAGCCGAGTAGTCTGCCGACTTCTGCCGCGTAGCACTCGGGGCTGGCGGAGGATAGGATGGTGAGGTGTCCCCGGGCTTTGTGAGAGGCGAGAGCGGCTTTTAGCTCGGAATAGATGCCGGGCTGGAGGCGTTCCGCGAATGTGCGGGAGAGCTCGGCTAGGCGGGTGGGGGGCATTTTCCAGAGAAAGCAATGGAAGACGCGCTTCATGCCCTCCGTGCCGAGGAGTTTGGCGAAGGGGAGGAAAAGGATGAAGAGGGGGACTGAAAAGAGCCGGGATGGCTCCTCGCGGAGGACGTGGTGGCGGAAGAGCAGCTGGCAGTCCCATGCCAGGAGTGTGCCGTCCATGTCGAACAGCGCTATGCCTGGGGGTGGATTTAGCTGATCCATTCTTAGTGGCGGATTTTACCGCTTTACTGAGTTGGCTTGGGTGGAGGGAAGAAGCCGGCCGGAGACCGGCTCTCCATTATTGGATTCCACTAAACGTAGTGGAGTGCCTGTGCGCGTTCGTCGATGGCGGCGTCGTTGTCGATGAGCTCCTGGATGGGATCCCAACGGCCAGCGATGAGGGCATCGCGTGAGGACTCCGGCATGGTGACGGCGAATTCAAGATCGCAGCAGGTGCTGACTTTCATTGCTTCCAGATCGATGGAGATGACGGTGTCCGGCTTTTTGTCGATCGCGGCTTTGAGAGTTGCGATATCGGCGGCGGGAGCCATCACACAAGGCATGGCGAGGGTAGTGGAGTTTCCGTAGAAAATCTCTGCAAAGGACTCGGCGATGACAGCATTGAAGCCATATTTCTTGAGGGACTGGGGAGCGTGCTCGCGGGAGGAGCCGCAGCCGAAGTTCACGCCAGCGATGAGGACGGAAGCATCCTTGAAGCGCTCTTCATTGAGAGGGTGCTCTGTTTTTTCACCGGTATCGGAATTGTAGCGGACATCGTAGAACGCGTATTCGCCGAGGCCGTCGAAGGTAACGCATTTCATGAAACGCGCGGGGATGATACGGTCGGTATCAATGTCAGCGCCGGGGATGAAAACGCCGGTGCCTGAGACTTGTGTGACTGGATCTAGTGCCATTGTGGTATTGTGATTTGAATTAGGTGCTATTCGGCTGGAGCAGG
>JBPOGC010000195.1:0-4932 GCA_051251795.1 Luteolibacter sp. | reverse complement strand
CATGCTCTATCGAATTTTTGCAAAACCGATACGACTTCCCGTTCCCACCTTTCAGCGTCCCACTCAGATCCGCCTTCACCGAGTGCACCTCGTAAGACTCCGGGATGATCCCAAGAATCGACCCACACGTCAGGCATTTGATGTTTTCAAAATACACCTGCGAACTGCAGTTGTCACAACGGAAATTCTTCATGTTTGGCAGCCTATCTAACACCGGAATCCAGACAAACAAATCCATTCCACCAACGCTCTTCAGATCACTAAAGCAACGAGCCACCGCTCAAGAGCCCAGGAAATTGATAGACTTGGCCGTCTAAAGCCGAACAAAAAAGCTTTGTTAGATTCTCTGTGAAAGCCACCCATCGGAATAAGTTTGAAGTTTCCGAGCCAAAATTCGAGATTTCACCCATGAGAATCCTACAGTTCCTCTTCCTCCTGCCACTGGCAGTCTCCCTCTTTTCCTGCACCTCCACAGTCGGTCAGAACACCATAGTGAAAAGCGGTGGCCTCGACGAATGGGGAAACCGCCCAGGCCCCCAAGGCTTCCGCACCGTTATCATCGATGCCGGCCACGGCGGAAAAGACCCCGGAGCCGTCAGCCGCTACACCCGCCAGCGCGAATCAGATGCAAACCTGGATGTCGCCAAACGCCTCCAGTCAGAACTTAGCAGCTCCTTCCGCACAGTCCTCCTTCGCTCCGATGACCGCTTCATCGATCTAGACGACCGCGTTGCCTTCGCCAACCGCTACCCTGGTGCCATTCTCGTCAGCATGCACTTCAATGCCGGCCCATCCAGCCGCAAAGGCCCTGAAACCTACTGGTGGCGCGTAGATTCCCATGGCCTGGCAGTCCGTTGCCAGCGCGCAATGCAATCCGTAGCCCCCGGCCGTGCCAACGCCGGAAAAGTCCGCCGCCGCCTCCGCCTCACTAGGAACCCATCCATCCCCTGCGTCCTGCTAGAAGGTGGCTACCTCAGCAACTCTGGCGAAGCCCAACAGATCAACTCCTCCGCCTACCGTGCCAAACTGGCAAAAGCCATCGCCTCCGCCATCCGCGACCAAGCCGCCAACGGCGACGCAGGCACCGGCTCCCGCCCGGCATTCATAAAAGCCCCCCCAAGCCGCCCAACCGACCCGGCAGGTTCGTAAAAGCCGGAGTATATTAGGAACGAAGCCGACATGAAGGGACAAACACGTCCAAAGACATTTCTCAAACTTCAGCCCGTCCCAAAACCCAAAAATTTCAAGCCACCTGATTCTCCGATCAAGGTGGCTTGTTCATTTTCCACGCGTAACAGGCATTGAGCTGTAACAGTTCACTTTCAGAAGTTTCCGTGTATTTCGTGGTTTCAAATCTTTCCTCAATCCAACAAAGAAAGATTCGTTGGATTCGTGAGATTTGATTCCGCCCTCGGCCAAACCCTTGCGGGCACGTCGCGAATAGATCCTGTCCATGTCGTTCCACTCCATTGTCGTTCAGAAAACTACAACCCAAGTCTGCCAGCCAAGACCTAAACCTTGAATAACCCGCCCCTCTTCCCACCCAGCACCGCGGCGCCCATAATCGCCACGGATAAAAATACCATCGCCCACACCCCCAGCGCCGCCGCCAGTTCCGTCCCATTCCCCAGCGTGCTAAGCAGCGCATAAATCGCCTTCGTAATCGGATAATGCTGCGTCTGTTGCGCCAGAATCAAACTGTCGCTCACCTCCAGCATCGAGAAGGCAAACCCTAGGATCGCCCCAGCGGCCAGATTCGCCCCTATCAGAGGAATCGCCACCCGCCGCATCATCCGCATAGGACTCGCACCAAGCGATTTTGCAGCCTCTTCCAGCGCTGGATTGCTCTGCTGCAGCCCGGCCACAGCCGCCCGCACCACATAAGGCAAACGCCGTATCCCGTAAGCCAGAACCAGCAGCATAAACGGACTTCCCCCCACTCCCACCAGGAAGTGAAACGGTTTCCCCTCCTGTGAAAGCGCCAGATAGCCAAACGCCATCACCAGCCCCGGCACTGCCAGTGGAGTCATCACCAGAGCATCGAGAAACCCCCTGATTTTCAGATCGGATCTTACCACCACCCAAGCCACGCAAATCCCGATCAACACCGAAAGCAAAGTCGCCGTCCCCGCATACATCAGGCTGTTTTGAATCGAAGGCACCACCAGACCATTCCCCAGCGCCTCGATGTAATGTCGCATCGTAAACTCGTCCGGAATCACCGTCCCATACCACCTTTCCGCCAGTGAAAGCAAAATCACACCCGCATGCGGAATCGCCGCGATCAGGAACACACCCAGGAAAAATCCCGCGCAAGCCAGTCCCTTGATCCCGATCAGCTTCTTCCCGTCACTCCTCCCCTTAGGCCTAGGCGCCGTCCCCAGCGGAGCACGCCCCATCACCAGCTTCGACGCAGTGAACACCAGTGCCGCCACAATCAGCACGATCGCCGTCAACGCATAAGGAACCGGATTCTTGTCCAGTCCCTTGATTCCATTGAAAATCTGCACCGGAGCAATCCTCTCAAAGTCAAACACCAGCGGCACGCCCAGCTCCGTGAACGACCAGATGAAAACCAGCGAACTCCCCGCGAAAACCCCCGGCATTGCCAGCGGCAAAGTGATCTTGAAAAAACGCTTCCACGGCGGACACCCCAGATTCTCCGCAGCCTGCTCCATCGCCGGATCCAGATTCGCCAGCGCCGCCGCAATGTTCATGTAAAGGATCGGATAGAGATGCAACGCGTTCATCACAATGATCCCCGTAAATCTCCCCTCGGCCAGCCAGTCAAACGGAGTCGCCGTATCCATCATCCCCAGATCGATCAGCAACATATTGAAGGCCCCGTTCACACCCAGCATCTGCTTGATCCCCACAGCCCCCACAAACGGCGGCAAAATCAAAGGAGCCAGCAACAAAACCCCCAGAAACTTCTTTCCCACAAAGTCATACCGATGCCCCACCAGTGCCAAAGGAAATGCCACCGCCAAAGTCAGCAAGGTACTGAAAACCCCCATCAGAAACGCATTCCATAGCCCCTCCCGATAGATCGGATCTGAAAACACCATCCCCACAAAATCCAGAGTCCAACTCTTCTCCCCATCCGCCCCCGTAGCCTCAAACGCCTGCTTCACCACCATCCCGGCCGGATAGATGAAAAACACAGCGAACACCGTAGCCACCCCAAGAGTAATCAACCAAGCCAGCTTGCGATTCATCATCGCCGCAAAACCTACCCAACCACCCCCTAACGTCAACCCCCCACAACCCAAGAACATAGGAAAAACACAAGCACAGCTTCCGTGTGTTCTGTGTATTCCGTGGTAAAAATTCTTTTCCCAACCTCAGAAATGGATTCCTAGTTCAAAAACACCACACTTGTCGGCCATAGCTAGGCGAAGCACCGACTCAAGTCTCCAATACTCACTCGGCACCGATCACTCTTCTCACCATCTCCAAAGCCGATTGACTCACAGCCTGCTTGAAATCCAACCGATTCCTCGGATGAAAAACCTTCCGGGAAAACGTCTCCCCCTTCACCGCCAGCCCGATCCAAGCCGTCCCAACCGGCTTCTCCTCATTTCCCCCACCCGGCCCCGCAATCCCCGTCACAGAAACAGCGATATCCGCCCCACTCTCTCGCAGAGCCCCCTCGGCCATCGCCCGCGCCACAGGCTCACTCACCGCCCCGTTCTCAGAAATCACATCCATCGGCACTCCCAGCTGATCCGCCTTCGCCTCATTCGCATAAGTTACCCAGCCGTGTGTGAAAACCTCACTAGACCCCGGCACATTCGTCACCCGATTCGCAATCAGCCCACCCGTGCAACTCTCCGCCGTAGCCAGCTTCATCCCCTTTTCAGACAGCAGCCGCACCACCGTCGCCTCCATCGAGCTACCGTCATCACTGATCAGATATCTGGAAAACTTCTCCAGCACCAGATCCCGCCCTCTCTCGATCACATCCTTAGTCCCAATCAACCTCAGATCCACCTCACCAATATGCGCGCAATATCCAAACTCCAGTCCCTCCACCGCAGCCAGCTCAGCATCCACACCATCATGGAAATCACTCTCACCAATCCCCGTGAACTTCAGCTCGCAAACCTCCGGCACTACCTCGATCCCAGATAGCGCCCGCAACCTCGGCGCAACTTCCTCGTGAAACATCGGGTAAAGCTCCCTCGGTGGCCCCGGCAAAAGAAACACCGCACACCTCGATCTCCCATTGATACGCGGCGGAAGATAAAGCCCAGGAGCCGTCCCATTCGAATTTGGCAGCACATCCGCCCCCACCGGCACCATCGCCTGCTTCAGATTCGCAGCCACCATCTCCATCCCCCGCTTCTCAAAAAACGCATTCAACACACGCAAGGCATGCTCATCTTCCACCAGCTCAATTCCCAAAGTCTCCGCAACAATCTCGCGCGTAAGATCATCACTAGTAGGCCCCAGCCCGCCCGTAACAATCACCGCATCTGCCCGATCCACCATCTCCACAAACGCCTCCCGAATCGCATCCCCGTCCGGCACCGTCGCCTGATAAGCCACCCGCAATCCCATCAGAAAAAGCTCCCTGCCAAACCACCCCCCATGCGTGTTCAGAGTATTCCCCAACAACAACTCCGTCCCCGTATTCAAAACTTCAATTCTCACACCGCACCCTCATCCCCCTCTCACCAGCTCTCAAGTCCAAAGACGGGAAGCGACCTCAGTCCCTTTTCACCCTGGGAACATTCACAGCCTTCTCCTCCTTCGGAAACTTGTCATTTGTAGGTAGTGAAACCACTCCAGATTCCTTGTCATACAAGAACGGCAATCCTGTAGCCTCGTCCATCGGAATACTTTGGCCCAATGCGATGGCAAACGCTGCATCGTTGAGCCCTTCCAACCTTTCCGACCGAATCCACCCCTCTACCCAACCACTTGAAT
>JBPOGC010000194.1:0-4970 GCA_051251795.1 Luteolibacter sp. | reverse complement strand
CCCGCCGCGAGGGTCTCCCTGAACCGCATTGCGGAGGAATTCATGTTCCTGGGAGACTGATTCCTATTGCCACAGGGTCAGCGTGTAGAGGAATTAGAGATTCCCGCACAAGTGCGACAGTTGGAATAACACTAAAGCCCGCAGACTTTCTTTTTGCCCCAATTCTTTTTGCCCCAAAGGTGATCCTTCGTTGCTGAAGCCGTGCCGAAAATGCCGCGCTCACGTCTTGGCTTTCTCTCCCGTGGTCGCTTCTCCCTACCTATTTGCAGAAGCGTTTTCCCGTTCTGAGTCTCCAATTGATAACACTGTAACCCGGTGGATTGGCCAGTAGGCATATCATTTTGAATACCTCATGATCTAATAGCTTCGTGAGCAAATTTTATTAATCACGTTAGCAAACCCAATATGAAACTAAATCGACTTCACAAGGCAAAGGGATTTGCGCTGATTGCAACATTGTCGCTGATGATCTTACTCGTTTTGATCGCACTGGGGATGTTATCCATTTCAACGATAGCGCTAAGATCTTCCCAATCAGGCAATGCGAAACAAGAGGCTCAAGCCAATGCAAGACTAGCCCTTATGCTAGCTATTGGCCAACTGCAGAAAGAGCTCGGTCCCGACCAGAGAATTTCGGTCACCGCCAACATGTCAGGAACTGCTGATGGAGAAGAGCTTGCGGCAGGTGATGCCAATGCAAACATAGAAAACCTTGACGAAACAGAGAAAGGCCTGACCGCGGTTCAAGATGGCACTCGCTATTGGACGGGCGTGGCAGTTGCCAATGACGACCCGGATCAAATCTACTCAAAAACACCAAGTGCCACAGTTTCCAAGTGGCTGGTGAGCGGTAACGAGACAAACTCGGTCTTTTCCCCTGATGACAGTCGATTCGCAGTCGGCCAGGATGGAAGTTTGCAAAACCCCGATGAGGCTATTCTGCTCGCCGGGGAAAACACCTTGGGTAATGGGAGCGTGGAAGGTTACGTCGCAGTTCCGTCCTTGGAAATCAGCTCAGTAACAGGGCAGGGCTCCGATGGCAGGTATGCCTGGTGGGTCTCTGACGAGGGGATGAAGGCTCGGATAAACGTCACTGACTCCGCTTCTCAGGGAAACGACTTCGCAGCACTCGCTCCCGAACGTGGAGGCTGGGAGAACATCCAAAGCCTGGCAGACTATCCGCTTCCAGGAACTACGGATGAGGATATCGCAAAATTGGTTTCTCTGAAAAGCCTGGATCTGTTGCTGCCGAATGCACCTGCGGGCGTCAATGGAGAAACACCACGGCAGGAGGTATTTCATGCCGCGACTCCCTATAGCTACGGCGTCATTGCCGATACCCTTCGGGGAGGGACACGCATTGATCTTTCCACGGTGTTTGAAAACGGTCTTTCCACGACGGATCCTGGCTTAGCAACGATTAACAACTACCCCTTGGTTGGTGAGCGAGTCATCCCGCAGGTTGCTGCGGCCGACTTGGACAAACTGACTTGGGACGTCTTGGCAGACTTTTATGACCAAAGAGAAGACATTGCCAATAACGGCTACATTGAAGCGAGAGAAGCCACCGATGAGTTACCCGCGATTTCCCCTCTGTTGATTGATTTCCGCATCCTTTTTGGCATCCGCCAGGAAGGGGTGGTAAACGCAACTTCATTCAAGTTTCACCCTTGTGGCAAGATAGCGGTCACATTGGCAAACCCTTACTCGGAAACCCTCCGATGGGATGAACCGCTTGAAATTGAGCTTTTCACTGACAACCCACCCAACTGGCCCTCAGCAATCTGGCAATTACGTAAGTCAGGACAACAGGGTGCCTTTTTCCCCAATTCAGGAAGTTCTGCCGTGTTCAACAACATGGCCTTTCAGATTCCTGCTGGCGAGCTGGCGCCAGGAGAAGCGCGAGCCTTCACCCATGCAAACCTGTCGCGTCCGTATACTTCCGCCACTTCCCGAGCCGTCGTGCAGATGGATGATACCAGCAGCCTGGCGATCGAGGATTTTGGGGATTGTGTCGAAATGGAGCGCACTCTATCAACTAATGTCGGTGTGAATGGCCTTGCTATCCATGTCCGGGAAGGAACAGCCACCACCCCGGTGATTTTCCAGATGAGATTCGGGGAAAACCGGGACTCCAAGGTTCTTACCGAGGTTAATTATTTTGAAATGGATACTGCGGAATACCTAAATAACAACCGAACTTTTACGCGAACTACTCCCAGCTCTGAGCCCTACCCATTGTTTCTCATAAGCTATCAATTCAGTCAACCAGCTCAGGACTACCTTTCGCTGATGCCCAGCGGTTCAGAGCTTGGTCAGCGCTCTTCTGCAGTGCGTGTGTTTGCCGACTTCAATCTTGCTGCTGATAGTTATCACAATCCTATTTCCAGCTACACTGCGGCTCCCTATTTCTTTCAAATTTCCACAAGTGCTGCGGACTTTCCTGACTTGGCTACCAGTAATGCAGGAGACACCGGGAGCACTTTCACAAAAAATATCGCGACCAGCCCCGTCCAATGGGGATCGCAAAGCACAAGCGGAGGCTCGTTGACAAATATTTTCTTCGATGTTCCCCAGGACTTGATTTCCTTGGCTCAGTTTCAACATGCGGATCTCACCAATGATGCGGTGAAAGTTTCGGTCGGTCATCAGCCTGGGTATGCATTCGGGAACTCATATGCCCCCCCCTCCGTGAAGCGAAGCGAGGTTGAACGCGAGCGCACCGACTACACTATACAAAGCCCCGACGCCGCACTCGAAACGCTACGCAAATACTATGACATTTCCCATCTGTTAAACTCGTCGCTTTGGGATAATTATTTCCTCTCCTCAGTGGATCAGCAAGGAACCTTCCTGAATCCCAATATGGTTTCCCCATCAGGCACTGCTCTCGGTAGCGTTTCACAGGATCCAGTTGAGGTTACAAGTGAGCTGCTGCTGCGAGGTGCGTTTAACGTCAACAGTACCGACAAAGATGCCTGGAAAGCGTTCCTGGGAAGCACAAAGCATTTCGGCCAAGACCAAAGCTTCGCCGAATCTGCTTCTGCCACTTTTCCTCGCTCGCTCGCGCTCGACTCCGACGCGATCATCCCTCCCAGTGGCGAAGGAATAGATTCTTACGGAACTTTCCGCAGACTGAGTGACTCCGAGTTGGATAGCTTGGCGGAAGAAATCGTCAAACAAGTGAGAAGACGCGGCCCTTTCGTGTCTTTGTCCCACTTCGTGAATAGGGCAATAGCCGACATCAGCGATGAGAACGAATTGTCGCGTTCCGGCGCGCTTCAATACGCGATAGATGAGAGTGGAATCAACATTAGCTATGAGGGAAATGACATGGCATTCACAGCCCTGGACATCTCTAGCGAATTGGTGACCCTCAGTGAGAAAAACGGGGCTCCAAGAGCGGATTTGGATGGAGCTTCAAGCACAAGAATACCAAGCACAGCAAGTAATGCTGTAGGTGTTGACTTTGCGAACTCCGCCCTGGCTGGGAATACCGGATCGATTGCGAGCATCATCGCTGACCGGGAGATACTTACCGATTCCAATCTAGAGCGGGAACAAGGATACCGCTCAACCTCCATGCCAAGTTGGCTAACACAAGCGGACATACTGCAAGTGATCGGCCCAAATATTTCAACTCGTTCTGATACATTTCGCATCCGGGCATATGGAGACTCGCGGAGCAGCAATGGACAAATTTTGGCCAAAGCCTACTGTGAAGCGGTCGTACAGCGTATGCCAGATTACATAAGCCTCGAGAATGGAGCTGAAGAAAGAGGAAGTCAGCTGTCTCAGACCAATAGCACTTTCGGGCGTCAATTTGCCGTCATCTCGTTCAAATGGTTGTCCCCTGACGAAATTTAATTTTTATGATCTCACCAAAAATAGCAATCGTCGCCATACTTTTCAGCTCAGTTTCGATAGCGTTATCGCAAAACGAGCCCAAGATTTCCTTGAAGATTGATTTTGTCGCTTGGGGGAATCCGATCCACGGTCTCTCGCTGGAAGGTTCAGACTCAAAAGTGTTCACCGCGAAATCATTCACTTATTCGACTCCAGTGAAATATTCAGGTTCTGTATTGATGCCACTTTATCGAGACCGCAGCGCCGATGACAAAGTTGCCCGTCCGGACGGGCTGGAAGATCTTCCTCAAATTGAAATAGATACTAATCCCGAAAATGAGCTTTTGGATTCAGACAAAGATCCACTTGCCAAACTGCTAGCAGAACGTCGTGAAACAGAGCCCAATCTTGTTGCATTGATTCCTCTTCCGAAGTCAGGAAAGAGGGTCACCGTCTTACTCGTTCCCGCCCGGAATGAAACTTACATTCCTTACGTGATGAAAGACGATGCGAGTCAGCTTCCTGTGGGCAAATTAAAAGTGCATAACTTTTCAGCCCTGCCAGTCGGACTAAATTTCGCAGGTTTGAAGCCTTTCAAATTGACCAAAGGAAAGAGTCAAATTGTTACTATTCCCAATAGCCGTGCTTTATACGAGCTGGCCTACGAGAAAGACGGCAAGTGGAAATCTCAAGAATCGAACGTTTTCCGAGTAAAACCAAACCAACAAACTCATTTCATCGTTTTACAGAGTAAAAATCAGTTTTTCAAAAGCGTAGACGGGGGGCGTTCCGGCTTGATGCAGAGTGTGGTTTTGAGACGAACTCCCGAATAAAGATAGGAACTTACTTATCTTCCATAAAGATCATCGGACGAGTCACGCTTCTGATCCCTTTTGACACTTTGCGTGCTGAAAGATGCGGGAATGCAGTTTGGTTGACGTGAGACAACCCATAGATTCCAAAGGAACAAACGAGTTTGACGTGGACTACTTCCCCATCGAAGATCCTCGACTCATATCTTCTCCATTTTTTTGCACCCTTGGTGAACTCTTGAATTCAAATATTATGCATTTCAAAACGATAGTCATCCTTGTGACGTGCGTCATTGCCAGTTTCTTACTTGG
>JBPOGC010000193.1:0-4970 GCA_051251795.1 Luteolibacter sp. | reverse complement strand
GATATGACAGGCCGTTGGCCTTCGAATTCAATTCGAACGCAAAAGATCGTATCACCACTCGATCCCCACACCCTCTTCCGGGATCAGGATTTTCTCACTGATCCCCAGCCGATCCGCCTCAGTGAGCAATCGTTCTACCGGCTCCTCCAAAGCCTCGTTCCCCAGCGGAAACGTCCCGTAGTGCATGGGTATCAAAACCTTCGCTCCAAGATCTGCAAACGCGCGGACGGCCTGCTCCGGATTCATATGCACATCACGACCGCTTGGCGACTCGTAGGCTCCGATGGGCATCAGCGCGATATCGATCTCGTGACGCTTCCCGATTTCCGTGAAACCCTCGAAATACGTGCTGTCACCGCAATGGAACACGCTTTTCCCGCCGGCTCTCACCAGATAACCGCCATAGTCCCGGTGCGTGTCATGCACGTAGCGCGCACCCCAGTGGTGGCAGGGTGTATGAATGATCTCCATCCCATTGATCTCGATCTGATCCCAGATTTTCATCTCATGGACGGCTGAAAAACCCAGACGTTTCACCAGTGATTTGCTCCCCATGGGCACGACGATTCCATCGCTTGAGCGGAGGATCTTCAGGCTCGGCTTATGCAGGTGATCAAAGTGCGCGTGTGTCACCAGAACCAGATCCACCTCCGGGACTCCCTCCAAACGCAGCCCCGGCTGGCGCTGCCGTTTCACCGGGCCGTGCCACTTCGCCCAGTTCGGATCGACCACCACGGAATTTCCTGCGAACTGGAGAAAAAACGAAGCGTGGCCGATCCAAGTGATCCGCACCAGATCACCCTCCGGCGGGGTGAGAACCGGCTCCAGCATTTCCCCCCCGCGCTTCCGAAACATGCCCGGCACGATGTGGTGACGGAGAAACTTCGCATTACGCCCCGGCCAGCCCTTTTGGGGCGCGAGTCCGGAGTACTTGTTTTCCATGATTCAGCGAGATTCCTGGTCGTTTCACTTCGAGCTGAAGCCTGCGGAAATTTTTTCCATCCAGAACTCGGCGCGGGCGCGGAAGCTCTTGTCATCCTGCGCGTAGAGAATGCCGCGTGAGACATTGATCACATCCGGAGCAGTCCGCGCCGCGGCAGCGAGTGCGGAGAGATCCCCGCCCTGCGCCCCGAGGCCGGGAATGAGCAATGGTGCATCCGGCATTTTCGGAAGGACGTCCTGCGCGTTTGTGAGTCCCACGACGTAACCTACATCAGTCGCGCGGTCTTCGGATTTCGCCCGCTCGCCGAGGGCTGTCACAAGCTCGAACACCTTCCGACCATCTTGCAAAACCTGTTGCTGGAAATCAGCGGAACCGGGGTTTGAAGTCACTGCCAGGAGGTAGACGGCCTTTTCCTCGAAATCCAGGAACGGCTCGATGGAGTCATAGCCGAGAAACGGGTTCAAAGTCACCGCATCCACGTTCCAGCCCTTGAAATAGCCCTGCGCGTAGTATTTCTGCGTCTCACCGATGTCGCTGCGCTTCGCGTCCAGGATCACCGGGATTTCCTCGGGAACCGAGGCCAGGATTTCCTCAAGAATGCGGATTCCCTCGATGCCCATCGCCTCGAAGTAGGCCATGTTCGGCTTGAAACAGGCAGCCCAGGTCGCCGTCTCCTCGATCACCCGGAGTAGAAAATCCTTCGCCAGAGTGGAGCCATGCTCACCGGGACGCGGATCGAGCCCCACACAGAGCCGGGAACCGCTTATCCTGATCCGCTTCTGCAATTTTTCCGTATAACGCATGGCTGGACTTTTCCCTGAAAACTCCTCTCCGGCAACCGAAACCGTAGGCATCGTGAGAGCGCCGCAGGCTTTTGGACTGCTGCGGTTCTTATCCGCAGCTTTTTCTGAGGCTTCTCTTTTCTGATAGGTCAGAGCCTCTGAGATAAGCTGCCACTTTCCCCCGAGAGCTGGGAATGATCCCAGCAGTCCAAAAGCCTGCGGCGCTCAATCAAAATCATCCTCTATCATCAGACGATCCGTTTTGAACCTTCCCACGCTCTTCTGAAAACTCACCGGAGCATTTTTCTCAAACCATGTGGCACTGCACCACTTGTATTCCGTGGCAACATCCACCAAACCATGCTTCACGGGATTCTCATTCACGTATTTCAGCCTCGCGAGAAACGAAGTCTGATGGGTGATCGCCGTTTCACGGAAATTCATCCAAATCCTGCGCCCCTCCTCTCCATCCACCTGATTCACCTTTATCGCCGCCAAGCGATGGAACTCTCGCAGCCAATCCCTGAGAGACTCGCCGTTTTCTCCCGGCGCTTCGGCAAGAAAATGGTAGTGATTGGATAGAACCGCCCAGGCTCGCAGTGTCCATTCGAATCTTTTTGCCGTCTCGACTAACAAATCTGTCACAACATCCAGTTTTTCAGCTGAATCAAACATAGGTCGTCTGTGAAATGTCGAGGCAGTGACGAAATAGTAACCTCCTCTATTTAACCAATGTGGAGGCGCGTGCGGCCAATGGTTTTTCATTTCGCTAGCAAAACCATGGAATCCCTGACCGGGAAGACAAATTCCGCCGGAGGCTTTCGGACTGCTGGGATCATTCCCAGCTTTCGGGGGAAGCTCACTACCCATCCCAAATCCTCCAACCCACCAGAAAAAGACGTCCCCCCAGAAAGAGCTGCGGATCACCGCAGCAGTCCCAGAGCCTGCGGCGCTCTCACGAAACAGCACGGTGCCGCCATTGCTCAAAGGCGAGGAACGCCAGAACCGCGTAATACACGGCGAACTCCGCCGCTTTTACCCAATAGGAAATTTCCTCCGTCCCCCCGAGGCAGCCGCAGCTGATGTCCAGACCCCGCCACCATGCGGAGCCTACCGATACCGTGAAAACCAGAACCAGCCCGAGCATCGCCCACCAAGCTCCCTTTTTGAGGAATCCCAGAATGAAACAAAGCCCAGCGACAACCTCTGCCCATGGCACGACATATGCCGCGGCGATGGCGAGTTGTCCGCTGACCAACTTGTAATTTTCAATATCGCGGACGAAACCGTCCAGTCCGTGGACAAAAATCTTCAGCCCGCCCGCATAGACGAACCAAGCACCCATCAGTACGCGCAGAATCAGCGCGGCGATCTCGGTTTTAGAGGCTTGTTTCACAATGCAGAGATCGCACAGGAGGCGGAAAAGTCACGCCAGATCCGTCACCAGGACTTTCTCCCAGCGGTGCTTGTTGCCATTGATGAACTTCTCATGCCCGGCCTCCACCTGGTAGGCATCGTGATCCTCCACGGAATCAAAAAGCATCACGGTCGCGTAGTCCCAGGAGTTGTCCACGACAGGCCTATCCATCACAGGAGCGGGAACCGACCAGCGGCCTCCCTTGCAGAGCGGACTTTCGAACAAGGTATCGAGGCCAGCCTCCATCGCCGCGCGGCTCTCCGGGTTTTTCTCCTCTTCCTTCATCCAGAAATAAACGTGGTGTTCCATAGGGCTGAACCTTCAATTTTCAATTTTCAACTGACAAGGAAGATCTACCAATCCGTGCCGATGCCGGATTTCTCCGCAAGTTCCAGAAGTTCGGGGCGCATCGGCCATTCATCGCAGCGCTCGCTGGTTTCGTGGCGTTGGCTGGCTCCTTTCAATTTCATGCAGCCGGTGTTGTCACCGATCTGGCGGATGGCTTCCACTTCTTCAGCAGTCAGACGGACATCGGGCATGTTGCCAAAATCACGGATCTTTTCCTCCACCGCGCGCGCGCTTTCGCCGGCCTCCTGGATGAAAGTGGGGATGACGCACTCGACGGGTGCCTGGCTGAGATTCCAGATGCAGGCCAGTTCCAACATGCTGAGATTGTATTTCTCCGCGATGGGGCGCATGAGGTCGACCTTTGCCATGCCGGTTTCCACCCAGCCTTCCGGGCGGTAGGTGCGGTGATCTCCGGGTTTGAAAACATGATCGGAGCCACCCACGTCATCGTGGAAGACACCACCGTAATCCACCACGCGGGTGAGGACTTTGATGTCTTTTTTCAGGCAGGAGTCCAGAAGCAGGTTCGATGGCCATGGCTCCAGGGGATTGAGAATCAGCATCGTCCAATCCACCACGTCGCCGAATTTCTCAAAGAAATCCAGGAGATCCAAAGTGAAACCATTCGCCGGGCCCGGTGCCATGCCGAGCTGCTTTGTCAGGCCGGTTTCCTTCGCGCGAGCCATCGCTTTCCAAACGGCCTCGCTGGTGTAGCCGTGGACATCGGGATTGTGCAGCATGAGGAGATCGAAGTGATCCGTCTTGCAGCGTTCCAGGGAAAGCTTCGTCGCGCGTTGGACGAATTCATCGTAGCCGTCCTCGCCGCGCAGGGCTGGATCCGTGAAACGCGGGTAGCCCTGGCTGCCGTTGCGCTGGCCTTCGTAAAAGTCATGCCCGATCATGCCGACAAGCGAGTAGCTGCTGCGGTCGATCCCTTCGAGGGCGGCTCCCAGCGCCTCATCCGCCTTGCCGTTTCCGTAAACATCCGAGGTGACGAAAGTGCGCACGCCCGAGTCGTAGGCCGTCCTGATGCAGTTGAGAAAGCGCTCTTCCGAAAGGGTCTCCCCGAAGTGCATGAAGCGTCCGCCGCTCCAGGTGCCGTATGCCGTGTTGGTCAGTTCCATGATTCTGTATTCCGTATTGGTTAACGCCGGAAGCATCCACCCTGCACCGCCGTCTCCGCAAGTAGGAATCGCCCCGGAAGCAAATCGTGCGGGAAAAATGGCAGGGACGTGTATCCTTACACGTCCGTTCTGGAGCTAGCTTCATGGGAAAACGGCCCTCAGAAGCGGACGCGTAGGGATACGCGTCCCTGCCTCGATTTTATGTTGCGGGAAAGGCCGGGAGGGGTTTTGCTCTCCGGGCTGTCAGGAGCCATGGAGGTTTGGCAAGCGAACCCCGCCAGGCCTTGATCGGAGCAACGGTAGTTTGTCCATACTTGCCGCGGCTTCCTGGCGGCACTTTTTATTTTTGGGGTAGG
>JBPOGC010000192.1:0-5022 GCA_051251795.1 Luteolibacter sp. | reverse complement strand
GCCGTATGGCTCGATGGCATGGATCTTTCTGAGGCGGAGAGGATTGCTTTCGCACCGGCATTGTATTCCGTAGAAAATGCTGGTGAAGGCGAAGAGGTCGCAAAGTGGTTGCTGAAGTCCGTTCCGGCTTCCCGGGAACGAAACTATCTGGTGTGGCGGGCTACGCTTCCTTTGCGGATGACCGAACCGGAGGAGGCGGAAGCATTGTTTGAGAAAGAAGGCATCGATCCGGAGGCGATGGAGGAGCTTGCCCGGCAAGGTTATTTGCGCGAAATATTCTGATCTGTGACAGGGCGGTTTTAGACTCCATCCAGCGGATCGGGACAGATGTTTCTCAGCCTGCACCTACCGCAAAACTCACCGAGATACAGTTCATCGATCCATTCCATGATCGGTGCGATATGTTTTTTCTCGTCGCTGAGAATTCCCGCCTCGAAGTTCCGCTTGTCGGCATGTTTTGCGCCGAGGCCGGCTCCGGTGAGATTGGCGGAGGTTAGGAAGATCTTTTTCCCGTCGATGACGATGGCTTTGGTGTGCACGCGGGGGCAGAGGATGCGCTCAAAGAGGTCGCTTTCGATCAGCACCGGATAGCGATCGAAGTCCTTCCGGAACATCGGTCCGGGTTCCTTCGCATGGATCAATCTGACTGCCACTCCGTTCTCCACCAGGTCAGCGAGTACGGCGAGAAATGGGACGGATCTTTTTCCACGAACGACGTGCATGTCCTTGATGTCCGCTGTGACGATCCAGAGGAATTTCTCAGCCATGGGTATCTCTTCCTCGACGATCCTTTTGTAGATCGCTTCGTTGAGAATCATTTCCGTCATACGGAAAGAAGCTGTCTTGTGGGGAATCGAGTCAAGCCCCGGGACGAATATTTCCTTTTCAGAGAATGAAATGGGGAGACACTTGCAGGATGAATCTGGGAAGGTGCTTTTTGTTCGGGTTGGTGCTGATGTCGATGGGAGGGCTGGAGGCGGAGACTTATCACGTGGTGAAAGTCGCGGATTTGGATTTTGTGGAAAAGGGGAAGGAGTTGGATGTGAAGCTCGCTGAGACGAATTTCTGGAATACAAACGGACGGGAACGAACCGGTTTGAGAAGTTCTGCTGAGGCCTATCTGGAGCCAAATCCCAATGACAACGATGTCCGGGAACAATACCATCAGGGTGCTTTGGAAATCGCATTCAAGCTGGAGGACGAGGCGGAAGTCAGTGGCTTTTTGGATCTGAAATTGCGCAAAGACCATAGCAATCCGGACGAGCCTACGATGGAGGCTTTCGAGTTTCGCTTTCAACCCGGTGAATCCACGGAAGTGGAGGAGGAACGCTTTCTTGAGATCCGGAAGCGGTATGCGCTTTCGATGGCGAACGGGCACCTTCCGGGGACTGCCTGGTTTCGTCATCTGGCAGGCGTGGATGAAGACGGGGATGGGCGCCGGGTGGTGAGGTCGAACCTCTCGGATACCTTCGGGATCTTTGGTGGAGGGCGGGCGATTTCGGAAAACCTGGCACTGGATAGGGATCTGATTCTGGGATTGGGGGAGGAAGGGAAGACGATAGCTCTCAGCGAGATCGAGGGTGTGACGGTGGATGCAATCGACTGGGCATCACGCATGCCGGACGAAGATGTGGCGGTGGATGTGCTTTCGCTGGCGATCCCGGAGGATCAGCATGCGGTATTCGCATCCGGTCTGGTGGATTTACTTGAGCTGACCGAGAGGTTTGAGAAGAACCTATTGCCGGGCGCCCAGGCGTATTCCGTGCGCAGTCCGTTCCGGAGAATGGCGGGTAGATATCGGAGCCAGATGGGGCTGGACGCACCTGCGATGGCTGCGCGTCTGCTACCAGTGGAGAGTGTGGCGATCACTGGTGGCGATCCGTTTTTCCCGCAGGGGACTGATGTCTCGATTCTCATGGAAAGTGACAACCCGGAGCTTCTGTTTCATGCGTTGGTGAAAACGATTTCCGTGAAGGCGAAGGCGGCTGGAGCGGTAGAAGTGGAAACAATCAGTGCGGAGGGCAGGGCTTTTCAAAACGCGGATCGCAGTTTTTCCAGCCACATGTCACGCATGGGAAATCTGGTGGTGGTCGCGAACTCCGCTGCGCAGATCAAGAGGCTGGTGGAAGTGCATGATGCGAGGGTTCCGGCACTGGGCGAGACGGATGAATTTCGTTTTTTCAGAAACCGCTATCCGCTCGGGGAAGAGGAAAGTGCGTTTGTGTTTTTCTCCGATGCGACGATCCGCCGCTGGGCCGGACCGGAGGTGCGTATTGCCGCGTCCCGGAGGACGAGGGCAGTGGCGGCTCTCGGCGAGCTCACTTCGCGGAAGATCGATGGTGAGCCTCTTGGCGATGACTTTGAGCCGCTGCTCGGAAAGACGGAATGGAAGGACGGAAAGGTGGTGAGCGAGAAGTTCGGATCGCTGGGATTCATCACACCTTCTTCGGAGCTGGATCTTGTCACGGTAAGTGAGGCTGAAAAGAACGCTTATGAGCGCTGGCGGAATGGTTATGAAAGCGGCTGGGCACAAGTCTTCGATCCCATCGCAATCCGGCTCAGGAATGATGCGGGTTCGTTGGATTTTGATCTCAGTGTGGAGCCGCTGACGGTGGACAGCGACTATGCGGACATTTTGGAACTCTGTGGAAATGCCAAGCTGGGCGAGGTGGCGCGATGGGTGCCGGAGGAAAGTTTATTTCACGCGGCGATGGCGATCGATACGAAGAGCCAGGCTTTCAAAGAACATAGCAACTCGATCACTGGGTTCATTCCCGGGCTGGAGGTCAACCCGCTTGCATGGATGACGGGGGACGTCTCGCTGGATTTGGCGAAGAGTATTTTTTGGGAAAGCGCTTTTGAGTCCGGTTTCAGCAGGTCGTATTTCAGTACGCCAGCCGTCGTGAGGATTGGTTCTGGCAGCAGGATGAGGCTGGCGATCTTTTTGGCTTCGTTGAAAAAAATGATGCAGGACTCCGCTCCTGATTCCATGAAATGGGAGACGCACGGGGAGGGTGCGGAGGCTTACGTTTCCATTTCCGAGAATGACGGCGGGATGGGCGAGGGGATCCGAATCTATTATGCGGCGACGCCGACAGCGCTCATTGTCAGCCTGAACGAAAGAGCGTTGCTCAAGGCGATGGCGCGTGAGGAGGAAGGTTTCAAAAAAGATGAAGCGACCACACTGCCGGAGGCCCGACATCTTATGATGGACTCCAGTCCGGGGTTTCTGGCGAAGCTGGGCGGTATGTTCGAGGGGAACGATGCTGCCCGGGAAATCCAACGGGAAAGCTGGAAGGCGATTCCCATCCTAAACCAATGGCACCGTATGTTTCCGGGGAAAGACCTGTTGGCCGGACATCTCCGATTGTACGGGTCGGATGTCTTTTGCCCAGGTGGGAAGGGCTACCGCTGGAGTGATGAGAGTATGACCATGGAGTCGGTAGCTTTCGGTCATCCCGGAGAGCCGCGGTTCGAGCCGTTGAAAATGCCAGGGGTCATGGATTTCGAAAACGTCCGGACAGGATTGGCATTCCAGGACGGAGGTCTGCGGGCGACTGTGAAGTTCGGGAAGGCGCCGGCACGCATCCCGACACCGTCATTTGCCTCGGTGGCTGCTGAGAATCTCGAGCTCGCAACTGCTGCGGAGCTTGTGTCCACCCGGAAGGGGCAGGTTCTGACCTACAAGGGAAGTGCTCCGGAGGGTGAGTTGTCCCTTGTCCGGGAAATCACCGAGGTGGCGAAGGAGGGGGAAGCGACATTCATCACCACTGCGTATGAGGTGACATACCCCGAACAAGATCCTGTAAAAGGAGTGTTTCGTGAACGCCTGGAAGGGTCGCTGTCGTTGGTGGCGGACGAAGATACGGACAGCGGGGATACGTATTCCAAGCCAAGTTTGCAGCTGCCCGACAAGCTTGTCGAAGGGGCGACCACACGCTCGCGCTTTGAAAGCAAATTCGTTTATTCAGACGAAGGGAAGAAAGTCGAGAAGCCTCACATCGGTGACATTGGCATTCGTGTTCTTGGAAAAGAGGACGTCACCGTGCCGGGCGGAACCTTCGCCGGGACGATCAAGATCGAGACGGTGACCGAGTCTCTTTACGACGGTGAGTACGGGCTCACCAAGTTCATCCACTGGTATCATCCGGATGTAGGTATGGTGAAATACGAGGATATTTACCGGGGCGAGTCCATGGAGCTGATAAAAATCGAGGAGCCGCCAGCCGAGCAGTGAGCAGCTTCCGAAATGGCTGTTCACTGGTTCCAGAGGTCTTGGTTTTTCTAGTCACGGTGTTTCGAAAAGTTCTCCCGGCTGGGAAAAATCTCCGGGGTCAGCCAGTTTTTGGAATTCGACATTAGTTGGGTTTCATATCATTTTGCAATGAACCTTATGAAACCCATCATCACCCTCTTACTGTTTTTACTGGGCTCCGTGGCTCAAGGGCATCACCTGGAGCGGGTCTGGACTGACGACAAGGGGCGTAAGGTAAAGGCTGTGCTTTTGTCAGTTGAAGAAGGTAACGTTATCTTTCTTTTGCCTGACGGGCGGGAGACGCCGTTTGCGATCGAAAAGCTTTCCAAGATCGACAAGGCGTTCATTGAAAAATTCGGTCTGGACGGGCACGATGAGGAGGAAGAGCTCACCGAGCCGGAGGGGAAAGGGAAGAAAGAGCGCCGTGTTAGGGTCAATCCGATGGAGACTCCGGACAATTTCGGCGATCCGTGGCCTGACCGGGTAAAGTTCGAAGGGGATCCCGAGATCGAGACCGTCGAGGAGAATGCGGAAGAAAGCATTTTCATCTATGAGTCCGCAAACTACCGATACAACTGCGATGTGCGGCTCTCGAACTCTGTGGTCAAGGGCTTTGCCGTGATGTTCGAGGCGACGCACCAGTTCGTCCGGGAGCTTCCGCTGTCAATCAACGGTGGTGCCAAGACCGACGGGAAGTATCAGATTTTCCTGTTTGAGAACAAGGAGGACTACCACAAGGAGGGCGGGCCGGAGGGCACGGCAGGTGT
>JBPOGC010000191.1:0-5075 GCA_051251795.1 Luteolibacter sp. | reverse complement strand
GCGGGAGAACATGGTGGCGCGGTTTTCGCCTGTCCAATCGAGGGCGCCTGCTTTGACGAGGTTTTCGAGGATGCGTTTGTTGATGACCTTGGAATCGAGGCGGGAGGAGAAGTCTTCGAGGGATTCGAAGTTGCCGTTGGCGGTGCGGTCTGCGATGGCGGTGGCCATGGCGGCTTCGCCTACGTTCTTGATGGCGGCGAGACCGTAGCGGACGGCCATCTTTCCGGACTCCAGTTTCTCGGGGACGAAGCGGAGTTGGGATTTGTTTAGATTGGGCGGGAGGATCTCAATTTCCATGCGGTGGCACTCGGCGACAAAGACGGTGATCTTGTCGGTATTGTTCACTTCGTTGGAAAGGAGGGCTGCCATAAATTCCACGGGGTGGTTCGCCTTCATGTAGGCGGTCCAGTAGGAGATGTGGCCGTAGCAGGCGGAATGGGATTTATTGAATCCGTATCCGGCGAAGGCGTTGATCTTGTCGAAGATGGCGTTGGCGAGCTTTTCGTTGATGTCGTTGTGCTCTTTTGCCCCGGCGATGAATTTCTTCCGCTCAAGCTCCATTTTCTTGAGGTCTTTCTTACCCATGGCGCGGCGTAGGAGGTCGGCGCCGCCGAGTGTGTATCCGGCGAGGACTTTGGCGGCGTTTTGCACCTGCTCCTGGTAGATCATGACGCCGTAGGTATTGCCGCAGATGGTCTCGAGGAGCGGGTGCTCGTACATGGCTTTCTTGCCTTTTTTCACATCCAGCATTTGGTCGATGAACTGCATGGCGCCGGGGCGGTAGACGGCGATAAGGTCGATTATGTCATCGATACTACGGATCTCGTATTTCTTACAGGTCTCGACCATGCCGCCGGACTCCAGCTGGAAGACGCCCATGGTCTCGCCACGGTTTAGCATGTCGAAGGTGGGCTGGTCGTGGAGGGGGACTTTTTCGATATCGAAATCGGGGATGTGCTCGCGGATGTGGGTGACTGCCTGATGGATGACGGTGAGGTTTTTCAGGCCGAGGAAGTCCATTTTCAGGAGGCCTACTTCGGTGATGGCTCCCATGTCATATTGGGTGACGACCTCGCCTTCGTTGCCGCGGGTGAGGGGGACGTGTTCATCGAGCGGGCGGTCTCCGATAACGACTCCGGCGGCGTGGACGCCGACGTTGCGGTTGATGCCTTCGAGGCGTAGGGCGTATGACCAGAGTTCCTTGTAGGTGGAGGAGGACTCGATGAACTCGCGGAGTTCTTCCTTGCTGTCCCATTCGCCCTGGAGTTTCACGCCGGGTTTGGCCTCGATCATCTTGGAGATCTTATCGGCCTCGCCGTAGGAGATGCCCATGACTCGTGCGACATCGCGGATGACGGACTTGGCGCCCATGGTGCCGTAGGTGATGATGTGGGAGACGGATTTTTCCCCGTACTTTTCCCGGACATACTGGATGACCTCCGCGCGGCGTGACTGGCAGAAATCGATATCGACATCGGGAGGGGATACACGCTCGGGATTGAGGAATCGCTCGAAGAGGAGGCCGAACTGGAGGGGGCAGATATTGGTGATGCCCATGGCGTAGGAGGCGAGGGAGCCTGCTGCGGAGCCACGGCCGGGGCCGACGGGGATGTCGTTGTCGCGCGCCCACTGGATGAAGTCCGCAGTGATGAGGAAGTAGGAGGCGAAGCCGAGGGAGTTGATGGTATCGACCTCGTATTTCAGGCGATCCTGGACTTCCGCGGTGGCTGCTTTTTCCGCGCCGTAGTGATTGAGGACGCCTTCCTGGCAGATCTTCATGAGGTAGTCCTCACGCGGGGAGCCGTCGGGTGTGGGGAACTGCGGGTATTTTTCAGAGGAGGTGGCATCCAGCTTGATCTCGACGTTGCAGCGATCCGCGATGACGAGGGTGTTGTCGCAGGCCTCCGGGATGTCTTTAAAGATCTCGCGCATTTCCTCGGCGGTCTTGAAGTAGACTTCGGGGGTGTAGCGCATGCGGTTTTCATCGATGACCATGGAGCCGGTGCCGATGCAGATCATGACATCGTGTGCCTCGTGATCGGCGCGGTGTAGGAAGTGGACGTCGTTCGCGGCGACTACGGGGAGGTCGAGCTGCTTGGCGAACTTGAGGAGGGTGGGCAGAACCTGGAGCTGCTTTTCGTAGCCGTGGTTGTGGAGCTCGACGTAGAGGTTTTCCTTTCCGTAGATGTCGCGGAGCTCGGTGAGGGTTTCGAGAGCTTTTTCCTCATCGTCCTTGAGTAGCCATTCGTTGACGGGGCCGGAGATGCAGCCGGAGAGGCAGATGATGCCTTTCGAGTGGGCGCGGAGGATGTCGCGGTCGACGCGGGGCTTGCCGTTATACATGCCATCGAGGTGGCCTATGGAGGTGAGCTTGGAGAGATTCGTCCAGCCCTCGGTGGTCTCCGCTAGGAGGGTGAGGTGGGTGGCGTTCTTGCGGTTGAGGACTTTCTTTTTCTCGGAGGCTTTCTCGGGGGCGAGGTAGATTTCGCAGCCGAGGATGGGTTTTACGCCTTCCTTCGCGCAGGCCTGGATGAAATCGATGGCTCCGAAGAGGTTGCCGTGGTCTGTCATGGCGACGGCGGGCATGCCCAGCTCCTTGGCGCGGGCGGCGAGCTCTTTGGTGCGGATCATGCCGTCAAGGAGTGAGTAGGCGGTGTGAAGGTGGAGGTGGACGAAGGAGTCTGACATCGGCTGGGGGATTCTTGACGGGGGAGGCAGGATTGTCGAGTGGGCAGAGGGAGGAATCGCGAGAAGAGTGGATTATGCGGTTGATTTTGGGGGGCGGGATGGCTTCCATCTGTTTCCCCGGTTTCACGGGTCATAAACTTTATGTCTGAACACACTCCAAATCCGAACCAGCAGCCAGTAGGGGCGCTTGGCGAAATTTCCCAGGAACCCCCGGCGTTGGAGGTGTTTCTCGATAAGCACCAGATGAAACTGATCGTGGTGGCAGTATTGCTGGCGATCGCGGCGGTGGTGTTTGTGATCGTGAAAGGGCTGGATGAGGCCAAGGAAAAGGAGGCTGGAGAGATGCTGACCAGTGCGGAGGATATTTCCGCGTTGAAGAAGGTGACTACCGACTATGAGGGTACGGAAGCTGCGGGGAGTGCCGAGGTGCTACTGTCTGAAAAGCAGTGGGCGGCGGGTGAGCAAGAGGCTGCGATCGCGACTCTGAAGGGTTTTGTGGACAGTGGGGTGGATCATCCGTCGATGCCGGCAGCGAAGGTGAGCCTGGCAGGGAAACTTGACTCGACCGGTGACAAAGACGGTGCGAAGGCGCTTTTCACAGAACTGACGGATGACGCGGATGCCGAGTATCTGGCACCGTATGCATGGATTTCGCTGGGAGACATCGAGCTGGAAGGTGGAAACGCTGACAAGGCTGTAGAGGCTTACGAGACGGTGGAGCGCGATTTTCCGGGCACACAGTTTGCACAACAGGCGGTGCAACGCAGGCTGGTGGCCAAGGCAGCGATGCCCAAGGAGGTGGCAGCTACTATTTCCGTTCCGGAAGTGAATTTCAGCGAAGCTGAGGATGGATCGACAGAAGAAGCCGCGCCGGAAGCGGGGAATCTGCTGGAAGGACTGAACGGCAGTGGTTTGGGAGTACCTGCCAACCCAATGTTTCCAGAGGAACCGGTTGCTCCAGCCGGTGAATAATCGGTTGGAATCCCGTTGACATTCCAAACAATAAATTCTTCATTTCGTTCGTGTTTAAAAAAGTCATAGGCCAAGAGGGAACCGAGTCATCGAGTTCGTCGCAATCCACTCCGACTGATCGCTCTTCGCAGCCATCCTCCCCGGCACCTGCCAGGGAACAATCGCGCCCAAGCCCGGCACCATCCGCGCCAGCAGGTGGCGGAGGCAACACCCGCAACGTCCTTTCCTCCGATGTGGAGATCAAAGGCACGGTGAAGTTCAATCACGATCTGATCGTGGACGGCAAGATCGAAGGTGAAATCCAATCAAGCGGAAGCCTGACAGTAGGTGAAAACGCAAAAATCAAAGCCGAGATCAAAACCGGCACTGTGGTAGTCTATGGCAAGGTGCACGGGAACATGACCGCTACCGACAAGGTGGAGCTCAAGTCCAGCGCAGAGGTGATAGGTGATATCAAAACCAAGACACTCACTATCGAGGCAGGAGCCATTTTTGTTGGTAAGTCGACTGTTGGAACACCTTCCCAGGCACCGGCTTCGCAAAAGCCTAATGGAGGCGGAGCCTCTGTCTCCAGATAAGACTTCGAGTCCTTTTCGGGAATCACAGATCACAAGGTATGGGCGCTGAGTCAACAGGTCGGCGACTAGAGGTTATTTGTCCGGCATGCGAGAATTCGCAGATGGAACCTTCATTGGTGATATCTACGATTTGCCGTGCCTGCGGCGATCATATTGACATCCGCGATGGCAAGCCCGTGGTGCGACCTAAATTTGCTACAAAGCTGGCAACGTCCAGCAAGCCGCCATTGCAGCATAAATCGACCGGCTCTGCACCGAAATCGAAAACAGTGGAGAAGGAGTCTCCGCTTTTGCGCTTCAAGAAACTGATCATGGGCAAGGATGTGAAGCGGACGATTGGCTGCTATCATTGCAAACATTCGCTAGAAGTGAGCTCTGCGGCGCAATCGAGCCAATGTCCGAAATGCGGGGGACACATCAGTCTGCGGGATTATGTGGTGGATGATGCCTGGCGCAGGCGGATCCAGACACGAGGGAATGTGAGAATTACCAAAAGCGGTTCTATTCTCGGTGTGACTGTTCAGTGCCACGATCTGACGGTGCTGGGAAATCTGTCGGCGCCGGTAGATTGCTCAGGAAAACTGATGATCCGCAGCCATGGGAAGATCATAGGAAACGTGAAATGCGCGGAGCTGCGTGTGGAGCGAGGGGCTGAGGTGGAATTCCAAGGTGCGGTCTCTACGGCGAAGGCATACATCGATGGGAATGTGCGTGCGCAGCTGACCTGCACAGGGACGATCACACTTGAGAAGAAGGCGCACTTGCAAGGGCCGATCCAGGCCGCGGGTCTGGTGGTGAAGGAGGGAGCGAAGCATACGGGATCGATGGAAGTGATCA
>JBPOGC010000190.1:0-5082 GCA_051251795.1 Luteolibacter sp. | reverse complement strand
AGGAGTGCAACAGTCTTCTGAAAGGGGAAATTGCTGCAGTGGAAACCTATCAGAAGGCGATCGAGAAGTATCCTGAAAGTAAAGTGATCGAGCCATTGATTCGCATCCAAACCGAGCATCGCGAGAGGCGGTGAATATCCTCACCGAGAATGTCCGTGAGATGGGCGGGACGCCCGCGACCGAGTCCGGTGCGTGGGGGGTGTTCGCGAAAGCGGTGCAGAGCGCCTCGAACCTCTTCGGCGAGGAGTCGGCCATTGAGTCTCTGCAACGTGGTGAAGAGCATGGCTGTGAGGATTACAAAAGCGCATTGGAAAAAGACGAGATTATGGACTGCTGCAAGACGATGATCAGGGAAAAACTTCTCCCGAAAGTGGAGAGCCATGTGAAAATTTTGGAAACACTTGAGGAAATTGTTGACTGATACTGGAAAATAAAACGTATCGAATTCGGCTTCGCTGGTGTAAACTTACGGAGTCGTTTTTTTTCGTTTTACTGAAAAGGGACTGAATGATGCTAATGCCGCATCAGTAAATGTTTCTTCACTACAATTAGACCAAATCATGAATTTTAAAGTCAGTTGCAATCTTGCCTATCAGTTGAATCATCCCGCGACGTTTTTGTTCGCGCTGAAATGCTTGGAAACCGGTGGTCAGAAAATCATCAGCGAGTCGCTTGAAACCGATCCGCAAGTGGAGATTGAAGATTTCCACATTGTCAGTGGGATGAACCGGTTTTCGCGGCTTCTCACGCACAATCCAGGCTCGCTGGAGATATCGTACAAAGCGGAGATGAGTATCTCGCATGGCATCATGGATGTGGAGGAAATCCGCTTCAATCCAACGAGCAATTTGAATCCAGAGGGGATACCTTTCCTCTTTCCCAGCCGCTATTGCCAGTCGGACATCATGCGGCAGCAAGCGAATGAAATGTTCGGTCACATCGAGGGACCACATGCGATTGCTTCTGCGGTGAGTGACTGGATTTACGAAAATATTTCCTACGTGAGTGGGAGTTCGGGGGAGACCTCATCGGCAGTTGATACGATGAATGAGAGACAGGGGGTATGTCGGGATTTCGCACATCTGGGGATCACGCTGTGCCGTTCGCTGAATGTTCCAGCGCGTTATGTGACTGTGTATGCCTACCAGCTCGATCCGCCGGATTTCCATGCCTGCTTTGAGGTGTTCATTGGTGGATGGTGGTATATTTTTGACGCCACGCGCCTTGCTCCTCTGAACGGGCTGGTGAGGATTGCTACCGGGAGGGATGCAGCGGATGCGGCGGTCTGTTCGATTTTTGGCGATCCTCAGCTTACGAAGAGTCAGGTGGCGTGTGAGGTGTTGGATTCCAATTTCGTGCCGGTGACTCGTGATTCGCTTGTGGAAGCGAACCAGGCGATCATCCTGCTCTGAAGCTATGAAGATTTTTGACACACTGCCCGAAACATGGGAGCAGATCCACCTGATCCACGAGACGGTTTATTCGTATTCCGCGCCAGTGAATTTCACACCGCACCGGATGGTTCTGAGGCCACGCGAGGGGCACGATATCCGGCTGAACACGATGAATCTCACGATCTCCCCGAACGCCGAGATTCTGTGGCACAGGGACATGCTGGACAACAGCATCGCGATCGCAAATGTGAAGGAAATGGCTACGGAGCTAAAGATTGTCAGTGAATTCACTGTGAGCGTGCCGCCGGAAAGGACTGACCAGAAACCGATTTTCGTTCCCTATCCTTCGATGCTGGCGGGGATCGAGCAGATGGTGGCTGTGCCTTATCTGCAGTACATTTATCCGCCGGAAGTTTCCCTCTTGCGGGCATGGTTCACGGGAAGCGGGTTGGCTCCGAAGCCTGGGCAGACGGCGGCGATTTTCGATGACATGGCGATCCTGATCCACCGGGTGATCAAATATTCGCGTCGCGAGGCGATGGGTGTCCAGTCACCTGCCGAGACACTGAAGCTGGAGAGCGGTTCATGCCGTGACATGGCTGTGCTGATGATGGAAACGAGCCGTGCGCTGGGCTACCCGGCGCGTTTTGTGAGCGGGTATATGGAGAGTGGGAACTCGCAGGTGGGACGTGGATCGACCCATGCGTGGGCTGAAATCTATCTGCCGGATCATGGTTGGACGGGCTTTGATCCATCTATCGGGAAAAGGGTCGACTCCGGGCATATTGCGGTGGGGGTGAGCCATCATCCGCGGGGTGTGATGCCGGTTAGCGGTGGATTTTCTGGCATGTCAGGAGTGGCGACTTCGCTGAAGGTGGGAATCTCAACCAAGAGGCTGCCGCCATTGGAAATCCAAATGCCGTGATATTGGAGAGGGGGCTGGAATCCCCCTGAACGGCCTGGGGCCGGAGTCCCCAGCTACTTTCTTGTGACGCTGAGGTTAGGGCCGGGCGAAGGCTTCGGCGATCGAGGTGCCTTGGGTGAGTGTTTCGAAATCGTCGTATGTGACTTTCGCGGCGGGTGGCCAGAAGTTGCGTGCGGCGATGGAGGATGTGATCCAGTCGGCGCAGGCTTTTGCGGACTGGAGGTCTTCTTCTGAAAAGGTGTCCCACGAGGTGAGGCGGACGTTGTCCTGGGTCTGGCCGAGGTGGATGTAAGCTGGGATTGGGAGGGTGCCGGTTTCGTTTTTCTCGGCCAATGCGTAGAGGGGGAGCTGGAGGTTTTTCCAGAAATACTCGGCGGGCTTGCCTTTGGCGTCCGTGGTGGATTGGAAGGGTGCTTGCTGGTTCTGGAAATGGAGCGGGCCGTTGTTTTTCGGGGTGGTTTTCTGGCGGTGGGCGCGTTCGATATCGCTGACTTTTCCCGTCTTGTAGTCGATGACTCGAAGTTGGCCGGTTTCGCGGTGGCGGTCGATGCGGTCGATTGTGCCAAGGATGTTGAAGTCGTTGGAGGGGATGGAGATTTTCCGCTCGGTGTGGATGATTTCCCAGCCATCGGCGCGGATCTGTGCCTGGTGTGTGGCGAACCATGTGAGGCGTTGGGCGATGGCGCCGGTCTGGATGCGTATGGCGAGGGGAGGTTTGGTGCCGAACTGCTCGCGGATGACTAGGTGAAGCTGGGCTTCCAGGTAGGCGGTGATTTTTTCCGGGTCGGTGAGGTTCCGGGCTTCGGGATCGATGCCGAAGTTTTCGACGATAAGGTGGGTGATGGAGCCGAAGTCGCGGGCGTTCATCTCACGGCGATCCGGCTCGGGGACGCTCATGCGGACGATGTTTTTCAGGTAGAAGCGAAAGGGGCAGGAGAGGTAGTTGGCGAGGGCGGTGACGCTGATGGTTTCTGGCAGATCGACGTGGGGTGGCTGCCAGGGGGTGTTGCTTTCCCAGACGAGATTCGCTTCCGGGGGTTCGATTTCCCAGAAGAGGTTCTCGACGGTGGCGACAAGGCGCTCGCGAGGGACTTGGAGGAGGAGGCGGGAGGGGAGGTATGTTTCGCCGCCGTTGCCGTTTTTTCCACAGATGAGGGTGGTGGAGCCGGAGGCCTCGCGCATGCGGGTCATGGCGTGGAGGAGGTAGGCGTCGCGCGCGTGGCGGTCTGCATCGGTGGTGAGGCCGAGGGCTGTGCGGATGTTTTCCGAGAGCCATGGCTCGCCGCCGGAGCGCGCCGGGACGAAGGTCTCGTTCATGCCGCAGATGACGAGGTGCTGGCCGGGCTCGTAGAGGAGCTCCAGCCATCCCTGGATGTCGATGATGCGGTTGGCTGGTGGTTGGGCGGTGGGGGTCGGGATTTCCGAAAGGAGTGTCTGGAGCCAGAAGGTGTGAGTGCGTTTGATCTTCTGAAAGATGGGGGCTGCCTGGTCTAGGAAGTCGTGGATTTGGGAAATGGTCTGCTGGGCTGCATCGGTGCTGGCTTGCAGATCGGCGAGGTGGTTTGTGATGGCCTCGGGGAAGGGTTTTGCTAGGAAACTCTGGCGGTGGGTAAGGGCTTTTGAAATGGCGGCTACGAGTTCCGGATCATTGGAGATTTTTTGGAGGGCGGGCGGCTCAAGGGTGGGGTTGCGGTCGCGCAATTTGTTGAGTGCGAGGAGGGTCTGGGTGCGGTTGGTGGTGATTGCAGGTTGGGACTGGGAGAGGCTGAGGAGGGTTGCGAGGTTTTTGGAAGATGGCTTTGTGAGCCAGTCTTTCCAGGCTGTGAGCCAGCGGATGACGGAAGGGAGGGGCTGTGAAGAGGCTGGATGGAAGGCAGACCAACCGTTTTCCGTGAAGATCCGGGAGAGGGTTGCGCCGGTGGCGTCGTCCGCGCTGCCGAGGGCGATTTCCGAGGATGAGGCGGAGGATTGGGAAACGGCTTCCAGGGCTGCGTTGGCCTGCTGGATGGGATCGGCTACGATGAGGGTTTTGGCTGTGGCAGGGAGCTCTGTTTCTGCCCAGGTGTCCAGTGGTAGACCTAGTGTCGAGAAGAGATGGGCTTCGGACTCGGGGGCGGCTATGATGGAGGTGATGTCACCGGTGAAGTCTTCGAGGGCTTTGGTAAGGCAAGGAGGCATTTCGGTGATGCCTGCGAGGATGATTTTCGTGTGTCCGGAGGGGAGCTTGAAGTCCTGGCGAAGTGCGGTGGAGCGTGAGGTGTAGTTCCAAGAGCCGAGACGCTTTTCGATCATGGTCTCGAGTGTAGCTAGATCGTTCCAGCGATCGGCCTCAGGGGTGCTTGCAAGGAACTTGGAGGCGGAGAAGAGATTGTGCAGGTGATCCTGCAGGGTGGCGCGTAGGGAGGTGATCTCGGAGGCGAGGGAGACTGCCCAATCGGATGACGCGTCAGATGTGTCCGGGGGGATGGGGAAAAGTCCGGCGAGGTTTTGCCAGTCGGTCTCGGTGAGGGATTCGAGTGTCTCGATCCAGGCGATTTTTTCCAGCCATGTGGGGGCGATGGAGGGATTGTCGAGATGAAGGAGTGCGCCGGGTGTGGTGACTGTGGGAGCGAGGAGGGCTGTTGCTTTCTCGGCAAGGGACTCGCGGAGGATGCGTCCGCTCTGGGAGGTTGGGACTATGATGAGGGAGGAGGAGAGGGTGGCGCGATCCTCTAACAGATGGTCTGTGAGGAGGGGGAGGAAGGGGGCGGTGTAGCCGAGGAA
>JBPOGC010000019.1:0-27308 GCA_051251795.1 Luteolibacter sp. | reverse complement strand
CTGGATGGATTGAAATGCGCGGATGCTGCCTCTTGATCTGCTTATGAAATTTTCAATGTGGGTGTTCTTTCCATAGCTCCCAAACATGAAGATAAAAAGAAATGAGGTAGAGCCTCGGCTCAGCTTGACACGCTTCGAGCTATTCACCCATTCTCCCCGCGCATTGAAATTTCTTCAAACAGCGTTCGTTGCTTTCTTTGGCCTTTTCCTGGCTTTGGGATCCATGGACTCTCTCCAGCTTGTTGCCTGGACGGGAATGTTGATGAATTTCTCGAAAACGGAATCGTTCCAGGAGGCTGTGAGCAAGACCTTTGACGGGGAACATCCCTGCCAGCTTTGCGCTACTCTCGCGGAGGCTCGGAAGAGTCCGGAGCCCACTCCCGGGGCGCCAGTTGAGAAGCGCGAAAACAAGCTTCAACGCGTTGATCTATTCCAGCCTTCTGCAATAGGCCTCGCTGACCGCAGAGCCTTCGATGTTTTCGAAGAGCCACGTGGAACCGCTGCTTTATTGAGAGACCGCAAGATCTGCCTTTCTGTGGCATCTCCACCCCCGCGATTTCTCGCGTGAAATAGGGTCTCCGCGCCCTGGACGTAAACCGTCTCTTTAATTCCGTAAGTGGGAACCACTGCTGGAGCATCTTGCCGCAGTGAATCTACGCACTCCGCGTATCCCCTTTTTCCGGGCTTCACAGCCTTCGCCTGCGAGCACTCTGCCGTGGCGAGAACACTCACAAACCAATACTTTATAATGAATACTACATTGAACAATTCTCTCATTTTTTCCGTTTTAGCAGCCTCCGCATACGCTGGAGACCTTTATGAAACTACCAATCTAGAAGCCCCCGAGGCATCGGATCACTTGCACCACGCCGGGCACCATGATCGCCCGGATGCCCATGCGCCTATCGGCGTGATGGGAGGTCACACCCACGAGAAGGGGGAGCTGATGTTCTCCTACCGCTACATGAACATGAGAATGGAGGAAAACTACGATGGTGACAGCGAAGTCTCCGATGCGGCAGTGCTCAACGATTTCATCGCCACCCCTACGGACATGTCCATGCAGATGCACATGTTCGGCCTCATGTATGCGCCGACTGACAATCTGACCCTTATGGCGATGACCAGCTTGGTCGACCTCAGCATGAACCACCTCATCGGCCGTGGCCCGTTGGCAGGAACCAGCTTCCAGACGAACTCCGAAGGCATTGGCGACAGCAGTATCGGAGGGCTATACAAGTTCTACGAGAAAGACCATGCGCGTGCTCACTTCGGTCTGAACCTCCTGCTCCCTACCGCGGATATTGAAAACGAGGACTTCGTCCCACTTGCCGGCCAAAACATACGCCTTCCCTACCCGATGCAGCTCGGACACGGCAGCTGGGGTGTGGAGCCGTCACTTACCTACACGAGACTCTTCGATGGCTGGTCGCTTGGCTCCCAGGTGAGCGGAAAAGTTTTCCTCGCGGACAACTCGGAAGATTACCGTCTGGGAAACAGTGTTTCAGCCTCCGTGTGGGGTGCTCGCCGCTGGAACGATTGGCTTTCCACCTCGGTTCGCCTTGAAGCCATGAGTTGGGGGAACATCGACGGTGCTGACAGTCAGATCGCGAGAGTGAATGGCATGGGTGTGCCGATCATTCCCACCGCGGATCCGAATCTTCGCGGTGGCACCCGAATTGACGCGTCGATCGGTGCGAACATCCTGATCCCCGGGACAAACGCCCGTCTCTCTGTTGAAGGGGGAGTTCCGCTTTACCAGAAACTTGACGGCCCGCAGCTCGGTGTCTCCTGGTTCTTCACAGGCGGCATTCAGTATACCTTCTAAAGGGCTGGATTTCCTGTAGCCCACTTCAAGCGCCGGTTTTTCCATGAAACCGGCGCTTTCTTGTGTTCGCTTGAATTGGGGCGGGGCAGGATGAAATCGCCCCTGATCCCCATGCTTGCAAAGCTATTGGCCGAGGCTACACTCCTTCGATTCAAATGAAGTGCATCACTTTTTCAACAGCCGCCATGTTTGCCGGCGTTCTTACCGCATCCGCGCAGGTATCCGCTGAGCCATCGGGGGACATTCAGACCAATTTCCTCGAGATCGTCGCGGCGGGTGGTGTGATGATGTACCCGCTTGCTCTCATCTCCATCGTCGGGGTTGTCCTTGTTCTCCTTTACTTCCTTACCATCAGGCGGAATGCCGTGGTCAGCGATCGTTTCATGAACACTGCCGAGGCGATGATACGGAAGCGCGACTTTCTCGGCCTTGTGGCGCATTGCCATCGCCAGAATGAGTCCATGGCTCGCGTAACGCAGAAGACATTGGATTTCTTTACGAAATATCCTTCAGCCTCCTTTGGTGAAGTGCGGGAAGTGGCTGAGGCGGAAGGCTCCCGCCAGGCCGGGTTGCTTAGCTCGCGGATTACTTATCTGGCGGACATAGGCTCCATCGCGCCGATGGTTGGTTTGCTTGGAACTGTGTTGGGTATGATCAAGTCCTTCCTTCAAATCTCAAATTTCTCTGGAGTGAAACAGATGGAACTCGCGGAAGGAGTCTCAGAAGCGCTGATCACGACTGCGGCCGGTCTCAGTATCGGGATTCCGGCTCTTGTGTTTTATTCGATTTTCCGTGGCCGGGTGCAGAAATACATCGCAGAGCTGGAGGCTGCTGCGACTCATCTGATGGCGTTGCTCCACACGCAAGTCGCTCAGAAGCCTGCCGACAGGGAGAACCAGGGATCCAACCAGCAGAGGACACGCGATGACTACGCGATGCCGGTTCCTTCGCCTCTGGGCGCGGATCGCCCGGATCTGCATGGGATCTGATGCCCCTGTTTCATTTTTAGAAAGCGATCATGAAATTCTCCAGCCGCCAACCGGAAGCCGCCAGCATGCAGTTGGCGCCGATGATCGATATCGTCTTCCTGCTGCTGATCTTCTTCATCGTCACCTGGCAGTTTACCAAGTCCGAGACCGAGCTGGACGTCTCGGTGCCAACCGCCCAGGAAGGAGCGGAGCCGGAGCGCCAGCGCGGCGAGATCGTGATCAACATCCTCTCGGACGATACCATCCGGGTAGAGGGAGCCACGGTGGATCTGGCACAGCTTCTCTCAAAACTTTCTTCCATCGCCGGGCAGTTCGAAAACCAGCCGGTGCGCATCCGAGGTGATGCGAAGGTGGAATACCAGCGCCTGGTGGAAGTGATAGATACCTGCCAAAAGGCGGGTATCTGGAATATCTCCTTTGCCACGCAGCGCCCAACTCCTCCGAATTGAAACGGATGCCGAATTCCATGAAATCCCAGAACAAAATCCCGTTCCTGTGCGCCAGTTTGCTTGCGCTCGGAGCCTCGTCTTCCTCCTTGCTTGCCCAGGAGCCACTACGCGCAGAGGTGGTGGAAGACCTGCAGAACGACCGGGGGACCGATTTTTTCATGCGCGGGAAAAACGTGTATGACAGCGCTGCGAAAAGCAACGATCTGGAGACACGCCGGATGCTCTATTTCAAAGCGTCTGAGATTTTTTCCGACTACCTGAATGAGTTCCAGAAGCACAAGAACGCGGAGGCGGCGTGGTATTATCTGGGCAGTTGCTACTACCAGTCCGGGATGAAGGAAGACGCGAAGCGTTGTTTCTCCACATTGCTCAATCGCTACCGTGGCGGGAAGTGGGCATCCGCGGCTGCCTATACCTTGGGCGCGGATCACTACAACCAGCGGGAGTACGCGATGGCGGCACCTCTTTTCGAGCGCTACGCGAATAGCGCGGCGCAGGAGAGTGACAAGCCACGCGGATATCTTCTGGCAGCAAACTGCTACCGCCTTCTGGGTCGTGATCGAGAAGCGATTTCCGCATACAAAAAAGTGATCGCAGATCCCGCGGGAGTGCTTTTCAGGGATCAGGCTTTGCTGCAGGTCGGCAAGATCACTTACAAAGGCGGGCAGCTTAAGGAAGCCTTGGAAATGTTCGAGGACGTGGTGAAAAATTCGAACTCAGCGGAAACACGGGGTGACGCAGCTCTCCAGGCCGCGATCACTGCGACGAAACTCGACCAGACGGAGCTCGCTGAGAAATACCTCCGCTACATCCTCTCAAATCCCGGGACTGAGAAATACCGTCCCGACGCGCAGATCGCCCTGATGGAGAATTATTTCCAGAGGAAGCAGTACAAGGAAGTGCTGGATTTTTACAAGCAAAGCAGCGCGAAGGCAGAAGGGGAGACCGAGGCGAAGCGCCTGATGGTCGCCGCGCGTGCCATGGTGCAGCTCAAGATGCCAGCGGAGGCCAGCACGCTTTTCCGTGAGATCGAGCGACTCGTGAAGCCGGAGAATGATCTCGCCTACCGCGCTGCCTACTACCGTCTCAATTGCTTTTTCCAGATCGAGGGGAAGCACGTGGTGGAGCAGATCGATGCGTTTCTGCAGATTTACGCGAAATCGCGACCGCGCGATACCCGCATCCATACCGCGATGCTGATGAAGGCGGAGACGATTTTCGCAGAAGGAAAGGCTGCCGATGCGGCCAAGGTTTACGCGAAGATCGACCCGACCCTACTCAGCGATTCCAACCTGCCGGGCTTTCTGTATCAGCGCGGCTGGTGCCTTTCCGATGCCGGTGATCCACAGGGTGCGATTCGTTCATTCACTGATTTCATTACAAAATACCCGCAGGATCCCCGCTTTTATCCTGCTCTGGTGAAGCGCGCCAAGGCGTTCGCGGAGATTGGGGAGGCTGGGAAGGCCATCGCGGATTTCGATCGTCTGGCTACGGATAAAAAGGCGCCTGAGGATCTTGCGTCACTCGCCTGGCTGGAATCTGCAAGAACCCGCAGGGACGAGGGGAACAATGAAAACATGGTTATCCGTTACAAGGGGCTGCTCGAAAAAGTCAGTGATCTGGATGAGAAGCTCAAGGCGGAGGCAAACTACTTCATCGGCTTCGGATTGGTGAAAACGAACAAACCGAAGGAAGCCACGCCATTTCTCGATACGTCGCGTAATCTGCGTCCCGGCGCCTACGGGAAACATGCGGGTATACTCCTCTCGCTTTCCACGTTCGCCGCCCAGGATTTCAAAGGTCTTTCCCGCGAAATTGATCTGGGAATCAGTGGCGACTATGTGGAGGACATCCCTGACCAGGCGATTCAGTGGGCGGGCATGCAGGCCTACGGTGCCGGTGACCACGGGCAGGCCGCGCGCTTCCTGAAGCTGGTGACAAATTCCGATGAGCCGCGTGCCACTCCAAAGGAAGTCTGGCGCTATCTGGCGAAATCCCTGATCGATGCGGGTGAGCCTTCGGAGGCTCTTCCGGCCATTTCCAATGTCCTGGAAGTCGAGAAAAACGCTTCCTGGAAAGCCGATGCCATGTTGGATCGTGCGAGAGCTCTTCTTGCCCTGGGGCGTTACGGGGAAGCGCGGAAATCCGCTGACGAAGCCCTCGAACTCCGTCCGCAGGGGAGAACCTCGGCACATCTTCTCGTCGTATCCGGAGACCTTTTCGTGCAGGAGGAAAACCTCGGCAGGGCTGGAGCGGATTACCTGAAAGTCATTGAATTCCACGAAGACGAGGATCTCAAGCCACTGGCCATCCACAAATACATCCAGGTGCTCGAAAAGCAGGGTAATTCAGCGGAAGCTGGGAAATACAAGGCAAAGCTGGAATCCGATTTTCCAGATTGGGTGGCACCTTAGTTACCTTCTTAAATTTCCTTTCTTCTGTGTTTTTTTGGAAAAACACGCGATCACGTAGTTGAAATCTGGAAAGTTTCAGGTAGTCTTCATACATCGAAGCGAGGGAGTTACTCCCCCCAGTATTTCTCGCAAAGATCATTTCCCCCCAAAAGAAACTAGTCGGCAGACATAACCCCCCGGTTGTCTGTCGACTTTCTTTTTGGGAGAGATCACTCGGAGAGGAGAATTTCCACATCCGGCGCTGGTTGCCTCAATACGGCGGCAGGTGTCACGGCACGGGCAGCGGCGGTGGCTCCTTCCAGGCTTTTCTCGTAGCACTGCATCATGAATTTCTCGTATTCGATGAGTTCCATCCGCCCGTCGTGGTGCTCCACAATGGCCGTCATGCTTTCCACCCAGTCCCCGGAGTTCAGGTAATGGATGTTTCCCACCCGCTTGTCCTCCGGGGTGTGGATGTGGCCGCAGATGATGCCATCGCACTCTCTTTTGACGGCGAGTTCCTGTAGCAATTCCTCGTATTTATCGATGAAGCTGACAGCGGATTTCACCCGAGCCTTCACCTTTTTGCTGAGGGAAAAATACTCTTTGCCCTGCCAGGAGCGGTATTTGTTGTAGTAACGGTTTACCTTGAGAAGCGAGTCGTAGCCAACCGCACCCAGCGAGGCGAGCCACTTGTGATTTGTGGAGACACTGTCGAATCCGTCACCGTGGACGACGAGGTAGCGGCTTTTGTTGGCGGCCTTGTGGATGTATTCCTTGGTGAAGCGGATTTTCCCGAAGGCGAGAGGGAGGAAGCGGTCGAGGATGTCGTCGTGGTTGCCCCGGAGGTAGATGACCTCTGTCTTGTCCTTCTCGCTCATTTTCAGGATTTTCCGGATCACGCGGCTGTGGCGTGGCTGCCATTTCGATCCGCGCTTCAGCGCCCAGCCATCGACGATGTCGCCGTTGAGGATGAGTTTCTCGCAGCGGATCTGTTTTAGGAAATCGACGACTTCCGAGGCCTTGCTGTCCGGTGTGCCGAGGTGGATGTCCGAGATGAACACGCTGCGGAAGGATACTTTCTGGCGCTTGCCGATTTTCGGGAGTGTCACGTATTTCCGAGGAGTCGGCTCGGACTGGCCAGAAATCGCGAGCAGTTGTTTTTCGAAATCGGCGACCACCGCCTCCCATCCCTGGGTCAGGGCAAGCTCCCGTGCTGTCGCGCGCACTTTGTTTCCCGGGCGCATGTTGAGCGCGGCCTTTGCCTGGATGATGAAGGCTTCTTCGTCACCTTTGCCGGCTTTCAGGCCGTTTTTCTCATGATCGATGAACCGTGCTGCCGCCGCGTAATCGTAGGCGACGGTTGCCAGGCCGCTGGCCATTCCCTCAAGGACGACGTTGCCGAAGGTTTCCGTTTCACTCGGGAAGAGCAGGATGTCTGCGGAGGCGTAGTGCTTCGCCAGATCCTCGCCTGTCCGCATGCCTGCGAAGTGAACCCAAGGGTGCTTCGCAGCGAGCTTCTCGCGGATGGGGCCGTCGCCGACCATTACGCACTGCAGATCGGGGACGGTGGCGCGCATCGCCTCGAAGGAGCGGATCGCGAGATCCAGATTTTTCTCAGCAGCGGCACGACCCACCACGATGGCGACTGGCGAGCCGGTGCTGGCACCCCAGCCGGAGCGGAGGGTTTCGCAGCGTTTCGCGGGATCGAACAATTCCGTGTCCACGCCGCGCCCGAGCAGATGGACGTTTCCAAAACCCTCGGCCTTCAGCTTGTCGATCATTTCGACGGAAGGAACAAGGGTGCAGTCCGCCTTTCCGTGAAAGCGCTTCAGGTAGGCGAGGGCCATCGGCTGCAGGCCGCCGAGATGGTAGCGCTCCATGTATTCGTGGAAATTCGTGTGAAAGCCCGTGGCTACCGGGATGCCGAGAGTGCGCGCGGCTTTCAGGGCGGATTTCCCGAGGGGGCTTTCCGTGGCCACGTAGATCGCATCCGGGCGTTTGCGCAGCCAGCGTTTGCGGAGCTTGAACGGGCCGGGAAGGCCGACGCGGACTTCCTTGTAGCCGGGTAGGGGGATCGAAGCGGCTACCGTCTCCCCGCGTTTCCCGTCTCCGGTGCGGATCACATGCACGCGATGTCCCAGTTTTTTCAGGCCATCACTCAAGCGGCCGAGCGTCATGGCCACCCCGTTCACATCCGGGGCAAAAGTGTCCGTCACGATGTCAATTTTCATATAATATCGGGAAATGGTAATCTTTTCCGCTCATAGAAAACCGCAAAAGCAACTGTTTCGCCCGCCAGGAAGAGTGACGATTCCGTCACGGTGTTTCCATGGATGATTTATGTAGCGGGGAAAAAATAACCATGTATAACGTTCCGGTGAACAGCGCGGCAGAGTTTTACCAGGTATCCCAGGTTGCTGACATTTGCGGTGTTTCCAAGGAGACGGTGAGGCGCTGGGATACTTCGGGAAAGCTTGTCGCCTTGCGCGATGAAAGCAGTGGTTTCCGGGTCTACAGCAAGGAGCAGTTGCTGCAATTCGATGAGGCTCGGCTGTTTTTCGAGGGTGGGAGTGTCCCGGCATGTGAGAAACCGGCCAGGGATTATACGCTTGTCGAGTTGTTCGCGGGTGCGGGTGGCTTGGCGCTGGGGCTGGAGCGTTGCGGCTTCAAATCCCTGCTTCTGAATGAAATCGATAAGAAGGCGTGCGCGACTTTGCGGAAAAACAGACCCGGGTGGAATGTGGTGGAGGGCTCGGTGGCGGGTGTTTCCTTGGAAGAGTATGAGGGGCAGGTGGATTTGCTGACCGGTGGTTTTCCTTGTCAGGCATTCAGTTATGCGGGGAAGAAGCTTGGTTTCGAAGACGTGCGGGGGACGATGTTTTTCGAGTTCGCCCGCTGCCTGAAGGAGACGGGTGCGAAGGTGTTCATGGCGGAAAATGTCCGTGGGTTGCTGAACCACGATGGCGGGCGCACGCTGGCGACGATGCTGAAAATTCTCGGTGAGCTGGGATACGAAGTGGAGGAGCCGAGACTGATCAAGGCAATCCATCACCGCGTGCCGCAGAAGCGCGAGCGGCTGATCATCGTCGGTTACCGCAAGGAACTTAGCAGGGGCATTAAGTTCCAATGGCCGAAGCCAACCGGGAAAATCTACACCGTGCGCGATGCCCTGAAGCCGGGAGAGCTTTTTAAAACAGCGGCACCCCACTCGTCTGGTCAGCATTATCCAGTGGGAAAGCGCGAGGTGATGGAACTCGTTCCGCCGGGGGGATACTGGCGGGATCTGCCGGAGGAGATCCAGGTGTCCTATATGAAAAAAAGCTTTCACCTCAGCGGTGGGAAGACCGGGATGGCGAGGCGGATGAGCTGGGACGAACCGAGCCTGACGCTGACCACATCACCCGCGCAGAAGCAGACGGAACGATGTCATCCGGAGGAAACCCGGCCTTTCACCACCCGGGAATACGCGCGCATCCAGACTTTCCCAGACGAATGGGAATTCGCCGGGCCGCAGACGTCAGTCTACAAGCAGATCGGCAACGCGGTGCCCGTGAACATGGCGGAGGCGCTGGGGCAATCGCTGGTGCGGTTGCTGAATGAAATTTTCTAAAGACTCATCGCCTGGAAGCCGCCGTCGACGATCATTTCCATGCCGGTGATGAAGGAGCCGGCTTTTGGCGAGGAGAGGAGGAGGGTGGCTCCGATGAGTTCCTCGGGGTTGCCGAAGCGGGAGGCCGGGGTCTGGCGGAGGATGTCCAGGACGCGGGATTCATCGAGAACCTTGCGGTTTTGTTCGGCCGGGAAGAAGCCGGGGACGAGGGTGTTTACCCGGATGTCCTTGTCTGCCCATTCGCGGGCGAGGTTGCGCGTGAGGTTGTGCACGGCTGCCTTGGAGGCGGAGTAGGTGAAGACGCGGGAAAGAGGATTCAGGCCGGAGATGGAGCCGAGATTGATGATTGAGGCGGGTCTCATTTCATCTACGAAGTACTGGCCGAAGACCTGGCAGGAGCGGAAGATGGCGGACAGGTTCGTGTCCATGATCTTGGCGTATTCCTCTTCGCTGATTTCCAGAAAAGGGGTGGCGGAGTTTGTGCCGGCACCGTTGATTAGTATGTCGATGCCCTTGGATTTTTCCAAAACGGTATCGAGCATGTCGTGCAGGGATTTCCGGGATGTGACATCCACGGGGACGAAGTAGCCTTTGCCACCGTGCTGTTCGATTTCCTTGAGCCACTGATCGGCGCGTTCCGCGATGCGCCCGCCGAGGACGACTTCCGCACCGGCCCGTGCAAGGCCCAAGGCCATTGCGCCGCAAAGTGCTCCCGTTCCGCCGATCACAACTGCGGTCTTGCCGCTGAGATCGAACATTTCCTTCAGATATGCTGTCGTTGACATGGCCGGATCGTTTGCCAGACGTGTGGCTGTTACAAGGCACAAACCATCCCGTTTATACGGTTTTGAAATCGTCCTTCAGTTTCTGATAAGCGGGCTTGAGCGTATCGTAAATGATATCGAGCCGTTTCTGGAAAGGGGAGAAGGCACTCTTCATCGCGTTCATGTTGAGTTTCTCGATATCGGCCAGGCTGAGGTCGAACAGCTCGGTGGCGAGGATGGTCTCCTTTGTCATGGTGGTGTCGCTCATCAGGCGGTCGTCCGTATTGAGGCAGACGCGGAAGCCGTTTCTGAAAAACAGGCCGAAGGGGTGTTCCTCCAGGTTTTTGCAGGCGCCTGTGTGCAGGTTTGAATAGAGGCACATTTCCAAGGGAATGCGGCGATCCATGACATACTGGGCGAGCCTGCCGAGGCGGAGGCTACCGTCGGGATTGATCTCGATGTCATCGCGGAGGCGGGTCGCGTGGCCGAGGCGGTGGGCGCCGCAGTATTGGAGGGCTTGCCAGATGCTTTCGACGCCAAAGGCCTCACCGGCGTGGATGGTGATGTAGAAATTGGCGCGCTCGATGGCTTGGAAGGCATCGACGTGTTTTTTCGGGGGGAAGCCGGACTCACCGCCCGCGAGATCGAAGCCGACCACACCGGCATCGCGCCATCGGATAGCGAGTTCGGCGGCTTCCAGAGAGGTGTTCAGGTGGCGGAGGGCACAGATGATCACGCCCCATTTCACGCCATAGGATTTTTCCCCGCGCCGCAGGCCGGCGAGAACCGCGTTCACCACCTCGTCCTGGGTCAGGCCGCCATCGGTGTGGAGCAGGGGGGCGAAGCGGACTTCCGCGTAGGCGACGCCATCCTCGTGCATGTCCTCAAGGAACTCGAAGGCGACACGCTCCAGGGCTTCCTTTGTCTGCATGACCGCGCAGGTGTATTGGAAGCCCTCGAGGTATTGCGGAAGGTTTCCTGTCTGCGCGCCGCGATGGAACCAGGCTGCAAGGTCTTTTGCGTCTTCCGTGGGCAGTCCCTTGTAGCCGGTCTCTTTTGCCAGCTCGATTACGGTGGAAGGACGCAGCCCGCCATCAAGGTGCTCGTGGAGGAGGACTTTGGGTATTTTCCGGAAATCCAGAGCGGCGGTGAGCCCTTTGCCGGTGAGGGTGGTGATGTTCATGGATTAGTCTTAGCAGTTCCCGTGCAGAGAGCCGAAATCTTTCCGGTGACAACAGGGACTCATTTCAGCGTGAAATTTTTTGAAAAATAAGGACGCAAGGTGAGGATTCTTCTTGACCCAAGCTGTCCGCAGGCCTAAATCCGCCGCCCGTTTCTTAAACAAACACTCTCCTATCATGGCCAACGCACAAGTTATCCTCAAAGAAAAGATCGCAGGTCTCGGCGTCGAAGCCGATGTCGTAAAAGTCCGCGCTGGCTACGCCCGCAACTACCTTGTGCCACAAGGCAAGGCTTACGAGGCGACCAAAGCGAACCTCCGCCACGTCGAAGCTCTCAAGACCGCTCGCGCACGCCGTGAGGCAGAGGAGATCGAAGTCGCCCAAGGCCTTGCAACGAAAGTTTCCAAGCTCAAGCCATCCTTTATCCTTTCCACCGGTCAAGGCGGCAAGGCATTCGGTTCCGTTACCAGCATCGATATTCACAAGAAGCTCGAAGAAGCAGGAATCGAGATCGACCGCACAGCGATCCAGCTCGACAAGCCGATCAAAAAATCCGGCAAGACCGAGGTCGAGATCAAGCTCAACGCACAAGTCAGCGCGATGCTCGTCGTCAATGTTGATGCGGGCGATACGGCTGAAGAAGAAGCCTAAGCTTCAAAATAGATAGTTTTTCAAAAGACCGGCTTCCGAAAGGGAGCCGGTCTTTTTGTCTGGAGCCGCCGGAGGCTTTGGGACTGCTGCGGTTCTTATCCGCAGCTTTTCTGATGGGTGTCTTTTCTGAGGTGTTGGGAGTTTTTGGGGCGGACTGCAACTTTCACCCAAGAGCTGGGAATGATCCCAGCAGTCCAAAAGCCTTCGGCGCTTTTTATTCCTGACATGAAGGGCAATTTGGGAACACTGGACGGGATGCTTCCGGAAACCCACCCTCTCATAGAAGCTGCAGTGAAACCACTCGCGGACAACGCTGAGCAGCGGCTGGCGGCGATCGCTTTGCTGGAGGAGACATTTGATGAGAATCATCCGGATGTTGCGGAGACCCTGGAGAGATTCCACGAGGTTGATGAGAAGAGCAAACCGCGACTTTGGGAGTTGGTTGTGATTGGTCTCGCTGCTTTGGCGATACTTTTTCTAGGGCTGATGGTCATACCAAAAATTCAAGCGTTTTGGTTTCTACGTTCAGCGATGAATCCGCTCGCTATGATGGATTTCGAACCGCCATTTCCCACACCGAAGGACAACCTGAGTGAGGAACAAGAGCTTTTGTTGGGAAAGCCGGGACAGTCGCGACTGCAGGCTCTTGAAGATCTGATCTCCTTTGCTCCTGATCGCCCTGATTTTTATGCGGAGTATGTAGCATTGAGTTTTTCTAATCAGGACGAACTCCCTATCGGGTATTTCGAAACTGTAGAAAGGATCGATCCCGAAAACGCCTTCTTCTATTATTTGGCAGCAGGAGTGAAGGGCAGAGGGACGGTTCGTAAAGAAGGGCGTAGTAAGAGGGGGAGTAAAGTCGTGAAAGAGCAGACCTACGAAATAATCGATCGGGAGGGGCTGAATGAGTCGCTGGCACTACTTCGGAAGTCCAGAGGTCTGCCACGGTTCGATAATTACACTTCCAGCATGATTGCCGCCCGTATTCCGTTGCTGAAGCAGGATGATGTGGTTCAGGGGATGACTGCGACATCCAATCTGGTTGGTGGGCCGCTTTCAATTATTCGACTACGTTTTCTTGCCGATATGATAGCTGCGGAAGCGGACTGTCTTGTTGAAGAGAAAGACGTGGCTGGCTTGCAGGAGTTGATTCATGACAGCGAACATTTCATTCGTGTTTGGTCAGAATCGCCGGTGGGCACACTGGTCGATGAATTGGTTCTCTTGGTTTGCACGAATGCTATTACGCAGTCTCTGAGTAATGCCGCAGTATCACTAGGGATAGAGTCTCAATTTTCATCGCTACAGGAAAATGCGAGAAGAATCGAGGCGTTGAACGAGGAAAAAAGAAACCGGGATCAACCTGTGTTTGCAGATTCCATGAAGCTTAAAGGAGGCACAATGGCAGCGCTCTCACATCCAATGGTAGCGCGGCAAGTGAGAGATACGGTGCCAATCACGGAGGAAAGTTTGAGACCCGGTCGATTGTCTGATCATGAGGTAATGTCCCAAGTCTGTGCCGTGGTAGGTAGTCTTGTTTTGTTAGTTGGATCTGGTTGCCTGTTTCTTTTCCGTTTCAGGGCTCCTTTTTATGTGAGGAAAACAGCCTCGCGTATGGTCTGTCTTCTTACAAAGGCCGATTGGATGTGGGTAATGTCTTTGGGCACAGCATTTCCGTTTTTACTCATCCTACTTGCGAACCGCTTCACTCCTTTGGGTGGGCGTGATTATTCTCTCGTATATTTCACGCTAATACTGCCAGGGGCTCATTATCTCTTTCTGACCATTTCATTGCTCTATGCCCCGGTGCTGGTTCTCCGCTGGAGATTGAAAATCCGTTTAAGGGTATTTGGACTCATGGGGCGCAATTTCAAGCTGGGTTGGTTAGCGCTCGCTTTGGCTTCTTCATTCATTCCCGCATTCTATTACTTCGCCGTAGTTACGAGGGACTTGAGCGAAGTCCGACTGGCTATCTTAGCAGCGCTTTTGTTGTCACTGGCAGTGGTCGTTGCAATTTCAGGCGGCCGGGCGGTTTTCGGGAAACGCGATCGCAGATTAACTCGCTCGATCGTTGGAAGCTCACTTCTACCGTCTTTTGGCCTGAGTATCATTTTGCTGGCCTTGCTGTATCCCTGGTTTTCGGCATCTGAAAAGCACTGGTTTCGGCAGGATACCCTTACCAGGCTGGATGAAAATTACCCGGGAGTGAGTCCTTACGAATACAAGGTCTCTGCACAGCTTAGGAAAGAAGTCACTGAGGCTCTTGTCTTTCCAGATTGAAGCAACCAAGTGGTCCCGCCAGGAATCGAACCTGGAACTACGGCTTCGGAGACCATCGTCCTATCCATTGGACCACGGGACCTTGTTTGGCGTGAGGCGCAAGGGTGTATCCACTTGGGATGGCGATTGCAAGCACAACGCTGTGTGCCACCGCCCGCTAGAGGACTTCGCTGACGAAGGTTTCTTTCTCGAAGATTGAGAACTTGTCCGGCTCCTCGCCGGTGCCGATGAATCTTGGTGGAATCTTAAGCTCGTCGTAGATGGTGATGGCGATGCCACCTTTTCCGGAGCCGTCGAGCTTTGTGACGATGAGGCCGTCCAGGGGGCTGGCTTTGTGGAATTCCTTCGCCTGGTTCATGGCGTTGGAGCCGGTGGAGGCGTCCACTACCAGGAAGGTGAGGTGGGGGGCGGTGTCGTCCTGTTTGGCGATTGTACGGCGGATTTTGCCGAGTTCCTCCATGAGGTTGTGGCGGGTGTGGATGCGGCCGGCGGTGTCGCAGATGAGGAAGTCGACGTTTTCCTCGATGGCTTTTTTGTGTGCGTTGAAGCAGACGGAGGAGGGATCCGCGTGATGCGCGCCGGTGAATACGGGGATGTCGAGGCGGGTGCCCCAGCGCTGGAGTTGCTCGACGGCGGCGGCGCGGAAGGTGTCAGCGGCGGCGAGGTGGACGCTGTGGCCGCGTTCTTTGAGCCAGAGGCCGAGCTTTGCGGAGGAGGTGGTTTTTCCGGTTCCGTTTACTCCAACTACGAGGATGACCGTAGGTTTTCCATCGGCGCGGGGTACGGGTGGGGGAGTGTCTTCCGGGAGGTTTTTGGAAAGGCGGCTGCGGGTGACTTGCACGACATCGTCCGCGGTGATCTCGCGACCGAGATCGTAAAGTTCATCTACGATGGCGATGGATTGCTTGGCACCCAGATCCGAGGCGATGAGGTTTGCTTCGATATCGTCCCAGTCGACTTCTGCCTGGTCGGCAATTTTGTTGAACAGTTTTTTGAAGAATCCGGCCATGTGTGCGGGAGGCTAATTGGGGAGGGGAAACTTTAAACTCTAAATTTTAAACTCCGATGAGAAGCTTCGGGGTTGCGGGGGGAGGCTGGCGCTCGCAAAATGCGCTTCATGCCGCTTGTAAAAGTTCTTCCCGATATCCTCGCCAGCCAGGTGGCGGCAGGTGAGGTGGTGGAGCGCCCGGCGAGTGTGGTGAAGGAGCTGGTGGAAAACAGTCTGGATGCCGGGGCGAAAGCGATTTTCGTGGATATGGAACGGGGCGGGACGGGGCTGATCCGGGTGACGGATGACGGCTGTGGGATGACGCAGGAGGACGCGTTGCTTTCCCTGGAAAGGCATGCGACGAGCAAGTTGCGGACGGCGGAGGATCTGGCGAGTATCCTGACGCTTGGGTTCCGTGGGGAGGCGGTGCCGAGTATCGCGAGTGTGGCGAAGTTCCGGATGACGACGCGGCGGGAGGAGGATCTGAGTGGGACGGAGATTTTCGTGGACGGGGGGAAGCTGCGCGATGTGCGGGATGCGGGTGGAGCGGCGGGGACGGTGATCGAGGCGCGGAATCTGTTTTTCAACATGCCGGCGCGGAGGAAATTCATGCGGGCGGAGACTACGGAGGCGGCGCACGTGGAGGGGCAGCTGCGGCTGCATGCGCTGGCGGCTCCGGGGGTGAGGTTCCGTTTCCAGAAGGACGGGCGGGTGGTTTTTGATCTGCCCGGGGTTTCCCGGACGGTGGATCGGGTGCGGCAGCTGGTGGGAAATGAGCTGGGTGGGGAGCTGGTGACGATGCCGGAGCGGATGAGTGCGGGGACGAGTGTGATGGGTTTTGTGCTGCCGGCGAAGCACGCGCGGAAGGGCAGGCGGCATCAGTATGTCTTCCTGAACGGGAGGCCGATCGAGGATGCGGCGGTGACGAAGGGACTGGCTGATGGTTTCCGGGGAAATCTTCAGGAGGGCTTGCATCCGGCGGCGTGGCTGTGGATCGAGATGGAGGCGGGGCTGGTGGATGTGAATGTCCATCCGGCAAAGAAGGAGGTGCGTTTCCACAGGCCATACGATGTCCGTGATCTGATTGCGAAGACGGTGGCGGAGTGCTTGCGGCCTGTGCCGGTGAAATCAGAAGAACCCATACAAGTCCCGGCAGCGGGGGAGGGGGAACAGGCTTCTTTCGGTGAGATTGTGACCAGGCCGATGTTTCATCAGGTGCAGCCGGAGCTGGTTGTGGAGGAAACGCCGGAAAATGTAAGAAGGGCACCGGATTTTCGTTTGGTGGGGATGCTGCAGGAGCGGTATGTGATCCTGGAAAGCGAGGACGGATTGGTGCTTTTTGATCCAAAGGCGGCGAAGGAGAGGATTTATTTCGAGCAGATGTCGAAGGGGCGGAAGGATGGGCTGGAGACGCAGAATCTTCTGGTTCCGATCCTTGTTGAGCTGGATGCGCGGGATGTGGATCTGTTGCTAAGGGAGAAGATGGCACTGATGGAGGCGGGGCTGGAGCTGGAGGATTTTGGCGGAAATACCCTGCAGATCCGGAGTCTTCCGGCCTGTATTGCGTTGGAAGATCCTGCGGGATTTCTGGACGATATGCTGGAAGAACTGCTGCACGGGCCGGTGGCGGCCGGGAAATTTGCTTTTGAGAAGCTGGCGAGGATCATCGCGAAGCAAGCGGCATCCCGCATCAGGCCGAGGCTTTCGGAGACGGTTGCCTTGTTGGAAGATCTTTTCCACTGCGACCTTCCTTACTGCGCCGCCGACGGGCGTCCGACATTGACCGAATACAGCCGGAAGGATATTGACCGACGGTTCGGTGTGGGCAGATCCTGAATCTGCCGATTTGTTATTTTAGCAGATTTTCCGGATGAAGCCAACTCCGTGATCACGTAATTCACCCCGATTTAAGGTTTTCGGTTTGCGAATCGATATGATCGGAGTTTCAAAAATTCCTTATTTTAAAAGGATGAAGGATCCCGACACAGATTTTTTTAAAATGTTCAAATAAAGTTTAAAAAATTCTTGTTCCGTGGCCCTGGATAGTTAAGATATCTTCATATTAAGGGCGCGGAGCCAATTTTGACTTCGATTATGAATCTGAAACTTTCCACAACAAGCATTGCCTGCCTCGCCATTTCCGGCACAGCGGCTACCGCGAGTCTGGAGAGCAAACTGGAGCAAGTTCACGAGTCATTTCTGGAAAACAGACGGGAGGCTCTTTCGGGTCTCTCGGATCCGTTTGGAGTTCCTGATGCCGCACGCGTTGTTTTGGAGGATCCTTCGGAATCCTTTCACCGGGAAGCTGCCTGGAAGCGGAATGTGATCACCACGGTATTCTGGATTGGCGAGGAGCCGACGGAAAACAACCCGACTCCGAACAACAAGAGTGCCTGGGATCAGAACTGGGAATCAAACTTCGGAGGCTATGATGACCCGAACAATCGTGACGGGTATTTCCCAAAAACGTTCCATCCCAAGCTGAACGCATTTTACATCGCCCTGCCGTATAATGATATAGGCAAGGATTTCAAGCACCGCCCGGAGGCTTCCAAGGTAATCCCATGGTTTTGGGAGAGCTACCAGGGTGAAGGGATTTCGGTATGCAAAGGCCGCTGGCTTGCCATCCATTTCCGTGGAAAAATCTGCTACGCGCAGTGGGAAGACGTCGGCCCTTTTGAGACGGATCACTTTGAATATGTTTTCGGAAACGAGAACGCGCGTATGAATCGCAATCTCGGAGCGGGGCTCGATGTCAGTCCGGCTGTGCGGGACTATCTTGAAATGGGCAGCGGCCAACGCGTCGAATGGAAATTCGTAAAGGATTACGAGGTGCCGAACGGGCCTTGGAAATCCGGCGGATTCATCGAGCCACCCCTGCCCACACGTTAATACTCACCTAATAAGACAACTGCTGTCACACACCCCAACCCTTACACACCAAGACAAGAGAAGAAATGAATTCATAGCACTTTTCCAGGAAACGCTCCGTCCCGAGTCAGTTTCCAGGTAGCCCGGATCGGGGTTCTGTCCCGAATTGGCATGGTCGAAACGCTAGCCGCGTGGAATCCCTGCCCCTGCCCGATCCGGGCTACCGCTTCCTCAATGAACGTCCCATTAGAGGGTTCCAAAGCGGATCGTGTGAATCAAACACACCCTACAACCAGCCATGAAAACAACCAGCCACTGGGCTGCCGTAAAGGCAGTCGTCATTACCGTGTGTGCGCTTTCAGCCACATCACAACTTTCACCCGCAGATACAGAAACCATCCCATCCGTCCCGGTGGGTTGGATAACAGCATCCCCAACCGTGGTTCAAACAGGAACAAAACCAGACCTCGTGTGGTCGATCACTTATCCTTCCGTTGTGGAAGACTTCGTGCAGATCATTCCTCCCGCTACGATCAATCCCACAGAAGAGGTTGACGTGGAGATTCGTGTGCTTGGAAACGGCGTTACGCTAAACTCGGGAAACTCCTACACGTATGTCAACGCGCAGGCACTCCTCAGCTTTGATGGTGGTAGCTACGGCAGCATTTTTTACGGATCCAACCACGATGTGAATCCGAGCCGGGTGGTATGGAGCAGGGAAAGTCTCCAGCCGAATCAAGAGCTCAACTTCGGAGGTCGCTACTATTACAACGGCTGGGGTCCTCGCTACCGGTCGACAGATGGCAAACAGAACGTGAGAACTCTCGTAAACGGTGACACTCCCCCGGACAAAGTTCCTTCGATCGGCGCGCCCAGCCTGGAGGATTTCATCAGGCCATATCTGGACGACGAAGGGAAGGTAAGCATCGGTCCCATGGACGTTATCGTGTTCATGGAGCTTACCCATGATGACGACAAACAGGACGATGCAGGATACGACATGCAGGATCTGGTTCTCCTCGTCACGTTCACTTCCAACAAGCCGAAGAACAACGACGAAGGTAGTACGAGCGACAACGATAGTGACCACAGCTTCATGGAATATGACGGAGTTACAAACAGCAACCCGAACCCATAGAGCCTTAAGTAAGCCCCCTCTCCCCCCCTCGAATTTTTTATGATTGAATTGAAGCGCACACTACAAGCATGCATCGCCTTTCTGTTGGTATCTGGATCATCCGTAATGGCGCAGCAGGAGCCGGAAAAACGAGAGTATCGTGATGCGGCGACACACGAGCAGCTTGCTGCAAAACTGAAAATCGCCAGCGCGGCAAACCCGATGAAGGATCTGCTGCCGAGTGAGGGAGAGGATCCGTCCGTGAAAAACCAGGCTGTGAACATTGTCGATGCCTCGGACGTCATCAGTTTCAACGGAGTGACCACCCTGGTGCCCAAACTGGCCATCATGCAGATCCCGAAAATCTACGAGAACAGGATCAACAACCACACACCTGGCAACAAGATTGTCGGATGGACGGTATTTTACGGTATGAACCGTGGCTGGATCACACCGGTAGAGGTTTCCAGGGAGCAGGCGGCAGGGTATTCACCGCTGGCAGAGGAGCTTACGGATCATCTCAAGAAAAACCGGAACCTGCTCATAGCGACATACAAGACCGGGCCGATCTCACTGATCCCTTTGCGGGAACTGCCGGAAACCGAAGCTACTGAGGAGGAGGAAAAGCCATGAAAACACTTCTCATCATCAACCGGGTACTTCTTTGCGGCCTTTGCGTTTCCATGGCGAATGCGCAGGATGACAGTGAGTACGAAAATTTTGTCAGGCAGCTTCAATTGCCGGACGGTACTGTCTGGAGTGTTCCCGTGGAAGCAGAGGGGGAGCAGCAATCGATGCTTGCGATCGATCCTGGTGGCGCGCGTTTCGAGCTTCACACGGTGAAGTCGGATCCTCTGGTGGGATACCTTCTCGATACGAAGTATGTGAGCACCTATACACCCGTGGGCGAGGTCATCATTCGTACGGAAGATCCCTATGCCACCGTCCCGCGCACACGGGCCGACCGGCCTTTCTGGGTGGAACTCACAGCCGTGGGTCTCCGCGATGGCGAGGACGATCCCGAGCCTTCCAAGAAAGTGAAAGTTCTCCGTCATGTTCAGTCCTACGGGATTGACGGAACCGGGACGGACATCGACCGGACACAAGCGTCACTCATTGGCCAAGGATTCCTGGAGGACAACGGAGTTTTCCAACTAAACTACGAAGTGAGCTCCGTCCCCGGTGAGGATCGTGCGAAGATACGCGGGGAAGAGCGGTTTTCCATATATTCCCTGGAGGATTACCAGGCGCCGGAGTCGCACCTGGATTCACTTTATGTGCAGATCTGGCCTGTTGCCGATGGGCAGCTCTCCGGTATCGCTGATAATACAGAGCTTAGTTACAGCGTGCCCTCCGTAACCTTCACTGTGAACGACCTTTATCCCGATTCTCAGGTCTATGTGCAGGTCTACCAAGGTGACCAGCAGCTTGGTACCGAAGGTACCGTGGTACCCGGCTCCGCCATTATCATCAATGAGTCGGTGCCCCAGGATCGTACAATCACGCTGACCGACTGGGATTCTGTTCTTACCGCAAACGGCTCATGGACGATGGAGCTCGTGACTTCCACGCCCTTTGGAATTGATCGTCTCGATTATGTGAGCTTCACAGTTGACCGAACCATTTCGGTCAATGGAACAGTGACCACCCTGGAGTAAAAGAATCAATTCCCACCGCCCATTTTCCGCAACTCGTCCCTGTAATTGTCATTTCTGTAAACCAACGAAAATCTAGCCACCTTAGATTGTCTCAAAAGATCTTCAACCTCCGTCCATGCCATGAGAAGGAAGACCCCCCGAATCGGTTCCCTATGAAACGATTTTGTCCGAGTCACGAAATTGTCATTCACAACCCGCTGTTGCTGGTTTGGAAGAAATGCGCCCTGTTCCCTCGTAAGTTTTTTGCGAAGATTCTCGAAACGTTTCTCCATCTCGTCCGCGTTGGCTTCGGGGTCCGTGTAGTGGACCGACATCTCGTAGAGTCCTCCGTTGAGAAATTTCCCTTCGACTGCCGCTGCGGGCGAGCCGGGGAGCATGCCCTTTCCGGACTGCACTTTCACGATCCGCAAACGGGATTGATCGCCAGGTGTAAGGATGTTAAGGTCAAGGGAATGTCTCGATGCCCAGGTAATCAACTTTTCCGGAGGGTCTCCCCAGTCAACGCCGAAGGGAGGCTTGATGATCTGTTGGGCTCTCAGAGCCCCGCAAGCCAGCAGCAAAAGCCCGGCTATGATTCCAAAGCTCCCCGCAAAGGAGGATTTCGTCCACGAAATACCCATGCCGGGACTGTCCCTACGTCCGGCTCCCGGCGCAAGCAGCGATCTTACCGTGGAGGATTTGCCCTGGTGGAAACCGCCCTCTCTCTTTCGGTTCTGACCGTCACGGGACTGCTTTTGCTGAAGCTTGCGCTCAATATCCTACAGCCCCGGCAGTATATTGCCAACCAGACGCTGGCGGATTCCTATATGACCTTTGAGCGGGCAAAAGCTCAGCGCATTCCTTTTGAGAACCTGCTGGATTCAAATTCCCCTTGGCCAATCTATCCTGAGGTTCTGAGTGCAAGTGTGGAGATCGGCAAGCTGCCCGGTGGACTGGCTGTCGACGGAACGGTCAAGCGCTTCCGTATCGCCGACGAGGCGAATTATCCGAAGGACGGTGGAACCACAACCTATGGCACCGTGGACAACAACCCCGCGGCGATGCGTATTTGGAAAGTCCAGAGCGTCCTCCAATACGATATCGGAGGCCGGACTTATGTGAAATCCCGGACCGTCGTGCGTTTCCAATGAAGACCCATTTCAAAAAAATCAAGAGAGCCTTCACTCTCGTCGAGATGACTCTCGTCCTGATGATCGGAATGGCGATTGGCTCGATGCTTCTCGTGCTGATGAACCAGCAGCTGGCCTTTATCAATCTGTTCAGAAGTCAAAACTTTCTGATCGAAGAGGCGCCAATCATCAGCACCCATATTTCAAAGCTGCTGATCCATGCGGAGCGCTTCAGACTTCATGAATCCCTGGACGATGCGCTCTCGGGGGCGAACCCCAGGCTCACCGACTCTCCCGTTCTCGTGCTCAATTTCCGACAACCGGATGGAACGATACGGGCCGGGATTCTTTCCTTCGAAGACCGTGGAAGCGGCGATGCGCTCTATTACTACGTCGTGCCTACCTCCGGTGCCTTGGCAGATCCCGAGTGGGCAGTCACCACAAAGCCCACGGATGTAAATTTCTATATGGATTCCGGGGTTATCCGGATCCGTATCACCGGCCCAGCCATGGAAGAGCTCACTTTCTCCGGAGACATGGAATAGATCTCATCCCCCACAAAGAAATGAAATACCACACCCGAAATCGTGCCCGCGGCTACGCCTCGCTCATCGCTGTGATCACCATCTCGATCTTCATGATGACCATGATGCTCCTGGCCTACAAACGCGCGGTTACTTCCCAGGATGCCCAGACAGATGTTCAGTTGAAAATCGACTATGAGGAAAAAGAGGAAGCGGTGCTGCGATCCATCGTCTCACTGTTGCCCAATTACGCGATCAAATGCATGCAGGATGGCTCTAATGCGAATACCTCATCCAGAAACGCGCTGCTCTTCCGCGCCATGTTCAACGAGGCGATGGCAAACGCGAATGTATCCGATGCTGTCTCGGATGATGTTCTTGCCAGCCTTGGCATCACAAATTCATTTTCAGCGAACTCAGGCGATACGGCTAGCTTGAGGTCGAGCGTCATATTTAACCCCATCCCGGGATATACCCGCCATGTGACCGGGGGGGTGAACAAGAATCTCGGAGATAAATACCCGCCTGCATTGAACGCAGGCTATAATGCGCGGGTAGATGATTGGCGCCCTATCATTAGTTATGAAAAGCAATACGGGGCAAATGCGGAAGGGCGTGTAGGTCTCTCAACCTCCGATTATCCGGACTTCAACATCATACCTTACCCGAACATCAACTTCGGCTACACCAAGCCGGGCGAGGATTTCGTTGCGAAGCAGAATTGGTGGGCTTTCAGAATGGACATCGCGGATGAGGACAATGATCTAACGGGTCTGAGCGTGACCGATCGCATATTCGTTCTTTCCCTGTATGAGATCCCTTCACAGTTGCCGATTTCCGCCAGCTCCTTCATGGCGCTGGGCACCCACGAGAACGGGGAGGCTTGGCAGAATGTCACGATCGAGGGAAATGTCTTCGCAGGGCGCGCAATCATTGAGGGGGATACGGCTCTTCCCGATGGTCTTTCGACCCGCCGCGGTGCGGAAATGTCCGCAAACTCTACAGTCGCTGGCCAGACTTTCAGCTCGAACCCGTTCACTCCGGGATTTCGTGAAACATACCGCCTTACCGAAGGCGATTTCTTCCCGGTTTCGCTAGCCTCGGAGAGTGGCAGGGCGGCTTTTGTCTCGATCAACCGCTCTTCTGATTTCTTTGATCGTTTCAGCCACATCACGGAGACCCAGACTGTTTCACCCACCACCTGGAACGATTATTCCGTGGGCGCCCTCCAATGCGCAATGACGTTGGATATTTCGCAAAGTAAGGGTGGTGGTGACGACACCCCTACCGAATTGAAATTTTCCTATATGAATGGAGGTGTGCAAACCACTATCCTGGTGCCTCTTTCGACCGGCTCTGCAGCCGATCTTCCTCCGGGCTACACCGTGTCCGTCGGGGAAAATGAGAAGGCAACCTTTGATACTGCAGTGGATGTGGCGTATGGAGCGGACGGGCAGTTCTTTTTCAAAGAAAATGTCTCCGGTGAGATCACCTTTAACAACTCCACTTTCGGGGATCCCATAGTTGGCACTTTCAAATACGGCTACTACCGGACCCTCTCTCCCTTTGGGGTGAAGTCCCTGTCATCCGGCAAGATCTGTGTCGCTGTCTATCCGGAGCGTTTTGCAGCATTCCTTGCCAGTCTTGGCGCGGACGGCTTGGACGTGAACAACTCCATAGCGGTGAATGTCGACTACCCCGGCAGTTCGAATCTGGAGAAGCCCAACATTCCCTGCACGGAAAATGACTACGGTGTCATTCTCCAGGAGTGCTCCGATCTGAGTGCGTTTTCCAAAGGCTTTTCTCTGGTAACGAACATGCGTCTGTACATCGGGGATGATTTCAACGTGGTTCCGGCGACTACAACACCCGTAGAATACACCCCATCAACAGGCAAGACCTACTATCCGCCTTGTTCCCTGTTTTCACCTGAAAAGCGTTATGGAGTGGATTACAACCCCTTCGCTGTCGAGTTCTCCGGTCAGGTCGGTTCTGTCGCGGATGAGGATTCCGATACTCCAGTCCGCCCGCTGGACGCCACGAATGTCTCTGGAAACTCCCTGGATGCCAGTGATATCACAGTAAACCTTTCTCCTATCGAACATCCGGCCGAGCTGCCACCGATCATAATGATGAACTGGCTGATTACCGTGGAGGAACTCAAGGACGAGTTCGACTAAAAAGCCATGGTACACGAGGACGGGATCGAACCGCCGACCGACCCGGTGTAAACGGGTTGCTCTACCGCTGAGCTACTCGTGCGGGGAAGGCGTGGAGAGAGTTCCAATAAACCTGCCTGGCTTGCAAGTTGTTTCTTCTCCGAGTCTTCGGAAAAATCCTTTCTACTTGCGAAATTGTCCCTGCGTGATTACCCGTTCCCCTGTGAGCTCCCAAAGAAAGACTCCTTCCGCGTCTGGGAAGCCTGTGATCCGTTTCGCATGCAAGTCATGTAAGACGGAGCTGGTGCTGCCAGAGGCTCAGGGCGAGATTAGCGGTCCATGCCCGAAGTGCGGAAGCTGGATCGATAGTAGCTCGATTTCCCCGTCTACGGACAAAGCCGTCACCTTGAACGCGGCACTACCTGCCCAGTCTGTAAAAAAGAAGCGTTGCTCCCAGACTGTGACTTCCGGGAAAGGCCGGGTGCGCGCCGATGGATATCTTGACCACGATTACAATGACCAGAGGGAATTGGTAAAGACCCTGCGGCTTGTCTCCATCTGTCTTACCGTGATTGCCGTGATTTTCTTCGTCTCGCTGTATATGAAACAGTGGTTGGCTCAATAAGACGCGTAAGTCCCTGATAGTAAGCAACTTGTTATTGGAAATAAAACCCTTGTTTCCGGCATAAAGTCCTTGTTTCCATTCCGTGGATTTCAGACCCTTTCCCTGCCCTATGTCAGAGGAAAAAAACGAGCCGGAACAAGCACAAACCAAGGTCGGAACCGAGCAGGAATACAATGCCGGCCAGATCGATAAACTCGAAGGCCTTGAGGCCGTCCGCAAGCGCCCCGGCATGTACATCGGGGATCCCGATGAGCGCGGTCTCCACCACTGCGTATTCGAGGTTCTGGACAACTCCATTGATGAGCACCTCGCTGGCTATTGCTCGAAAATCAAGATCGCCCTCCACGTGGATGGATCCATCTCAGTCTCTGACAACGGGCGGGGCATCCCGGTGGACATGCACCCGAAGTTCGGTATGCCCGCTGTCGAGCTGGTGCTGACAAATCTCCATGCAGGCGGAAAATTCGGTCAGGGTGCCTACAAATATTCCGGTGGTCTTCACGGAGTCGGCGCGAAATGTGTGAACGCCCTCTCGGACTGGTTCCGCGCGGACATCACCCGTGGCGGAAAAGTCCATCGCATCGCCTTCGAGCGCGGCAAGACCACAGAACCACTCCACGTGGTAGGTGAGGCGGATCCGAAAAAAGCCGGCACAGCCATCACCTTTTTCCCGGACGAGACCATCTTCGTAGATACCATTGTCTTTCAGTTCGACCGCCTCGCTACAAGATTGCGTGAGCTGGCCTTCCTCAATCCCGGCCTGACCATTGAACTTGAGGACGAGCGCCCCGAGTCAGCCAAGAAAACCTCTTTCTATTACAAAGACGGAATCGTGGAGTTCATCGCACAGCTTTGCGAAAGCAAGAACGTCGTCCACGAAAGCCCTGTCGTCATCGATGGCAAGCGCGAGATCGACTACGACTACGATGGCAAGCAGACAAAGGAAGACGTCTTCGCCGACGTTGTTTTCCAATACAACGATTCCTACCAGGATCAGATCCTTTGCTTCGCCAACAGCATCCCCAACGCCGACGGCGGTACCCACCTCACCGGTTTCCGCACCGCTCTCACCCGCGCGATCAACAGCTACGCGAAGGCAAACAAGATCCTGAAAGACAAAGACCCAGCCCTCTCCGGCGATGACGTCCGCGAAGGCCTCGTCTGTGTCATTTCAGTGAAAATGCCCAGCCCGCGTTTCTCCTCCCAGACGAAAGGCAAGCTGGTCAACTCCGAGATCGAAGGCGTCGTCTCCTCCATCGTATACGAAGGACTCAACACCTACTTCGAGGAAAACCCCGCTCTCGCACGCAAGATCATCGAGAAATCCGTCAACGCCGCGCGCGCCCGCGAGGCCGCCCGCAAAGCCCGCGAAACAGTCCGCAAATCCGCCCTCTCCGGCGGTGGTCTTCCCGGCAAGCTCGCCGATTGCTCCGAGCGCGACCCGTCGAAGTCCGAGCTCTATATTGTCGAAGGAGACTCCGCCGGTGGTTCTGCCAAACAGGGCCGCGACCGGCGGACACAAGCCATCCTCCCGCTGCGCGGAAAACTGATCAACGTCGAGAAAGCCCGCCTCCATCGCGCCCTTCAGAACAAGGAAATCCAATCCATGATCACCGCCATCGGCGCGGGCATTGGCGATGGCGAGCAGGACGGCTCCTTTAATATCGAGAAAGTCCGCTATCACAAGATCGTCATCATGACCGATGCCGATGTGGACGGCTCTCACATCCGCACCTTGCTCCTCACATTCTTCTGCCGCCACATGCCGGATCTGGTAAAACGCGGCTACCTCTACATCGCCCAGCCGCCACTCTACCTCGTCACCCGGAAAAAACGTTCCGAGTACGTCCAGGATAATGACGAGCTCAACCAGATCCTCATCGATCTCGGTGCCGGCGAGGTCATCCTCCGCACTTTCGACAAATCCCGCGAATTCACAGCCGACGAGCTGAAAGGAATCTTGGAAAACCTCTCCTCACTTTCCCGTTTCACGAAAGCCATCGAAGGAAACGGAGGCAACTTCCAGGAATACCTCGATGCACGCGATGCAGACGGCAGCCTCCCGGCTTACATGGTTCGCGTCCGCGAGGGCAACGTCGAGTCCGTCCT
>JBPOGC010000189.1:0-5083 GCA_051251795.1 Luteolibacter sp. | reverse complement strand
AATTCCGGCTCACCCGTTTTTTCATCAACAGGATCAGGTGGAGGGTCGAGCGGGAGCCCGTCTGATGATTCAGATGACGATGGGCTTACAAACGCCGAAGAAGATGAATACGGGACAAATGCCGACGATCCCGACACAGACAAAGACGGCATCCTGGACGGGGAGGACGGATGGCCGTTGTGTGACAAACTAGCTCCGCCGAGACTTTCGAGGCCAAGCTATGCTGTGCTCCCTTTGAAAGAGTTGCCCGAAGGAGAGTCACTCTACTATGAGTCGCTAAAGGTAAATAATAATGGGCATGTTGCAATTGGGACTCAATCAGCCAATTCGAGCTCCGACAGTTATAGCTGTGACTACTTTGATGGCGCTAGCCTTATCAACCTCCCAGTCTTGGATTACGTCCTTTGCGAAGACTTAACGCTTTCAGAAGAAAATGTACTGCTTCGAGGGCGTACCCTTCAAATCGATTACGAATTTTCCGACAATAAAATAGAACAGAGACTTCTCTATGACGGTGGTTTCGCAATTTACTCGAACGGAATTGAAATATTAGATTCGAATGCTGACCTAAGTAAATTTGATCAATTTGCAAAAGTAATTGACGATGGTTTTAGCCCAAACTCTTTACAAATCGACGGCCTTTCAGGAAGTAAAATTTATGGATCAAATGATTACGGGTATGAGTTTTTAGAAGTTAACCTAAGCAATGACGATTTTGAACCTTTGAATCGATTTGCCTCTGAGGATTTGGCTTGGGAAACAGCGTTTGATGAAGTAGGGGAGGATGATGTTAGCGCGTTTGTCTCTGACTCGAATGTTCACGGCGTGGCGATACTTTATCGGGACAAAAACTGGAAATCCATATTGATGGCAATGTCAGGGATCTCGACTCAATCTTTCCAAGTTTTAACCGAAGATGGCGGTCATTCTAATAGTGCTAATAATATTGAGATCAACAACAGAAACACAGTTTCAGTGAAAGATGGGCTAAAGCATTTCCTCTGGATTGACGGAATCGATAATGAAGGGGATCTAGCTTATGATCGCGACGATCACAGTGGTTCTCCCGTTTATGGTACTCCAATCGAGTGGGATGAAGATTGGGGTGACGCGCCTCCGCTCAATCTGAATGCTCAGATGAGAGGCTTCCGAAACACAAGCGTCGACGGTGCGATGGTTCCGCAAATCTGGCAAAACTGCCAATGGGAGATAATTGAGATCGAGGGTTACGAGGACATAAAAATCTACGATATCAATGATAATGGCGTACTTGCAGCCCAGGTCACAAAGACTGATGATGGCACAAAATCGGTGGGGCTCCTCCTGCCAGTGGAGGTAAGAGATGTGAATGGACTGGGAAATGCGGACGATGTAAGGATCATGCCATGGGACACATCTCAGGACATCGCGAACAACAATATCGCTTGGATTGATGCCCACAGGGGGCCAGACTTTTCAGTTACCATTGGCGGAGTAACGGTCATTCCTGACCTGCTAATTAATCCAAGGATGCCTCAGCTTGAGTTTAGGGTGCCCGGGCTTACCGATGGATTGACCATCGAGGCGAAACTGTTTGTCGAATACGAACGTCCATATGCCGGGAAGCAAGACGAGGACACGGTAAGAATTCCTGCCAATGGAAACTTCGTCCAAGTCAACGGCGAAACATGGGAAATCTATAGCGAAGCGGACTGGCAGACCGAATTGAACGAACGGGGCTTCTTCGGTGGAGACGCGAGGCTGACCTACCAAATCAAGAATGGAGCGAACATTGTGGTTGGACCCGAAGAGATTGACTTCGCCATTGGCGGTGAGAATCCAACGGACGACAGGTGCAAGCAATACACCCAGTCGCGACCCGGTGCGCCGTGGTATGCATACGCGATTGAGAAACACGAAAGCCAGGCCTACAACCCGGGGTTCTACAACCAATTTTGGGAGCGATCGGGAAACAGCAGTCCGATCAATGGCGGCATCAACTATGAGTTTACTTTGGGTGATCCACTCAAGGTTCTGTCTCCCGGAGAAACTGGGGTAGGCGGTACCGGTCTGGCGCAGGTGACCGGAGCGGGTGGAAACAAGAACAATCCAGCAGCTCGCGAGATCTTTTGGGATTGGCGACGGAACGTTGATGCGTTCTTGGCGATCCTAGCGGGCAAAATCCAAATCGCTGAGACATTCATGAACGACCAAACTCCACGTAACGGGCCGGGTTCGATACCCAATGGCCAGCGACCACAAACCACTTTCCACACTGGGCAGAATGTCCCGGTTCCTTCGCGGGATCAAGACAACGTAACTTTCGGTGACAACCAGGGGGAAAGGAGGCCAGAAGACGCGGTGGCAATCAAAGCGTATAACGGAGCCAGCGCCCACTGGTGTTCATGGCGAGGACCTGCTGTTCACGAGTGGCAATGGAACTACGGTCAGAACAACTATGTCGAAAGAGTATGCGAGCAGATAGAGGAGGAAGTAGAATGATCCGAATCTTTACGTCTCTTGTTCTCGCATGTGCCCTTGTTGAAAGCGCACTAGGAGAGTCATTGGACAGGTGGATCTTAGATAAGATCGAGACAGACGAAGGATTATTGAGAGCGGCTGTATTGAGGGAAGATGGTCGGGATATCCGCCTGTTAGAGAACTCGACGACTTACGTTCCGTTCTTTGTTGAGCCTCCCGATTTTGGCTCCGAACCACAAAATTACGACGGCAGTTCGATGACGACGTTCTTTAATCAGCAAGACGCCTCATTGCCTGCGGGCGGCTACCTCTATCGAATTGCATTTGGAAACGGATCGGATCTTTATGCGCTGTCTGGTGGGGAGTGGGACGGCAAGGCATGGTTTAGCCCGGATCTCGGCAAAGAACTCGAAATTGCACCCCGCAAAGTCTGGGCCGGAAGCGAAGGTGCTGACTTCGCGTATGCAACGATCTTGTCAGGTGTTCCGCCGCGCGTCGTGTTGTTCGATGGAAACGGCGAAGTGAAGGAAGAGCAACGCTTCGACTTGTCCGATCCTGACTTGGGATCGAAAATCCTAGACGCCGAAAATCAGTATTCGAGCGCAGGCGAACCGGCTTTGGAAATGGTTCCTTTGGCGGAGTATCTTCGGGAGGACGATCCTTCCTGGCGAAGCATCGAGGTTACATCGTCGTTCAACTTTCGGAACCAGCACAAACGCCCCGAGGAAATCGAGCGAATTAAGGAAATCGAGGAGTTGACTCGGGATGAAGCGAAGGGCGTAATCCGGTCGCGCCTCGGGCAGCGCGAAGTGGCAGATGAGCCATCGTATCCCAAAGTTGAGACCGAAGCTCCCCGCAAACCTGATTTGGCAGGTGGAGCCGAGACTACTCTACCCGAGGCAACCTTGCGGAACGAAGAAACTGAAACCGCCTGGTGGCCGCTCATCCTTGGCGCGCTCGCCGTTCTCGGTGTCGCTGTCATCCTCGTTCGAGTCTTCATGCGTGGTCGTGCGTCGTAGGGCTGGCGCAAAAGCGGGGCCATCTTGTCGGGGTCAGGAGTCGCATCTCGCATTAAAGTTCAAGTGGCGCGTGGCCTGAACCTCCAACCGAACCATCTGTAAAGTAGGAATTAGAATGACGAAACAAAGAAAAATTCTGCTCGGAATTCTATTGTTAGTGATAGCAGCAGCAATCTTTTTCATAGAGAAGAAAAACAATGGAACTGGGATTTCTGAGCCGGCCTCAAGAGCTTCATTACCCAAACGTAGGATAGAAAAACCCGTAAAAGGTGCCTTAGATCGACAAATCAAAACCGAACGAGAAATAGCAGATGTTGAGAGCAGGGCTCTTGAGGAAATCCGTGCTGCTGCGAACGGAAACGATGGTGGAAGGTTCCGAACCCTTTTATTGGAGTTACTAAGTAGAAACTTTATAGGGGATCCAGAGACAGTCCTAAAACAACTCAAACCTTATCTCGATCATAAGAACGGAAAGATAAGATATGAGTTGGCGAAAGTTTATCTATGGGCAGGCTTAAATGATCAGAAAGTGACGTTGACATTGGCAAATTTTTTGACTGACAAGAATGCCATCTCAGTCGAGATGGTCGTGCCGGGGACTACATCGGAGAAATACGAAGTAGACCTTCGAAAGGATGCAGCGAAACTGCTGGCTACCTACCGAATTACGGATGCTGCAGATCCAATGTGGATGGCATACCAACAAACGTCCGACCGAACCTACCTTCGTTATCTCTCAGTGCTAAACGATGACCGTGCCAAAGAGGAGGCGGTTGAATTAGTTCATACAAAAAAGGCCAAATACACTGACTTTCTTGAGATATTCGGTCGTTACAAAGCAGAGGAGACAGCGGAGCCTCTCGAAGCTATTTTCGAAGCTCGTCGAGAAAGGTATCCAGACAAAAACCAGCAAGAATTGGCTTGGACTCTCTATAGAGTTACAGGGAATAAGGATTACCACGAATATGTTCTCGAAAGAGAAGCTTTTTATAGCAACCTGATGATAGAGAGCCCAGATGTCTTGCGGCGTCTTGAAGAGAGTCTGAATGACAGTGGCGCAACGGATTCGAACGGAAAAGAGACCAGCGCGTTTATTTCTTTACTTGCACGGGAAAAGGGGCATGCAGCTATAGAGAAATATCTCATTAAAGTCTTCGATGGAGATATTACGTCTTCGCTCGACGCGACCTTGAAATACCGATCGGCAGCGTACCTGAACAATGAGCTAGTGAATGAGGCAGCGCAAAGAAACGAAGAAAAATTTGGTAATGGTTTATGGCCTCATTACGTCAAACGTTTAGGTTGGCCGATCAACGATTTAATTTCCAACTACAAATACTAGTCCTATCGCTGCGCGTCGGGGTCAGGTGCGAATGGCACGGGATTAAGCAGTTTTCCGATATCTTGAGCGGTGGAATAACTTCATCTTGCCTGTTGTAACTTAAGAGCGGGATATCTGACAGGAAGCTTAAATGTGCTGTGAGCAAAAATACGGCGGAGGTTCTGGAGTCAGAAGACAATGAAACCGGGCTTCCGGATCTTGATATGGCGTCCATGCTTCTACAGCGGATCCGGTATTTTACGGATGGGGCGGTGATAGGTAG
>JBPOGC010000188.1:0-5094 GCA_051251795.1 Luteolibacter sp. | reverse complement strand
GTCGTGCACCATGTGCTGTGCTCCGAGTCCGTCTGTGGAGACCATCACCTTCGAGTGAAGGCCGGCTCCGAAGACATCGATTGCAACAACCGGCGCCCCGATAAGTCCGCGCTCAGGATCGTATGGCTGGCACAACATCATCCGCTGCCCCTTCAAGGAAGGGTGGGAATGACTGCTGACCGCGTGGCCTACGACTTGAGCGAGATACATTTGGATCAGATGATGCGGAGGTTTTCCACCAGCACGCAGCGGCGGATACGAGTGAATGTCTTAGGAGTCGTGATGCCCTCACCAGTGGTGGTGGCAATGGAGTAGGAAAGGTAACCTTCACCACCCAGTCCGAGACCTGCTGTGGATGGTCCGTTCTTCACGAAGATCGTGGTGTCCATTTCCTTGGCCATGTAAGTCATGTGGTCTACGTCCTTCGTGTGGATGATGGCGGAGTGGCGGTAGCCATGCTCAGCGCGTTTTGCTTCGCGGACAGCTGTTTCGAAGTCCGGCATGGAAACGATAGGCATCATCGGCATCATTTGCTCTTCCTGAACGAAGAGGTGATCGGCGTCAGTCTCTGCGTAGAGAAGCTGGGTACCAGACGGGATGGTAGCACCTGCGTGCTGTGCGAGGACATCAGGATCGGCACCAACAAGAGCGCGGTTCACAGCTGCATGGGAGCAACCGCCACCTTCGCCTGGAGTGATGTTGAAAGCCGCATCGGTGAGTTTCTCAAGCTGTTGTGAGTTGATGCGAGCTCCACCGGCTTTCGTGAGTTCTTCACAGAAGCGGTTGAAAACGGAGGCAACTACGAAAACGACTTTCTCGCCGATGCAGAGAAGGTTGTTATCGAATGCACCGCCTTCGACGACGCTCTCGGCGGCCTTCTTGAGATTGGCAGTTTCATCAACTACTACAACCGGGTTACCCGGGCCTGCACAGATGGAGCGTTTGCCGGACTTCATCGCGGCATTCACAACAGCTGGGCCACCAGTGATAGCGAGCAGGTTGATGTTCGGGTTCTTGCAAAGGAGATTGAAGGACTCAATGCTCGGCTCTTCGATCGTCGTGATGATGTTATCGATACCGATTGCCTGGAAGATCGCTTCATTGAACGAGCGAACCGCAAGGGCCGCGCTCTTGGCACCACCTGGATGCGGGTTGAAGACTACAGTGTTTCCGGCTGCGACCATGTTGATCACGTTGCCTACTAGAGTCGGAACCGAGTGAGTGACTGGAAGGATACCACCGATGACGCCAAAGGGCGCGTATTCCTCAAGAGTAATGCCACCGTCACCGCTCATCGCGTCAGGGTTGAGCCACTCTGTGCCGGGAACGTCCTTGGTGATCTGGAGTTTGGCGATCTTGTGGTCAAGGCGGCCGATGCCGGTCTCATCCATTTCGAATTTGCCCCACTTCTCAGCGTTTGCCACCGTCATGGTTTTGACGATTTCGATCACTTGCTTGCGACCGCCTACGCCGAGTTTCTTGAGTTGCAGGAAAGCATCGGTCGCCGCCTTGGCTGCCTGATCGACGCAGTTGAAAATACCGCGTTGTCCGGAGAAAGACTCACCGGTGCAGCCGCAGCCACAGTCATTCGGCTTTGCCGCTTCTACTGGAGAAGGTGTGGGACCGGCGCCCAGTTTGTTTCCGGAAGCTGGAGTCGACAGCTGGGAAACGACTGCTTCCACTACGGAGCGTAGGGTTTCTGGATCGAGAGATTTCATGTAGTAAAAAGGAAAGTGGTGGGCGTCCGGCGGTCTTCAGAGAAGCGTTACCGGAGCCATTGGCGTTAACCGCCTTTGTAAACTGTTTTGCCGAGAACCTCGACACGGTCGATGATCGCCACGATGGCGGCATCTACCGGAAGCTTCTTAAGGCCCTCCGCCGCTCGTGCGGAGCTGCCCTGACAGAAAAGAACGATCTCACCCTCACCGGCGCCGACCGTGTCGACTGCTACGATGGTGTTCTGACCGTTCTTGAACTTGGACGGGTTCTTTTCATCGACCAACTGCGGACGAAGGATGAGGAGTTTCCTCCCCACCATGAGCTCGTCCTTTTTGGTCGCGACAACCTGTCCAATGACTTCTGCTAGAAACATTCTGGTTTTGGTTCACACGTCGCACGCACGCCGGAGAGGCTTACGGGCGGCGCATGTAGAAATTACTTCTTAGCTGCTGCGCGTGTCGGTGCTGCTTTTGGAAGCACACCACCGATTGCGTCGTCCGGACGGGCGATGACGTGAGCGCTGACTACTTCGCCAGACTCGGAGGCAACTGCTGCACCTGCGTCGAGGGCAGCTTTTACTGCGGCCACATCGCCGGTTACTGCTACGTTGCAGAGAGCGCTGCCGACTTGTTTCATCGGGCCGACGAGTTCTACGTTTGCTGATTTGAGCATCGCGTCAACGCCGACGACGAGACAGGCGAGGCCACGGGTTTCTAGGAGTCCAATTGCTTGTTTGGCCATGGTATTATATATTTAGTGTGAGTTGAGTTATATTGAGATCAGGAAAGTTTCCGGTAGACTTCGCGGGCTAGCACGAGTTCTTCGTTGGCCGGAATGACGATGATTTTCACTGGAGAATCATCGGTGCTGATGACGGCCTCTACGGCGCGGCATGCTTTGTTTTTCTCAGCATCCAGGTGGATGCCGAATGGTTCGAGTCCCTTGCAGACATCGGCGCGGGTTTGCTTGCCGTTTTCACCGATACCCGCCGTAAAGACGAGGGCGTCGATTCCACCCATATCGAGCATGAAAGCACCGATCCAATGACGGATGGCGTGGTTGCTGACATCGATTGCGAGTTGGGCGTCGGCATTGCCTTCGGCAGCCGCGTTTTCAATGTCGCGGGAGTCGTTGGATACACCGGAAAGTCCGAGCAAGCCGGATTCTTTCGTAAGCTGGCGTTCCGCTTCATCGAGCGAGAGACCGAGTGTGCGCATCGCATAAGGAATGGCACCGGAATCGAGATCCCCCACCCTGTTGTTCTGCGGCAGGCCGCTTTGCGGAGAGAATCCCATGCTGGAGCCAATGGCTGCACCGTTCAGGATACCCGTGACGGAACTGGAGCCACCGAGGTGACATGAAACCACGCGGAACGGTTTTCCTTCGACTGGCTGAGGCCCGTCAAGGTAGAGACGTTTTGCGATTTCCGCCACATCTTCGCGGCCACATAGTTCTGCGGAGCGTTCTGCGATAAACTTGTGGCTTGCGCCGTGGAATCCATAACGACGGATGCCGATCTCACGCCATGCTTTCGGAATCGCATAGGTGTAGTATTCCGGCTTCGTCCATTGGTAGAAGGCGGTCTCGAACAGAGCGACAAGGCGTGCCTTTGGCAGTGCCTTTTCAAACTGACGGACACCCGCTGCGTAGGGAGGGTTGTGAGCTGGTGCGACAGCAGTGAAGCCGTCCAGCGCATCAATGACCTTCTGGTCAGCGATGACACAACCACTGAGGTCTTTTCCAAGAACCGTTTTGAAACCGACCGCGTCGATCTCATCAGGATTGGAAATCACCCCGTCTTTTTGCAAAACCGAAAGTGCGTCTTCGATGACCGATGCGTGATCGGTCACACGCTCATAACCACCTTCCGCGACAACGTCTCCACCGTTCTCATCCATGCGGTAGAGACGGTATTTGAAGGAGGTCGAGCCCAGATTGGCGACGAGAACTAGCATCTTAGGGTTTGTAAGTTTGGATTCCAGAACGGATTAGCCCATCCATGTGCCAAGCTTCGACAGATCGTCGTGCGGGCGAGGGATGACTTGTACGGAAGTGACGGTGCCGACTGCGGAAGCCGCTGCTGCCGCTGCGTCGAGACCTGCTTTTACTGCTGCGACGTCACCGGCGAAAAAGCCAGTTACGAGGCCGGAGCCAATTTTGTCCCAGCCTGTCATTGTGATGTCAGCTGCTTTGAGAGCCGCGTCAGAGGCTTCTACGAGTGAGATGAAACCTTTGGTTTCGATGATGCCGATTGCTTGCTTTGCCATGATATTGGTAAGTTAAATGAGTTTGGTTAAAAGATTCACTAGATACCGAACTGACTGAGTAGCTCAGCGTGCGGACGGGCGATTACGTGGGAAGCAACAAGCTCACCTACGCGGCCTGCCGCTTCAGCTCCTGAATCTACGGCTGCTTTCACGCTGCCGACATCGCCTTTGACGAGGACGGTAAGGAAGCCACCGCCGGTTTGGACTTGTTTGACTAGTTCTACATTGGCGGCTTTTGCCATTGCGTCTGTGGCTTCGACGCTGCCGACGTAGCCTTTTGTTTCGATCATGCCGAGTGCACTGCTCATAATGTTATTTGGTAGTTTTGGATGGTGTTGAGATTATTTGATAAGTTCGCAGAAAGTGTCTGGCTTCAGGCCGCATGCGTTGCCCTCATCGGTGTCGATGTGGACTTCCAGCTTGAAGGAAGGATCTACGCGGACGACGAGCTCGTCGAAAGTCATGGCAAGAGGGCCGTGGACTTTCAGCTTCATCACATCGAGGTGCTTGACCCCGTAGTAAGCCGCATCGTCAGGATGCATGTGAGCGTGTGGCTGGGCGCGGATGACACCCTCGTCCATTTGGAAATAGCCGTTCGGCCCCATGAGCATGCAGCCCGGGGTGCCTGTGATCGCACCGGACATGGCGACAGGAATGTCGAAGCCGAGTGAGATCGCATCCGTGTAGGCAAGCTCGACCTGATTCAGGTCGCGGCAAGGGCCGAGGATACGGAGATTGGAAATGATGCGGCTGCGTGGGCCGATGAGAGTAATCGACTCTTTGGCGGCGAACTGCCCGTTCTGGTAAAGGCCTTTCATCGGGGTCAGCTGATGACCTTTTCCGAAAAGAGCATCCACAGCCTCCTGGGTAAGATGGCAGTGGCGGGCTGAAATATTTACCAACAATGCGTTGGGAGCTTTTGATGCCGCAGGGAGCTGAAGACCAAGATTGGAGTAAACCTGCTCGCGGACTAAATGCTCTACAACTGCTCTGGGAGTGGATTGGATTATTGGAGAGGCCATACGGGGTGACTTTTCTCGTCTTGTATCGATATTTAGTCAACTAAATTTTCCCAAATATTTCCAAATAAACACAGAAAAACACGAAT
>JBPOGC010000187.1:0-5130 GCA_051251795.1 Luteolibacter sp. | reverse complement strand
TTATTTATGAGACGAAAGAAGGAAAAAAGCCAAAGTTCCAGTAAGAAGCAACATCGTGACAGAAGTGCGGAGACGGAAATTTTTCTGAAGAAGAATCGATTGAAAGCTGACGTGATCGAGACGGAAACCGGATTGCAATACACGATCGTGAATGAGGGTGAAGGGGGGAGTCCCACGGAGTGGAGCACGGTGGAGGTGAACCAGCGTATCCTGCTGGTGGATGGGACTGTCATCAAAGACACGTTTCGGACGGCTGACTCCGACCGTTTCAGTATGGAAGAGGCTATCGCGGGGCTGAAAGAGGGTTTGCCGTTGATGAAAGAAGGTGGGCGATTCCGCTTCTTCGTCCCTCCGGATCTGGCGTGGGGGAAACGTGGAGCTGGGGATAAGATTGGGGCATACGCGACACTTGTTTTTGACATTCGCTTGGAAAGGGTGCGGGGCTGATACCGCTCTCTTCGAAGAATCCGTGGGTAGTAAATTTTTGAATTTCAGAGTGTTCAATTGGAGGAGAAGTCCTAGTTTCTGCTCCTTTATGCCAGCTAAAATTCGTTTCACATCCGCCGCAGCCGAGGGGCTGGTTCTTGCAAAAGTCGGTCATCCCCAGCGGGATGAGCCACTCCAGACCTCAAAGGAGGTTTTCAAGATAAATGAGGATGACCAGATGTCGCTCGCTGCCATTTTCCTGAAACCGTTTAAAAACCTGACAGCGCATCGTTTCCGGCATCACTCCGCGCTCAGTCAGCATGAAATGAATTCCCATGCGGCGGCGATTTTCGCCTCGGAAGATGGATTGCTGGAGAAGGGCTGTGAAATTGCAAAACGGCTCTACTCAAAGTCGAACCACCCGAACATCAAGTCCGGGGATCTTTGTATTTCCCTGATCAAGGACGTTGAAATGGATGGTGAGTTCATGCAGGGACTTTGCATTCTGAAGTCGGAAAGTGTTGTTCCGTTTCTGAGCATCTCCACGCGCGATGGGGATCTGGAGCTACACACGGAGCAAGGGATCAACCCGGAGAAAATTGACAAGGGGTGCCTGATTCTCAATCACTTGGAGACCAAGGGATATTATGTGCTGACGTTCGATCGCAGTGGATCTGAATCTCGTTTCTGGGTGAGGGACTTCCTGGCGGTGGTGCCTATTACCGACAGCCCGTTTCTTACGAACAAATATGCGAATATGGCAGTGGCGTTCATGGAGAAGGAGAAGAAGGAAGCGCCGCCCGCACCGGACGATGCGCCGCCATGGGATGCCTCGAATGCAGCGAGGGATGCGATCACGTACTTTGAGGAGAAGGAAAAATTCGATCTAAAGGAGTTTGAGGAAGAGGTTTTGAAAACGCCGGAAGCGAAGGCGAAGTTTGCAGAGCACCGTAGCGAGATCGAAGAGGAGCAGGGGGAGAAGCTGGAGGATTCCTTTGAGATCTCCAAAAAGGATGTGACGAAGGCGAAGAAGAAGATTCGCTCGACGATGAAGCTGGATACAGGGGTGGAAATACGGCTCAAGCCTGCTGTGGCGGAGAAGCCGGGACAGGTCTTGGAGCACGGCTTTGACGAGGAGAAGAACATGAAGTTCATCAAAGTCTACTTCAACGAGGATCTGGCTGAGTGATTGGGACTCGCACGACAATGAAGTGCATTCATTGTTTTTAGTTTGGCTACTATGGTAGAGCGGTTTACAGCTGGGCAGTGACAAAAAAAGCCACCAAGATGACTCTTGGTGGCTTTTGTGAAAAGTTTCGGGGCTTAGTTAAAGTCCCACATTTTTCCTTTTTCCTGATCCGCGAAGACTTTGCTGCTATGCATGTAGGAATTGGGTGGATTAGGGAGTGGGCTGTCATCAAGGCGAGGGAGTTTCGCGCCGATGGTGGAATCCCATGGTTGCGAAGTGGCCACGTTTACAGGCGTGCCGACTTTGGTCATATCGAAGACTTTGCGGGCGGAGTTCAGTGGCATACGGACGCAGCCATGAGTGGAAGGATAAGGTTTTACGAAACCCCAGTGCATTCCGTAAGAAGGGGTGTAGAAGGACATCCAGTAAGTCATCGGGTAACCTCGTCCGGGATTGCCCTGGCGGCGGCGATGGCGTGTTTTTGAGTTGATTCTGAAGTTGCCCTTTGGAGTGGGTGTGGCGGTGGTGCCTACGCCGACGGGTGTGGCGAGGAGGACTTCGTTTCCTTCTGTCACGTAAAGTTTCCCAGCACTGGTGCTGATGTGAACCTTCACAGCGGAGATGTTCTTTGGTTTCTTGGCAGGAGGATCAAAAGAAAATGCGGTGCCCGGTTCGGAGTTTGTCGTTGCGCAGGAACTCAGTAAAATGGTGGCGGCGCCAATGGAACTGGCGATTAGGAGTCGTAATGGATTGTTCATGGTTGTTTGACTTTCAATGGAAGGCCAAAGAATGCGGCATACACGTATTTAATCAATTACGTTTGTCATTTTTTGATGGGACGGGCGCACTGGACTACATCTGGAAATTTTTCAGGGCTTGCACTTCTGAACAGCGATTTTCGTTTCGGGCGAAGAATGTAGTCTCGTCATCAGGCTCTGGAGAGGTGTAAAAGCATTCAAATGAAGCGTATGAAGCATTCCGGAAAATCGATTCTTTCCCTATTCACAAGCTGCTGTATTGCCGTAACTTGCCCGGCATTTGCGGAGGGTGGCGAAGAGGACGCCGAGCCAGACATCCAGGGGGTGAAGGTGGTTCAACTGATAGAAGAGACTACAATGGAAGGCTGGGAGGTGCCTTCTGATTCTTGGTCGATTGAAGAGGGTGTCATTATCGGAGACACCGGGGCGGAGGCATTGAAGGCTCCGGAATGGATTTACACGAAGCGGAAGTTTGCCGACTTCATTTTTACCTGTGAGGTAAGGCTGACAGGCGAACTTAAGCAGAATTCAGGAATCTATTTTCGAGCAAATCCAATTCAGTTCACGGGACGCAAGGGTGTGGTCTCTTATGAGGCCGCGTCGGGCTATGAGTTTGATATCGTGGTGGGCAGGCACTGCGGCTCGCTAGGTGACTGGTATGCGCGTCCGAAATTGCGTGTTTTCGCTGATCCGAAAATCATCACCAATGTCTACAAAGAGGATGATTGGAATCGCATGACGATCCGTGCGCGGGGCAACCGTTTGGAGTATTGGCTCAACGGGGTGAAAACTATCGATTACCAGGATGAGGATCCCAAAGGCTCCCGTGAAGGCATCATCGGACTGCAAATCCACGACAAGGCGCTTATGAAGGTGGAAATGAAAAAAGCACGCATTCTTCCTTTGTCCGAGTGAGTGATGGACGGCGTTTCTGGTAGCCGCCTCGAATTATTGTTCTACCAAATTTTTGTTTTGTTAAGCGCGCCGCGGCAGTCAATCTTTCTGGTCTTCTGATGGATACTGCAAAAGGTATTATTTCATCATTCAAACCCAAACGCTCCAATATACTATGTCCTTTTCGAACCCTCGCGCCTTTTCCGTCCTGCCGAACGGGCGATTCCGATCCGTCACGGCTTTTGCGCTCGGATCATTCCTGCTTGGTATTTCCTATTCTTCCGCAGACACGGAAAAAGAAACCGCCGGGAAGGTTGAAGAAGGATTCACGCCCCTTTTTAACGGCAAGAATTATGACGGATGGTATATCAAACTGAAGGACGGCGACGAGGCTCTGGGAAAGAAGGTTTTCTCGATCGAGGATGGTATGATCCATGTCTTCGGAAAGGGCTGGCCGGATGAAATCGATCTGGACAAAGGAACTGATGCGACGATTGGGATGATGTATACCAAGAAGTCTTTCGATAAATATCATCTGAAGTTTGATTACAAATGGGGAAAGAAGAAGGCGAACTACTTTGCGAAATGGCAGTATGACGCGGGTGTCTACTACCACATTTCCGATGACAAAGTCTTCCCTACCGGAGTGGAATTTCAAATTCAATACGTCCCGAAGCTGGATCGAGATCGCACAGGGGATTTGATTCGACCTCCGGGTCAAAGCTACGACTGGTATTTCAATCCCGAGAACAGTGAATACCTGCACCCGGATGATGGAGGTGTGCTTTATAAGAGGCAGAAGTCATATGTAGGGAAAAGATGGCTGCATAACGCGAAACAAACCCGGAATTTTAACGGGCTGAATGACAAATGGAACAGCTGTGAGATCATCGTGATGGGCGGAGAATACACCATTCACAAGGTGAACGGTGAGATGGTCAACATGGCCTTCAACCTCAAACCTGGTGAAGGAATCATTGGCTTCCAGTCTGAGACGGCGGAGATTTTCTATAAAAACATCGAGATCAAAGAATTCGATGAAGTTGTCCCGGCTGACTCGTTTCTGAAAGCCGAGCCAGCCGAGCCAGCCGAGTAGATCGGAAGAGCCGGCGGTTTACTTGAGGGTTTTGATCCACTCGGCAAGTTCCGTGATCGACGAGACTTGCTTGTCGACGGGAATGGCGAGTGGATAGAGAGCTTTTCCAGGACGGGTGACGAAGACTCCGGTCATTCCTGCTGCTTTGATCCCGGCGATATCCCAGCCGTGTGCGGCGGCCATCATGGCTTCGCCGGGTTTTACACCGGCTTTTTTCAGAGCCCACTCGTAGGATGCGAGGGCTGGTTTGTAGATTTCCTGATCCTCTACGCTGTAGCGGTCTTCGAAGAACTCGATGAGTCCGGCGTTTTCGAACTGGGTTTTGACTCCCTTGTTGGAGGAGTTCGTGAAGCTGATGAGGCGGATGCCCTGATCCTTGAGTGATTGCAGGCCTTCCTTTACATCCGGATGTGCGGGAAGGCTCTGAAGTGGTGTGACGATCGCTTCGCGGGCGGCTTCTTCTGTGAGTTCGATGTCGTTGTTCTGGGCGGTCATCATGAGCGCGGCGACTCCGATTTCAGCGAAGCCATGGTAGCGCCCGGTGACGGTATCGACCAAGGAATAATGAAGCATGGTGGAAAACCAAAGGGGTAGCAGCTCCTCGCGACCATCAAGAGTCTTGCCAACGGATTCGCGCATTTGCTCAAGATCGAGAAGGGTTTCGTTCACATCGAAGAAAATGACCTTGGGGCGGGGGACTTCGGGGGAGGTCTGTTCTTCGGCGGAGGAGTGGGTGGAAGTCATGATTAGGATGGATGCGAGTAGTA
>JBPOGC010000186.1:0-5138 GCA_051251795.1 Luteolibacter sp. | reverse complement strand
ATCTCATCGGGTTTCTGAAATGAATGGAGATACAAAAATCTGTGCAAGCTGCGGGAGAATATGGAAACGACACGGCGGGCAGCACGGCGGCTTGTGGACAAGGGGGAGATCGAGATTTTGCAGAAAGGTAGAGCCGTGGATCCATCGACGGCTAAAGGGCCGATCCGGCTGCGGAAGAATGCAGGTGGTTCTTGAAAGGATTGGCAGTTCTGGGATGGCCAGCTAATTTCAATGGAGATGCTACCTGAGATTTCAACCAAAGTGCCCGGTGACAAATCCTTTGCCTACGGGCGGAGGCTTGCGGAGGTGGAGTGCCGGAATACGACGTATCTTGGCGATGACTGGCCGATTTTCTGGGAGAAGGCGGAGGGCGTGAATGTCTGGGATGTGGATGGGAACCGGTTCCTGGACATGACCAGTGGCTTCGGGGTGGCAGCACTGGGATATGGATTTACCGGAGACGCGCTGAGAAATCAGAGTGAGGAGCTGGTGCATGCAATGGGCGATGTGCATCCGGCGCGTGTGAAGGTGGAGCTTTGCGAGGCGCTTTCGGAAATCACTTTCGAGCGATGGACTGGCAAGAAGGGGAAATGCCTTTTCGGGAGTTCCGGATTCGAGGCTGTGGAGGCTGCTCTAAAGACGGCTGTGGTCGCTACCGGGCGAAGCGGGATTCTTTCCTTTGAGGGAGGGTATCATGGACTTGGCTACGGCGCTCTTCTGGGGGCTGGGATCGGCTGGTTCCGCGAGCCCTTTGATGGGCAATTGGCGCGGGTGACGGAACGGTTTCAATACCCACAGACGCCTGAGGAGCTGGCTATTTTCAAGGAAGAGCTCTGGAAAGTGGATGGCAGCGCTGTCGGCGCGGTATTAGTGGAGCCGATTCAAGGACGCGGCGGGATTATCGTCCCGGCGGATGGTTTTCTGAAAATGCTACGCGAGTGGTGTGACACAACCGGAGCGGTGCTGATCTTTGACGAGATCTACACAGGTTTCTGGCGGACGGGGAAACTGTTCGCATGTGAATGGGACGGCATTTTCCCGGATCTGATATGCTTGGGGAAAGCCCTGAGCGGTGGCTTCCCAATATCCGTATGCGTAGGGAACGAGGTGATGGACTCCTGGCCGCCGAGCAATGGCGAAGCCCTCCACACCAGCACCTTCCTAGGAAATCCGATGGGCTGCGCGATGTCCCTGGAGGCAATAAAGCGCTATCGCGAGCCAGAAACAGAAGAAATGGTTCTGACCGCGACGGGCAATTTGGAGAAGGCATTGCGGGAGCTCCTGCATCTCGATTGCGTGAAGGAAGTCAGAGGACGTGGGCTGATGATGGGAGTGGAAACTGACAGCGGCGAACGGGTGCTCGAAGCTGTAAAAGGACTGCTTCGTTCAGGCGTGATCGCCCTTCCGGATGGCCCAGAGGGAGACGTAGTTGCCTTCACTCCGCCGTTTTCCGTTTCTGCGGAAGAGATCAATTTCGCCGTCGAAAAGCTCAAACGGCTGCTTGGATAAACTTTCCTCCCGCCTTGCTCTAGCTCCGGGGATGGTCTAGCTAATTCAGAACACTTTTTCACCCACCCTTTTGCTTCATCTAAATCCCACACCCCTCACACTTTGGCTTGGCATCATTGCCCTGCTGGCTGTGGCGGTTCTGTGTGTGTTTTCTTGGAAACGGAGTCCACACCCCGGGCGGACGGCAGCGCTGGAGATCCTCAGGTTTTTCATAAGCGCTCTGGTAGTGATCATGCTCTGGCAGCCGGAGTGGAAAACGGTGATCAACCCGACAACGAAACCCAAGATCGCCATCCTCTGGGATGAGTCGGGATCCATGAAAACCCTGGACGCCCCCCTGCCTGCCGAGCTGGCGGATGATAGCGAGGCTGGCGAGATCGTCTCGCGTGAGGACTGGGTAAAAAGGGCGCTGGACTCCGATTTGTGGGAACCCCTGAGCGCTAAGGGAACGAATGACCTGATGCGCCAGCCCATCGCTGAGTCTCCTGAAACCGGACTGGCAGGAACTGATCTGAGCACACCTCTTAACGACCTCCTGGAAAAGGAAAACAACCTCCGGGCTGTCGTCTTGCTCAGTGATGGCGATTACAATCTCGGCGATCCACCTGTGGGTGCAGCTCAGAAATACCGTCTCCGCGGAGTACCCATTTTCCCCATACCAGTGGGAAGCGAAAACCGCCTGCCGGATCTCGATCTGCTTTCCGTGACAGCTCCCACCTACGGCATCGTCAGCGAAAACGTGCAGATCCCCTTCACCATCCGCTCCTCACTCGACAGGCAGGTAAGAACTACAGTGCGCCTACGTAATGAATCCGGACGCGAACGGACGAAAAACATCGTTCTCGCCCCAAACGCGGAGACCTACGACTCGATCTTGTGGCGCTTGGAAAAGGAAGGCGCGTCCACCCTCACCCTTTCCATCCCTGTCGAGGACGGAGAGCTGGTAAAGGCGAACAACAAATACAAATTCAACATCGCCGGCCGCCCCGAACGCATCCGGGTGCTGATCGTCGAAACCCTGCCACGCTGGGAATACCGTTTCTTGAGAAATGCCCTGCAGCGCGATCCGGGTGTGGAGCTCTCCTGCCTTTTACTCAGGCCGGATCTGGGTCCAGCGGAAGGAAAGGACTACATCCCGGAGTTTCCGAAAACACTGGAAGAGCTCTCCAAATTTGACGTGGTATTTCTGGGTGATGTCGGGATTGGCAAGGATCAGCTTACCGAGGAACAAGCTGGCCGTATCCGCGGTCTCGTGGAAAACCAGGCATCCGGAGTCGTCTTCCTGCCCGGGTCGCAGGGCAACCAATTCACCCTGCTAGACAGTCCGCTGGGCGATCTCATTCCGGTGACACTGGATGAAAAAAACAAGCAGGGAATGCCAGAGACACTGGCCACACCGCTCAATCTCACCACCGAAGGACGCGCCTCACTTCTCACGATGCTGGGAGATTCCGAAGAGGAAAACCCTGAAATCTGGAGACGACTCCCCGGCTTCTTCTGGCACGCTCCTGTGATCAGGGCAAAGGGCGGTACCGAAGTCCTCGCAGTCCACTCGAATCGCCGCGGCCCATACGGCCCCATCCCCCTCATCATTACGAAGACCGCCGGAAGCGGAAAAATCCTCTATATGGGAATCGACTCCGCCTGGAGATGGCGACGCGGCGTGGAGGATCTCTATCACTACCGCTTCTGGGGACAGGTGGCACGATGGATGTCCTACCAGCGCAATATGGCCGCCGGCCAGCGCGTGAGGCTTTTCCACACCCCGGAACGCCCGGAGCCCGGGGATATGGTCACGCTCAATGCGAACGCCTTCGATGCGAACGGGGCACCGATGAAAGAAGGCTCTGTAGCCATAGACATCACCGGCCCGGATGGGAACACGAAGCGGCTGGAGCTTCAGAAAAACGAGTCCGAATGGGGAGCCTTCATGGGGCGCTTTAAAATCGATTTCCCCGGTGAATGGAAGCTGCGTGCAACCGCCTCCGGAGCCGCCGATCTGCCCACGGAAACGACAATCATTTCCCAGGGAGTGGAGATTGAAAAATCCGGCCAACCCTCCCGACCTGATGTTTTGGAGGAAATGGCAAAGGTCTCCCTAGGCCATAGTATCCTCCCCGACCAGCTCGCGGATTTGGTCAAAGAGATCAACGCCCTACCGCAGCCACGCCCGATCGAAAACAGGGTTCCACTCTGGTCGCATTGGGCGACGATCGCGATTCTTGTGCTTTTGTTAGGAATCTTCTGGATTGGCCGGAAGTTGAACGGAGCTTTCTAAGTCCGGACTTGGAATCACTCTTGCAGCGCAGCTAATAGCCGTATGTCCAGCAATCCGCACACGGTTCCTTTCAACCAGCCCCCTCCCCTTCCCGCTCAAACGGATGATATTTCGCAGCAACTTTCGGGCATTTGCTACCCCCTTTGCCTGAGCTTCAAGATCATGGCGCTCGCCAGCCAGGCAACCGTCACCGATGCCAATGGCAAGACCCTGCTCTACACGAAGCAGAAGATGTTCAGGTTCCGCGAACATGTGGAACTTTTCACCGACAAGTCCCGCTCCACCCATCTTGCGGACATCCGCACCAAGAAGATCATCGACTGGTCTGCCAGATACGAGTCCACGGATGCGAAAGGCCAGGCCATAGGCTCCGTTGGCAGCAAGGGATGGCGACCGGCTATCTGTTCCATCCGAAATATCTCGCCACACGCTCCAACGGTGAACCTGCGATGCGGCTTCAGAAACGTCCCGCGTTTTTCGAAAGAAAATTTACTATCGAAAAACTGGCAGAACCAAATCCCCGGAAAGAACTGAATTTCATAATTTCTTTCATGATGCTCGTTATGCTTGAACGCAAACGCGGATAAGCTTTCTGAACTTTTATTTCGGAAAGCTTAACTATTCACTGGCGTCTTGGCGCACTGTTTGCTAAACGGGTAGCTATGTTGGAAAAATGGATTGCCGCCAGCAGCGACCGGTTTACCGGTGCCGACTTCGATTTTCTAAGCGATGTTCTGGGCGGCGGCCAGAAACGGGTCTCAATGGCCAAGCTCTGGGATGATCCCGACGCACTCCGTGAGATGCTCGATCTCAAGGAGGTTCTGAGGGGCATCCTCGATTCCACTTCCGCACTGCGGGTCTCTTCCGATTTCTATTTCTACGTCCTCGTCCGGCATGCCTTCAAACAGGCCGGAATCACGGAACCCGCTGTAGCTGATTATGTTTCCCGGCTTCTGTCAAAACGCCTAAGAGTGCAGGCAGACGACCCGCTCCAAGACATCGCGCACGGCTACAATCATGCTTCCGATTTCCTCGCAGTCATCTCCTCCGCTCAAGGGAGGATGAAATTTCACCTCCAGGTCGCCGCAGGTAACCAATTCCTCGTTCTCACCGGATTGTTTCCGGAGTTTATCAGTCGCCGTAGCGAACATTGCGGCGCGCCTGATCTCCAATTCTATGAGTCCTTCGCCCAGCGCTCGTTCCAAGGCGCGGCGAATTGCTGCCCCGCAGGAAAATCCTCACGGAGAATGCTTGGCGAACTCGCTGAAGCACTTCCCGCCGCGAGGGTCTCCCTGAACCGCATTGCGGAGGAATTCATGTTCCTGGGAGACTGATTCCTATTGCCACAGGG
>JBPOGC010000185.1:0-5191 GCA_051251795.1 Luteolibacter sp. | reverse complement strand
CACAACTCACAACTCACAACCCACCCAAGAAAACTTGGCGAACTTAGCGTTCTTGGCGGTTCAAATTCACACAACCCAAGCAAAAGATTCGTTAGATTCGTGCGATTCGTGGTTCCAAAAAACATTACCAACGCAAACCCCACATCCCTAGCTCTTCACCCCACGCAACCCAGTCCACAAAATTCCCACTCTTCATTTCCGTGTATTCAGTGTATTCCGTGGTTCAAAATAACGCTACCCTAGCAAGTAGCCTAGCCAGACACCTTTCAAACCAAGTGACAACACACCCCGAACTCCTATCCCCAGCCGGAAACTGGGACTGCGCACGCGCCGCCGTTGCCGCCGGAGCCGATGCCATTTTCTTCGGCCTCCCGAAATTCAACGCCCGCCTCCGCGCCGATAATTTCACCGAAGCCGATCTCCCCGAACTCATCTCCTACCTCCACAAACACGGCGTAAAAGGCTTCGTCACCATGAACACCCTCATCTTCACAGATGAACTCGAAGCCGCGGAAGCCCAGCTCCGCATCATCGCCGCCGCCGGAGTAGACGCCCTCATCATCCAGGATCTCGGCCTCGCCAAAATGGCACGCACCATCGCCCCTGAAGTCGAACTCCACGCCTCCACCCAGATGACCATCACCTCCCCGGAAGGCCTCTCATTCCTCGAATCCATCTTCCCCATGGAAAGAGCCGTCCTAGCCCGCGAGCTCTCCCTCAAGGAAATCGAAAGATTTCAATCCACACTTCACACTGATCACTCGGCACTCGAAACTCCCCTCGAAGTCTTCGTCCACGGCGCCCTCTGCGTCGCCTACTCCGGCCAGTGCCTCACCTCGGAATCCCTAGGCCAGCGCTCCGCAAACCGCGGCGAATGCGCCCAAGCCTGCCGCATGCCCTACGAGCTCGTAGTCGATGGCGAAACGAAAGAACTCGGCGAACACCGCTACCTCCTCTCCCCCCAGGATCTCGCCGCCGTCGATCTCATTCCACAGCTCATCACAGCAGGAGTGAAATCCTTCAAAATCGAAGGCCGCCTCAAGACCCCCGAATACGTAGCCGCCGTCACCCGCGTATACCGAAAAGCCATCGACGCAGCACTACAAGTAGCTGGGGATTCCAGCCCCAGTCCGTTACCGGGGATTCCAGCCCCGGCAGTAACCGCGGAGGACAAATATTCCCTGGAAATGACCTTCTCCCGAGGCCTCACCACAGGCTGGCTCGCAGGCACGAACCACCCCTACCTCACTCACGGAAAATTCGGAAAAAAACGCGGCCCATTCCTGGGAACCATCATCGAAGCCCAGAACAGCTGGATCCGCCTGGACACCCCGCCCTCCCAACAGACCCCACCCCTGAAAGCAGGCGATGGCATCGTATTCGACGCCGGTGAAAACCGCGACTTGGAGCAAGGAGCCTCCATCTGGAAAATCGAAAACGACCGCATCATCTTCCACCGCACCTTTTCCGGCATCAACTTCGACCGCATCCGCCCCGGAGTCACCCTCTACAAAACCGCCGACCCAGCCCTCGAATCCGAGATCCGCAAATTCTGGCAAACCGCCAAGCCAAAGGTCAAACGCACCCCCCTCCACCTCACAGTCACCGGCCAACCTGGACAGCCCCTCAAAGCAACAGCCACCGTAGCTGGGGATTCCAGCCCCAGGCCGTTACCGGGGATTCCAGCCCCGGTCACAGCCAGCACCGCAATCCCCCTCACCGAGGCAACCAACCACCCCCTCTCCACCGAGACCCTCCAAAAGCAACTCTCCCGCCTCGGCGAAACCACCTACGAACTCGCCTCCCTAGACAACAACATCACAGGCGACTGCCACATCCCCGTCTCCGCCCTCAACCAACTCCGCCGCGACCTGGTAGAACAACTCGAAGCCAATAAAGGAGAGCCGCGCTTTCAGTCGGCTTCCACAACCCCAGCCACAACCACCGCACTCTTTCCACTTCCCACTTTTCACTCGGCACCCGGCACTCCATCCCTCTCCGTCCTAGTCCGCACCGAGCCCCAACTCGAAGCCGCCCTTGAATCCAACATCCCCCAGATCTACTGCGACTTCGAAGACCCCCGCCGCTACAAACACGCCGTCGAGCAAACCCGCGAAACCAACAGCCAGATCATCCTGGCCACCCCCCGCATCATAAAAACCGGCGAAACCGGCTACCTGAAACTCATCGACCGAGCCAACCCACACGGACTCCTCCTCCGCAACCTCCACGCCCTCCACCATTTCAAAGGCAACACCGACCTAATAAAAATCGGCGACTTCTCCCTGAACACCGCCAACCCCCTCACCGCAAAAATCCTCAAGGAATCTGCCAACCTGGATCGCCTCACCATCTCCTACGACCTCAACATCTCCCAAGTCCTCAACCTCCTGGAAAAAACCCCGCCCCACTGGCTCGAGCTCACCCTCCACCAGCACATGCCCATGTTTCACATGGAGCACTGCGTCTTCTGCACCTTCCTCAGCTCCGGCACCACCTACAAGGACTGTGGCCGCCCCTGCGAGAAACACGTAGTCCACCTCCGCGACCGCGTCGGCCAGCTCCACCGCCTCCAGGCAGACGTCGGCTGCCGCAACACCCTCTTCAACGGCCGCGCACAAACCGGAGCCCGTTTCTTCGAAAACCTCCTTTCAAGCGGACTGAAAAACTACCGGATAGAACTACTCGACGAGACCAAAGAGCAATCCCTCTCCACCATCCAATCCTACCAGGACCTCCTCACCAAAAAAATCACCCCCGACCAACTCCTCCAACAAATCCAAGCAACCGAAAAGCTAGGAGTAACCGAAGGCACCCTGGTAACCGCCTAACCCCAGCCAAAAAGATTCGTTGGATCAGTAAGATCCGTAGTTAAAAAAACAACAAAACCGAACCTCTGAAATCCATAGCCCACATAACTCTGGCAACTCTCACGACCTTCCTCCTCTCGTGCCAAAAACCCGCGCCCGCATCCCAGGAAAAAACCACCGGAAACCCAGCCCTCGCCTCCGCCCAGCTCACCCTCGCCAAAACCCACATCCGGAACTCTTCACCTGAAAAAGCCCTCCCCTACCTCCAGGCCTCCCTGGAAAACAACCCCACCCCGGAAGCCCGGAATCTCCTCACAAAAAACCTCGCCACAGCCCCCTTCACCGTCCCCACCCACACCCTCGAGCACCCACACCCCATCCTCTTCCAGGCCTACTCGGAAAACACCCTCCACCTCGCCCTTTCCGGCCCCCACCCCACCGTCATCCGCTGGAACCTAACAAAAACCCCGACAGTCTCCGCCATCCTCTTCCCCACTGATGCCAAAACCATCACCCACCTCTCACTTTCCCCCGCAGCCACCCACATCATCGTCCACCGCGATGAAACAAACCTCCTCTGCAACGCAGAAACCCTGAAACCCATCACAAACCTCGGCACCTTCCCCGGAAATCTCAATCCGGACACTCTCCAACCCTTCTCCGAAAACTCCCTCTTCCTAGCCCACCCCACACTCACCGGAGAAACCCTCACCTGGCACATCCGCGAGACCACCACCGGAGAAACCCTCCGCACCGAGACCTTCCCCCTCTACCCAAAACCCATCACCGCCTTCCTCCGGAAAACCACACTCCTCATCACCCTCGAAAACCTGGAAGTCATCGAGATCCCCCTCACCGGCCAGACCACCCGCACCCCCACCGGAATCACCCCACCCCTCAAACCGAAACCCACCACCCCATTCACCATTACCGGCACAGAAGCCACCTACCACCTACCCATCCCAAAAACGCAGAAACTCCCCCATGACTTCACAACCATGGAATCACTCTCAGGCTACCACCTGAACCCCGACACCCAGAGCCTCATAAAAACCCCCAACGAAATCCGACTCCAACACCTCTCGAAACTCATCCCGGAAATACCCGCCACCATAAGCAACCACTCAGCCGCAGCCCCTTTGGAAAAGCGCCTAGCCGCCGCCTATCCTAACGAGTATCCCAATATCAGCGCCCCCGAAATCGCCCTCGCCACCATCGTCCAGGAAACCTTCGCCTCGCAAGATCCCGCCGCCATCTCCGCACTCATCTCCGCACTTCCCCCACAGGGTCTGGGCACCGCCACCGCCCTCTACCTCTCCCTGAAATCAGGAAAACCCGCCTACATTTCCCAAGCATTCGGCATCGCCCAAGAACTCCCCCCCGCCATCGCGCAACTAGCCACCACACCGCGTTCCCCGGAGACCTTAGCCACCCTCCGCGAAGAACAAGACTGGCTTGGCTACGAAGCCCCGGACTTCACAGAAATCGTCCCCCTCATCCAGCAACAAAAAGCCACCATCCTGGATGAACTCATTCTCACAGAAAACCCCACCGACCAGGAAATCCAGGAGATCATCAGCCAGCTTCTCTCACCCGCACTCCTACAGAAATTCCCCCGGGAAACCCTGGCCGCAACAGCCATAGCAAACGCCACCCGCCTAGCCAGCTCCCACGAAACCGCAACCGCCGCCCTGCAACTCACCGCCGTCGCCCAGCGCCTCGGCACCCCGCCGCCGGAAATCCTCCGCACCAAAGCCCTAGCCTTCACCTCCCTCGCCGATTTCCAGACAGCCCACCGCACCTGGCTCGATCTCATCACAAACCAGCCCCAGGCCACACACCACCCTTCCGACTACTCGGAAGCCTCCTACACCGCATTCGAAAATGCCGATCCCCGCCAGGCCATGGAAATACTCAGAACCGGCCTCTTCCGTTTCCCCAACGATGTCGCTCTTGCCATCCGCGCCGCCTGGATTTCCCTTCTCACAGATCACCCCGAGGAAGCCGCCGCCTACCTAACAAAAGCCTCCTCCCTTGGCATCCCCGGCAACGAGGTCGAAGACACCACCCTCCTTCTGACAATCACCAACACCCAACTCGGCAACATCGAAACCGCGGAAGCCCACCTAGCCCAGCTCCAGGCCATAAACCCCGCCTGGAAAGACCCGGAAGCCATAGAAACCCTCCCTTGGCCGGAACCCCTGAAAGCCCCCCTCCGCCAGCTCCTCTGGCAGCCATAAGTTTCAAATCCCAACTCTCAAGAACCAAGAAAACTTGGCGGTAAAAAAAGCAACAAACCCCAGCAAAAAATTCGTAAGATTCGTGGTAAAAAAATCTTCCCCCAACCCGAGCCCCCCCACTTCTCACTTCTCACTTCTCAC
>JBPOGC010000184.1:0-5209 GCA_051251795.1 Luteolibacter sp. | reverse complement strand
ATATGATCCGTAACTGGACTCTACGCGACTACGAGTCTGCGGGAAAATGGCTCACCACATTCCCCGAAGGCACCACCAAAAACACCGCCATTCGCAGCTACGCAGAGACCATTTCGAATTACGAACCAGAGACCGCCGCACAATGGGCGATGACCCTCCCTCCCGGAAACGACCGGGACTACACCCTCAACGCCATCCACAGAAACTGGCCGAAAGATGATCCGGAGGGAGCCGCCGCATTCGCTGAGACGCATGGAATCAAGTAAGCCTTACCCTACCGAAAAATGCTCCCGCCGTATGGGCGCACGCCACCGTCCTAGGTCTCTAATTTGTGGACTGCTACCGCGACCAGTAATTGCGCCTCACAGTTTCTGAAAAGCATCCATCCCGCCTTCCACATTCACCACATTGTCATACCCGATCGAGGAGAGGTATTCGCAAGCCCTCGCAGAGCGACCGCCAGCCTTGCAGTGAATGATGATCTGCGTGTCCTTCGGCAGATTCGGCGCATAGGTAGGAATTGACTGCAAGGGCACCAGCTTCGCCTGCGGAATATTCACCACATCGTATTCATCCTTCTCCCGGACATCGATGAGCAGCGCGTTCAAGTCGCCGGAATCAAGCTTCGCCTTCAGTTCTTCTACAGTAATTGTTTGCATATTTGGATCAGTCATTTCGCAGGAAGCATCCGCGTTCGTCTCCGGATTGCTAACGGAAAGTATCGTGGGATTCTCCCCGCACAAGCGGCAAGCCGCATCATGTGGAAGTTTCATCGTCCGGAACGAAGTACGCAGAGCATCGTAGATCAGGATCCTCCCCAGAGGAGCCTCTCCGATCCCAAGCACCAGCTTGATCGCCTCCATCGCCTGCAACGACCCGATGATCCCAGGCAACACCCCCAGAACCCCAGCTTCCGCACAGTTCGGCACCGCCCCCGGCCCCGGAGCCTCCGGCACCAGACAGCGGTAACAAGGCCCTCCCAGATGCGGGGCAAAAACCGTTACCTGCCCGTCAAACCGATGAATCGCCCCGTAAACCAAAGGCTTTTTCAGAAAAAACGCCGCATCGTTCGCCAGAAACCTCGTCGGGAAATTGTCAGACCCATCCACAACCACATCGTACTTCTCCACAATCCCCACCGCATTCTCCGGCGTGAACCGCACCGGATGAAGCTCCAGTTCCACATGCGGATTCACCTCCCGCAGCCGAGCGGCGGCGGAATCCAGCTTTGGCCTCCCCACAAACTCATCCGAATGTAAAACCTGCCGGTGAAGATTCGATACATCCACCGTATCTTCATCAACCAACCCAAGCCGCCCCACCCCGGCCGCAGCCAGATAAAGCGCAGCCGGACACCCCAGCCCACCCGTCCCAATCAGGAGCACCGAAGCCCCTTTGAGCCGCTCCTGCCCCTCCACCCCGATCTCCGGAATCAACAAATGCCGCGAGTAACGGGCTTTTTCATCATCACCAAGCACCCACACCCCCTAACCCTCCGCCCCGGAAAATTCAAATTCCAAAACCCAAGCAAGAGAGATTCGTGAAATTCGTGGTTCCAAAATCTTTCCTCAACCCAAGTTTCCGTGTATTCTGTGTATTCCGTGGTTATATACTCTTCCCCCAAATCACAGAGTCATCGCACAACCCACAAACCCAATTAATCTCTCTCATGTCTGAAGTAAAATCCACTTTCGAACTCAAATACGGCGACCCTGCCCCCATTTTCTCCCTCCCGGACGCCCACGGAAAAACCCACTCCCTCAAGGACGTGGCCGGGAAAAACGGCACCATTGTCATCTTCACCTGCAATCACTGCCCATACGTGATCCATCTGGCTACAGAAGTAAGTGCACTCGCTACATTCGCCGCTGAACAAGGCGTCACCACTGTAGCAATCAATTCAAACGACCTCGAAAAATACCCTCAAGACGGGCCCGAGCCCATGAAAGAGTTCTCCGCCCAATACAGCTGGAATTTCCCCTATCTGATCGATGAGTCACAAATGGTCGCAAAATCATACGGAGCCGCCTGCACACCGGATTTCTTCCTGCTCGGAAGCGAAGGCCAAGTAGTCTACGCAGGCCAGTTCGATGGTACCCGCCCCGGCAGCGGCAGCCCATCCGGAGAAGACCTCACCGCCGCCATCAAATCCCTACTCGCCGGAGAGGCTCCGAAAAAAGGACTCCCCAGCAGCGGCTGCAACATCAAGTGGAAGCCCGGCAACGAACCCCGCTACTTCTAGTCCCTGCGTCCCAGCAACATCGAGGCATAGTAGATCAGCATCGCCACCGAGCTGATCGCCGCGACCACATAGGTCATCGCCGCCCAGAACAAGGCATTCTTCGCCTTCTCATGCTCCATTGAGGAAGAAACACCGGAGTTTTCCAGCCAGACCAGCGCACGCTTACTCGCATCGAACTCCACAGGGAGAGTGATCACCGAAAACAAAGTCGTCACCGAGAAAAGCGCAATCCATCCGTAAAGAAGAGTTGGGCTATTGAAAAACATCGATCCGAAAATACTTACCAGAAGGAGAATGTTCAGCCCGCTGCTGGCGAACTGCACCGCTGGCACCATCTTCGAGCGCATCGTCAGCCAAGCGTAGGATTTCGCATGTTGCACAGCATGCCCGCACTCGTGCGCTGCCACAGCAGCCGCCGCGATGTTGTTCATCGAGTAAACGGACTCACTCAGGTTCACCGTTTTTTTCGCAGGATCATAGTGGTCGGTAAGTTTGCCCGGAGTGCTGATCACGCGCACATCATTGATCCCGCTCTCACGAAGCATCGTTTCCGCGATCTGGGCACCCGTGTAACGGATCGGAGTCTGCGAATATTCTGCAAAACGCCGCTTCAACGTGCTGCTTACCAGCCAGCTCGCAAGCGCACTCCCGACCATCAGGATAATCAACAACGGAGAAAATCCGAAGATGGGAACCATAAGGATGTAAAAAGAATCTGTTGTCATAATTTTGTGAAAGGTAAGTCGCCTTTTTGTTTCTGCAACAGGAAGTGATCTTTGAAATCACCTCGATACAGACATCGGCAAAAATCCTATACTTCAGGAATCCGCATCTACTTTCACCAATTGGAAGCGTTCATGAAAAACACCGCCATTGAGCGTCTTGCAGCAGGAGAAACATGCCACCGGGCGCTTGATCTCCCTCACCCGCGACACCTTTGCCGCACAGGAAGGGCACACATACACATGCTTCCGTTTCAGCCTCCGCCCCTTCAGCGGCAGGGAATGCCGCACACTTTCCCCAGGAATTCCCAGATCCGCGCACGCCACCCGCCACTCCCGCCCGTGCGGCTCGATCTTTCGCCGCCCACCGCGCTCATAGGCGAAAAGATGCGCCAGCTCATGCTTCAGAGTCCGCCAGATCTCATCTTCGGAAATCTCCCGGATCTTCGGGTTCAGCTCGATCGCCCGCGCCGGCCACCAAGCCCTGCCCGCAGTCGTCCTCATCCTCGGGTTCCAAAACACCTTCACCTTCCGGGAAAGCTTCCCCAGCCCGAATTCAGCCGCCCGCTCCCGGCACCATTCGGTCATCGCCGCATCCGGCTCACCCTTTTCCTGCCTCTCAGACACACCCCCTGGCCTCCCCCACTGGGGAAACCGGAATTCCATCTGTGCAAAAGACCTCCGCATCACTGGAAAACTTCACCCTCTTCCCCCCCGATAGCAAGCGAAAGGCAGAGACGTTTGCCCCCAAACGTCCTCGTCTCACGGCTCACCTCAACATACCTCCCTCGCAAAACAAAGCACCCCCCAAGCATTGCAATCCAGATCCCACCTAATAAACTCACCTCACAAATGAATCTCTTGGAAAAAATCGCCGCGATCCTCCTCGCACTTCTTCTTCCCCTCCATGCCCAGGAGGAAGGCAGCCCACTCCCCACCGAGAATCCCGACATCCCGGACGATGGCGTCCGCGTCACCGTCCTCGGCTACCACGACTTTTCCGAAAAAGATCGCGAGACCGCCATGCGCATCCGCACCACCAAATTCCGCTCCCAGATGAAGAAAATCAGCCAGCTCGGCATCCCTGTGATCCCCATGGCCGACTTCATCGCTTGGAAAAAAGGCGAAAAAACCATCCCCGAGCGCGCCATCGTCATCACCATCGATGACGGCTGGAAATCCGTCTACACAGACGCCTTTCCCGTCCTCAAGGAATTCGGCTTCCCCTTTACCCTTTACCTCTACAAGGACTATGTAGATGGCGGCGGAAAAGCCCTCACCACCGCCATGATCGAGGAAATGATGAAAAACGGCGCAACCATCGGCGGCCACTCCACCACCCACCCCTTTCCCCAGACAGTCAAAAACAGCCGCAAATCAGGCGCCGAAGCCTTCGATGCATTCCTTCAGACGGAAATGGGAGACTCAAAAACCTTCCTGGAGGAAAAATTCAAAACCCCCGTCACCACCTACGCCTACCCCGGCGGCTACTTCACCTCCGAGATGATCACCAAAGGCGAGGAACTCGGCTACACCCAAATGTTCACCGTCCAGCCCGGAAAAGTAAAACGCTCCCTTCCAGACAGCATACTCCCACGCTACGTCGTCCTCGGAAACTTCGACCGCATCTTCGATCTCGCCATCACCTTCCACAACTCCACATCCAGCGACAACACGGCAGCCGTAGAGCTCGACTACCCCGTCCTCCCCCTACCCGGCTCCATCATCAACTCCCGCCTCCCGGAAATCTCCGTCGATCTCACCACCGTCGAGGACATTGATCCTGACACCCTAAAAATGCAAGTCGCCGGCTTCGGCGAAGTCCCAGCAAACTACGCCAGCGCCGGAAAAAAATTTTCCTGGCAGGTAAACCGCAAACTCCGCCAGCCAGCCACCGAAGTCCTCGTCACCTGGAAAGACACATCCGGCAACTCCGCGGATCCCCTCCGCTGGACTTTCAAAATCGACCCCGAAGCCGCCTACATGCAGGATCAATAGCACACGCCCCCCACTTTTTGACTACGTCGAGCATCGTCGCCTTCATTTACTCCAGCACTTCTCTCCACCATTCGACTTCCTCAACCGTCCGGCACCGCGGAACCCAGCACCAAAGGTGCGAAGTATCCCAGCCCGGGCACCGCCCTGGGTGAATCACCATCAATTCATCAAGCCCTGAAGGGCATACGCGTCAACTTAGGCTTGTACGGTTTCAGGGATTACCCACAATGGACGCTTCATGTCCGCA
>JBPOGC010000183.1:0-5212 GCA_051251795.1 Luteolibacter sp. | reverse complement strand
CGGCAACACCTCCTCTTTCAACTCCAACCTTGGAATGGCTCTTCATCAGCCATAGAATCTAGCCAAAGAAATGAAGACCTCACTCATAACCCTAACTCTGCACGCATCCCTCTTCCTGATCCAATCAGCAACTGCGGAGACGATTGAGGATGCCATTTCGTTCACTTCTGGGCGTGGCGTAGTTGTCCCTACCTTGAATGCGCACTTTGAGGGCATCGTCGAAGCAATTTCAATTGGAACCTATGACGGCAAAGGCACAACGACATATCCCGAGCTTGATGCTCCAAAACCGATTGGAACAGTGAAGAACGGAATAATGACAATCAACGGAACAAAGTTTGGATTGAGCGGATTTGCCATCGACACAGCTTATTATCCCAACGGAGGAGCTTCTACTCGTATTGTCGGAGTTTCAGAAATTTCGATGATCTGCATATCTTTCAGCGAGAATTTCAAGGATGGATATAGCATTGGTTTCTATCAGAATGGCAAACTCCAACCGACCCGATACAACGTCCGATTTCCAATAAGCCAAGAGGCTAACAAGAATAGATGAGAAGGCAGCGCGGGTCATGACTGGCCCGATAGGTTATACTAACCACTGCCATGAAGACGAAACCACCATCTACTACAACCCTAGGAATTGACCTCGGGGACCGCAAACACGCCGTGTGTGCCCTTGATGCCCTCGGCGAGATCATTTCGGAGCAATCCATCAAAAACACCCGTGAGTCACTCACGAAGCTGAGCAATCGCTATCCAGGCGCCCTCATCGTCATGGAGGTAGGGATGAACAGTCCTTGGATCAGCCGTTTCTTCGAGACGCTCGGACACCGCGTGCTGGTTGCCAATGCCCGCAAACTCAGGGCGACCTACTCCAATGACCGGAAAAGCGACCGGAGGGATGCACGGATGCTGGCCCGCCTTGCCCGTGCCGACGAAAGGCTAATACATCCCATCAAACACGGCACGGAGCAGGCGCAGCGCGACCTTCTCCAGATCAAGTTGCGCGACAACCTAGTGCGCCAGCGCGTGGATGTCATAAGCGCGGTGCGCTTTACCCTCAAAAGCATGGGCATCCGCCTGCGCTCACCGAAAACGAGTTGCTTTGCCAGGCACGCGCGGCGTGAGCTTGAAACGGATTTCCCCGAGACCCTGGCTCTCATCGAACCATCGCTGGTTGTGCTCGATACGATGACCGCGCAGATCCGGGAGCTTGAGGCTGGCATCGAGAAGCTCGTTACCGAGAGCTACCCGCAGTTGCAAGCACCTGCAAGGGATCACCGGGGTGGGAACGATCACCTCACTGACTTTCGTGCTGACGATCGGTGATCCCAAACGCTTCGCACGCAGTCGTGATGTGGGAGCCTACCTCGGCCTGGTGCCGAAGCGCGACCAGTCCGGCGACACCGACAAGCAGCTTCGCATATCCAAAGCAGGCAACACCTACCTCAGACGGTTGTTGGTCGGTGCCGCGCAGTATGTGCTCGGCCCCTTCGGCCCCGACTGCGAGCTGAAACGTCACGGCCTGAAACTTGCGGAACGTGGAGGGCAACGGGCGAAAAAAAAGGCGGTTGTCGCAATCGCCCGCAAGCTCGCGGTAATGATGCTCGCCCTGCTGAGAGACGGTGCGGATTACCGCCCGGATAAGGTCGCCGCCTAGCCCGAAATAATTTTTCCATGAAACAAGAACCACGGATTTGGAGTGATCACGAAGACTGCGCCTGCACCGGTTACCGACCGGGTGCGATAACAAGAAAGTGACGCTCCGCCCTTTTCCCTAAAACGGAATGGAACCACCGGATCAATACATGCACCGTCCGACAACAAGCGATGCCAGGCATCGTGGCGATGAGTGCGAATGGAAGCGAGAGTCCAATGTTTCTAAACTTACAAACCACCACGGGGTTGCCACCCCGAACCCCGCCGAGCTGTGGCCAGCTCGACCGCCGGGGGGAGCCCTATTACTATACCAATGAAACGAAAATAAACATAACTTGAGGTGAACCTCAAATTACTATTGACTGCCTTCTCATGGAAGCTGTTCCTCAACTCATCCAGCACTCGCCATCCATGCCAAGAATGAAGAAAAATAAGGCGGAGATGGCGACGTCGAGGAAGACGTCTGAAAAAATAGAAACTTTCCACCAGCGCACCATTCCTATAACTTTTTGCAAAGAAATTCCGAATCAAAAACAAATAATATGACCGAGCTAAACATTCCTCATGCGCTATGGTTGCTTCTGATCGGCACCGTTATGGCGGGACTCAGTCTTTACGGATTACGAGCGGCGCGTAGAATGGCTCACTCACCTAGGCTGTTTCGCCAAAAGCTGATCGAGAAGCAAGCAACTCACGCTCTAGCAATAATATGGAGCCAGTCGCGAAGCGAGGAGTCGATTCGCTCATGGGGAGTCATGCTATCAAGGCTAGCGATTACTTACGCGCTAATTTCGGTCATTACCGTTTTAGTTGTGTCTGCACTCTTGATCATGCACAGCGCGGGAATGGATAGCACTGTCAGTCCTATTGTAGAGGCGCTTGCTAGGGTGGAGGCTGATCTAGCTTGCTAGCATTTCAGAATCATGAATACGCCGAAGCCGCCGTCTGATTGAATTCGGAATTTTACCCGCGCGGCTCTTCTGAAACGGTTCACTCAATAAATGAAGATACCAGCAATCACGGGAATCATACAGCGGCGTATCCTGCTAAACTATCGAGTTGCACCTGAGGTTGTGCAAAAGCTTCTTCCGGAAAACTTCCGGGCAAAAATGTTTCCGGGAAAAACTGTTCAACGGGTATGCGGTTGCGGGTATTTGCCTGATTCGACTGGAGGAGATCCGCCCGAAAGGGATGCCTAGGATTGTGGGTATCTGGAGCGAAAACTCTGCTCATCGCATTGCGGCCGAATGGAATGACGAAAGCGGGACTCGCGAAGGGGTTTTCGTTCCTCGGCGTGACACCAGTTCACTGCTGAATGCTTTGGCAGGTGGTCGAATTTTTCCAAGCGTTCATCATCTGTCGAAATTCACTGTTTGTGATCAGGATGGCCGGATTTCGTTCAGGGTAGATGCGGATGATACCGAGGCCCTTCTGGTGGATATCGAAGTCGGTGAGACGAACGATTTTCCAACGGATTCCATTTTCAGTGTTCTTCAAGAGTCGTCCCAGTTTTTCGAGAACGGATGTGTGGGTTATTCACCGCACCCCAATTCCTGTAAGCTGGATGGTATGTTGCTTGAGGTTGCGGACTGGCAGGTATCGCCTCTGGCCGTTGACCGTGTGCGGTCGGCTTACTTCGATGACCGTTCGCTTTTTCCGCAGGGGAGCATTGAGTTCGACCATGCTTTGCTGATGCGCGACATTGCCCATGAATGGCATTCCGAACCTGTAATGAACGTGAAATATTCAGAAACAGGCTAATTGGATCGTGTAATGATTAGCAGGGAACTAGTTGATTCTGGTTTTGAACTGTTAGAGTATAGCGAGTAGAAACCTTTACTTAATTTGAGGGTTGTTTGTCGTGGTCTATTGGTTTCCAAGGACTCTCTAATAATTGTGGTTTCGCAGGTTTGCGCAAATCCTGCGCGTTTTCCAAGATTCTATGCGGAGTGTGATTGGCAGAGACCTGCCATTCTTTTCGGGTGGCGAGCCCGATGCAGAAAAACAGAACTCCGAATCTGGTGTCGGTGACGACGATCAATCCGGATGGTTCGCATAATATTCTGCACCCGGCGGATGTGAAGGGGCGGTTCACTTTCTGGCGGAGGATTTTTGGGATACTGCTGATCGCAGTGTATGTGCTGTTGCCGTGGATTCCGATCAATGACGCGCCAGCGGTTTTCTTTGATGTGGAGCACAGACAGTTCCATCTCTTTGGGCTGACTTTGCTGACGCAGGATCTGTGGGTATTCTTTTTTGCGATCAGCGGGCTGGGCTTTTCGTTGTTTTTTCTCACGGCACTTCTCGGTCGGCTTTGGTGTGGCTGGGCGTGTCCTTATACCGTTTTCCTGGAACACGTTTTTCGTCGTATTGAGCGATGGATCGATGGTGATGCTCCCTCCCGCAGGAAGCTTGCCGCCGCTCCGTCCAGTGCGCGGAAGACGATACGTCGCGTGGTGAAATACACGCTTTATCTCATAGCCTCAGCCCTTATTGCCCATGTGTTTATCAGTTACTTCGTCTCCTTGCCGCGCCTGTATGAATTCATGCGGGAAGGCCCGCTCCAGCACGGAGCAGCCTTCACCATCATCAGCGCCCTTACCGCCACGCTCTACTTCTGCTTTGCGTGGTTCCGCGAGCAGTTCTGTATCATCCTCTGCCCCTATGGGCGCATCCAGTCCGCCCTTACTGATGATGAAACCGTCGTAATCGGCTACGACCCCTTGCGCGGTGAGCCGCGTGGAAAGGCGAAAGATCCGGATGCGGGGGATTGCGTGGATTGCACGCGCTGTGTGCAGGTGTGCCCGACGGGGATCGATATCCGGAATGGGCTGCAGATGGAGTGCATTGGTTGCGCGGCGTGCATTGACGCGTGCAATGACATCATGCGAAAACTGAAGAGGCCGGAGGGCTTGGTGCGGTATGATTCGACGAAGGGGCTGGAGGGTAAAAAGCGCAAAATCCTGAGGCCACGTATCTGGCTTTATGCAGGGTTGGGCGCGGTCGGGATGATGGCGTTTGGTTTCACGGCTTTCCATAAGGTGAAGCCTGTTTTCGCGGAGGTTTCGCGGATGCGGGGGGCGCCGTTTTATGTGGATCCGACAGTGGTGAGGAATCATTACCAGATCCGGCTGCAGAACAAACGCAACCAGCCGGTGGAGTTCAAGTTCTCGTTGGAGGACGCGCCGACAGGTTTCACGCTGAGTGGGATGGGGGATTCGATTACTCTGGAGGCTCTTGCGGAGACGAGCCGCCCGCTGGTGATTATCAACGACCTGGAGAACTACAAGGGGCCAATGCAGCTTACTCTGAAAATCAAGGCGGAGCCGGGGAATGCGACGATACGGCAGAAGATCAAGTTTCTGGGGCCAAACCCGAACCAAATAAAATAAATGACTATTGAAATGAACAAAATTCGGCCGTGGCTTTATGTCACGGGTGCCTTCCTGTTGCTGATGGCGGCGTGGACGAGTCTGATTTTCATCGCGGTGAAGCATGCGCCGGAGAAGATCGAAATCTCCGTGGATAAGTAAGCTGCGATGGATGTCGT
>JBPOGC010000182.1:0-5238 GCA_051251795.1 Luteolibacter sp. | reverse complement strand
GCCAGCAGATACATCACCGCGATCACCCCCATCACCGAAAGGGCAAACCACCACACCAGAACACGGCTCGACTTCCTCGCCCGCTCCTGTGCCTCGAAGAAATTCATCCGTCAGGAAAATTCAGAAACTAAAAGGAGACCTTCGGAGCCTGTCTTTCAGCCTCGGTATCAACCTCGAACATCGCCGCCTCACCAAAACCGAACATGTTCGCAATCACGCTGTTCGGGAAAACCTCGCGCTTGTTGTTATAGGCGAGAACGGAGTCGTTGTAAGCTTGTCTCGAGAAAGCGACCTTGTTCTCTGTCGTCGTCAGTTCCTCGCTGAGCTGCATCATATTCTGGTTCGCCTTGAGATCAGGATACGCCTCAGCCACTGCGAAAAGCCTGCCGAGCACACCGCCCAGCCCGGCCTCCGCCTGACCAAGTTGAGCCAAAGCACCCGGATCACCCGGATTCGCCGCAGCCTTTTCCCGGGCTCCTTCCGCCATATTTCTCGCAGCGATCACCGCCTCCAGCGTTTCACGCTCATGGCTCATGTATGCCTTCGCCGTCTCCACCAGATTCGGAATCAGATCGTGCCTCCTCTTTAGTTGCACATCGATCTGCGCGAACGCGTTCTTGTACATGTTCCGCAGCTTCACCAGGCCGTTGTAAACAGCCAATAGGAAAAGCCCTAGGAGCACAATGATCCCCACCACTGCGATTAAGATAATAAATATGATTCCGATGCCTGACATAATCCGAGAGAATATTTCAGAAAACCTTCTTTGCAAGGAACTTCCTGCAACCCGTATTCAAAAAAGATCACTCCTTCGCCGCCTGTGGGTCAATTCCCTCCGATGGCTTTATCTGGATCTTTTTCACCACAGGCTTCTTCTCCGGCACCCTGGGAGTCTTTTCTTTCGCATTTGCCGCAACAACTGCAATCCAATCCAGGTGGGTATCCTTCTCTACCGGTCCCTGAAGCTTGAAAACACTTTTGCCGCTCTCTTGCAGCTCGGTCGTCTCAATCGTCTCGGCACGCACCCTCATCACCACCGGATACAGCAGCGACAACCACGCTTTACCGGACTCGATACTTACCTCAGAGGTCTCGGTCTGACCCAGATCATTGACAGTTTCATTCGGCACCATGGTTCCCTTGATTTCAAAAACCCCACACGGGTGGCCATGCACACCCTCCATTCCCAAAAAAACCATTTCTACGCTCCCCACGCGCACGTTGTCGAATATCAGGCTGAGCGTATCATCCTTCAGCTTGAGAGCATCGCCTTCCTTCATACGCTTCTCTCCGAACCAGCGCGGCCTCGGCACAAGCCCGTTCTCTACCAGCATACCCGCGATCTTGTTCTCCAGTTTCTTCCCCCATGCCGCTGTGGCGAACTGCCTGGACTTCAGCGCCTTCCATTCACGTTCCTGCCTCGCAAACTGAACCACCTTCCCCTGTAAATTCCCGACGATGCTGTCGTTGTCAGCGGGCAAGGGCTTGCCTTCCTCCTGCAGCGCCGCTCTTCTCTGTTTTTTATCCAGCAGCTCCTCTTGCGTAAGAATGCGCTCAACCAGATCTTTCTTCATGGTGATTCGCACCGCATTCCCGGCCATCTCATACTCCATTGTCTCCACATCCTTGAAAGACATCCGTCCCGCCTCCATTGGCTCAAACAGGGTTTTCCCGACAACTCGTGCATCAAGAACCTTGTAGCGATTTGTGGAAATCACCTTGAGGTGCGGTGGAAACGCCATATCTCTTTTGAAAAGATATCCATCCTCATTCCGGTCAACCAGCTTGGCCAGTTTCGAATCCACATCCTTGCTCAGCACCCATTCATCCACATCGACATCCACAATCTCCTCATTCTTATCCCCCTCGATCCATCCGAACTTCTGACCGACCAGTTTTGCCCCATCGTAAAGCAACACCATCCCCGTTAACAGAGCCAGATGGAACCCCACGGATAAAAGTTTCTTCGTCGATCTTTTAAGTCTTTTCGCCATCGAGTAAAAAGAATTTATTCAGGTTTTCCTGATAACAAAAGCCTGTTAATTAAAAAATCGGTGATTCCCCACACAACCTCATTTCCCAAAAATCAGTTCCCTCCGTTTTTCAGACCCAGGAATTCGAGGGATTTCCCCTCCATCCAGGAAAAAAACGGATTCCACTTCTGCCGGAGCATCTCTTTTGAAGAAATATAAAGCGTCCCCTTCTCCCCTCTCAGAGCCAGATTCCCGAGCGTAGGTCGTTTCCCACCATCACCACTTCCGTAAAACGGATCAGACTCTGGAAACGGAAGTGCCACATGTGACAACGAGTAGACATCGTTTGGCCAACGAAAGCCTGTCTGTTCAACAACCACTTCCGAAGAACCGGCGGCGTGGTATTTGACGATCACCTCCGGCGCAATCCCGGCGTCACTCTCCAGATTGGTGATCAAACTCACCGAAAACAGACGCTTTCTGTCATCCAGTATCAGCCTGATGTCTTTCTCCGGATTTTTCGCCAGCAAATGCTCGATCACCTCGTTTCGATTCACATCAAAAATCACAAGCTCATGCCCCGCATCCGGCAACCGGTCAAACAATCGGGAAACCAGCGCTGGCGCCAAAACCGTCGCGTCCGCGCACGACTGAAACGCCAAGACCCTCGGAAAATCACCCAGCTGCCCTTTTTTCGACAACTTCCCCAGCTGCTTGTCGATTTCCGTGGTTATGCGATGTGCTTGATCTCCCGCGTTGATCGCAAACGAGCAATACTTGTGCGGATCATACTCCATCCCAATCGAATTCCACGCCAGCTTCTCCAATCCCAGCCAGTGCCCGACACGTCCTTGCCAAACCGCCAGTGCTGCCGTCTTCGATATCCCGATCTCCGGGGAAATCAATAGCAAGCCGTCAGGTCTCGGCATCGATTTGTCATCAAGACTCTTGAGCGAATAATTCACCGCAAGCGCCCCACCATTGGAATATCCCACCAATTGAATCGGCTTGTCGCCCACCTGTTCCTTCAAGTGCAGGACCGCCAGCCGCACCGCCGCCGCCCAGTCTTTCCAGGAAACCTCTACCAAACCACTCGGCACCGTCCCATGCCCCGGAATCCGAAGCCCCACCACATACGCGCCCGCTTCATGAAAAGACTCTCCCAACGCCCTCAAACTGTATGGCGAATCCGATAACCCGTGCAGCAACAGCACCCCGGACTCCGGCTCCTCTCGTGTCATTTCAAAACTGCGGTTCCAGTCCTCGGGCATACTTGTCGGATCGGACAGACTGCCCTTCCGGTAGCGATTGATCACATACCTGTCCCCAGGACTCGTCTTCGCATAAACCTCATCCTCCAGTTGCTGAAAAACCCGTTCCTCCAGTTTCAGATATCCCTTGAAATCCTTCACACCCGAAAACCTGTCGAACTCCTCGTCCAGATCCACCTCATGCCAGATGCTCAGATCCTCCCTTTGCTCCAGCACATAGATCGCTGTCGAAATCAACGAAACCACCGTCACCAGAAAGCCATACCCAATCGCGCGACGCAAAATGGTCAGAGTCGTCTTCGTCGCCTTGTTCATTCACTCCATTTAAAGCAATCGACCACCCCATAAAGCAACAACCAACACATCAGACTCGCCTCACCGCAATCCCGCCGATCAACAGACCAAACCCCGCATAGACAAACCAATGCGTCACATCCTGGTACACTTTTGTCTCAGCCAGATCAGTTCTCACCTCCTCCGGAGAAAAAGGATCTAGCTTTTTCATCGCAGCATCCGCCTCGCCATCCAGCCTGTACTCCGCCGGATAATCCCTCTGCCATCCCAGCGTCTTCATCAGTGAGTGATCCGGATCTCTAAGACTTAGATTTACCCGATCCCTCCCGGTCAGATCCACCTCCGCCTCATATCGTCCCACCCCCGTCTGCCTCACGGAAACAGGAACCTCCCCCCCGTCTCTATCAATCGCCTTCGCATCCCATTTGATTCGATCCACCGGCCTGTCCTGCTCATCCCTTCGTGAAATATCCACCCGCATCTTCTCACCATCCACACTCGATACTGCCGATAACCCCGTAGATTGTTCCTTCCTCACGATCCCCCGGAAAATCTGTGCCCAAAAGGCCCCGCCATTCCCCCACCCGAGCCACTCACCACCCCACTTCTCCGTCAGATCGGATGTCCAGCAAAGCCCCGTCCCCAATCCATACCTGCATATTGCCAGCAAAGGATCACCCGTCTCCGCAGCCAAAAGCAAACTCGCCGTAGGCTTCGGCTGGGTCATCACATATCCCAGCACGAAAGGTAGCTCCGACTTCTCATACCCGGAAAGGATCGCATGATCCCCCACCACCACACTGCTATACAGATCCTCTTTGATCGCTGACCGTGATGCCTGCATCGTCTCCTTCGTGAAAATCTGCGGCATGTTCGTCGGATCGTTCGTTTCATAATAACGCCCGCCACCCTCCTGCGCGATCAGCTCCATCACATCCTTCGCCGCTCCATCACCCAAAGCCACACTCGACACAGTCATCCCCTGCGCCCTCATGTCCCGCGCCAGCCCCGAGAAATCATTGTCCGGCGTCTGCCCGTCAGAGAGCACGATCATGTGTTTCACCTTCGCCACCGCATTCTGCAAAAGCTCCCGCCCTGCCACCATACCCGGATACGCATCAGTCCCCCCGTCCGCCGATAGCGAATCAATCGCCCCCAATATCGTCCCCTTGTCCGAAGCCCCAGTCATCGGCAGAATCACCCTCGGAGAACCATCAAACCCCACCACCGCGATCTGATCCTGCGCCCCCAGCAACTCCGCAGCAGCCTTGGCCGAAGCCCGTGCCAAGGCAATCGGCTCCCCACTCATCGACCCACTCTTATCGATCACCAGCACCATCGCCAGACTCGGCTTCTGCTTCTCCTTCTCATACCGTGAAGTCAGCGGCAAAGCCTCCTCAATCGGCGTCCGGAAGTATCCACCCAACCCGAATGAATTCTCAGAACCCAGCATCGCCACCCCACCGCCAAATTCCGAAACATACCTCCGCAAAAGCTCCATCTGCCTCGTATTCATCGAAGTTGCCGGAACATCCGCGATCACCACCGCGTCAAACGCCAGCATCTCCGCCATCGTATCCGGCAGCCCCCGCTCACCGCGCAATTCCAGCTCCAGCCCCTGCTTCTTCATCGCCCGCGCAAGGGGTCGCATCTTCTTCTCATCCCTGTGCAGCACCAGCAACCTCGGCTCACCTTTTACG
>JBPOGC010000181.1:0-5262 GCA_051251795.1 Luteolibacter sp. | reverse complement strand
GATTCCAGGAGGAGGAAGCGGTCGCCTTTTTGGGCGCGGATGGTGACTTCCATGGTGGCCTGGAGGCGGTTTTCGCTGACGACCCATGACTGGATGATGGACTCGGCGGGTTTTGTGTCCTGGGCGTTGCTCTGCTGTGTGAAGAAGAGTGCCAAGAGGAGGAGGGCTGTGGCGGCTGCGGGTTTGGTTCTTTTCAGGGAGGTGATGATTTCGCTCCAGGGGATGGTTGTCACTGCGATGAGGGCTAGGATGAAAAAGAAGAGCGGTGTGCCGCCACGGATGGATAGGAAGGATGCTGTCACGAGTGCTAGGCCTGCTGCTTTGAGGATCAGTTGCTTTTTGATAAATCCTACTATGGATATGGTAGTTCCTAGGATGAGGAGGATCCAGGCGCTCCAGCCGGTGCGTGCCTGCCATGGGGTGAGGTTGCCGATTTCCACGGTGACGGCCTGGGCGGCGGAGACGACTGGGGCAGCGTATTCGAGGGTGGGGGATGTGTGGAGGGTGCTGCTTGCAGATTTCAGGGCGAGCAGGAGGACGAGGATGATGAAGATGGCTGGTGTGGTATAGCGGATGAAGCGCGGGAGGCTGCTCCGGAAAAGGATGGTGGCTCCGATGAATAGCAGGATGAGGATGATAAGGGGGTGACGTGCGAGCCATTGCCAGCCGGTCTCGGCAAGGACGGGGCGGACTAGATCCGCGGTGCCGCCGCGTGGGACGAGGGTGCGGTTTTCATCTCCGGTGACTGTCCACTCGCCTATGACCAAGGGAGCGTCCAGGGCGGGGGCGGTGAGGGTGGGTTTCGAGGGTTTTTCGGAGCGGGCTCCGTAGCGGAGGGTGATTTCCACGGCCTGGTTGGGGTCTGTGGTGGAGGGGAGGGGGATGAGGGTTTCCTTGCCATCGGCGCGGGCGTTGACGGGGGTGCCATTGACCTGGGCTTCCCAGAGGGAGGTGTTTTCAGGGAGTATGGCGCGGAGGGTGGCGCGGCCTTTTGATTTTACGAAGAAGCGGGCGTCGGTGACCCATTGGCCGTCGCGGGAGATCTGGGAGGAGAGTTTCAGGAAGTCGACCACTTGGTCTACTGTTTCGCCTTGCTCGTACCATTGGACGTTCGCGCCGATGGTGAAATCACGGGCGGTGTATTGCCAGGCGGCGAGGGTGGGGGCGGAGGAGAGGAGGCGGAACTCGGCGGGGAGTTCTGTGGGATCGATTTTCAGGAGCGGGCCTTCGTTTTCCGGGGCGGAGAATTTCACCTGGAGCGGGGAGACGATCTGGATGTAGCCGCGCTCTGCCTGGACGCCGAGGGGGTGGACTTCGCCGGGGGAGAGCTGGCCGCCGGAGGATGGCATGGGCTGCTCGAAGGTGAGGAGGAGTGTGCCTGCGCCGAGGATGGGGCGGGAGAGTGGGACGATGACTGTATCGTCTTCGCGCCGCCAGTCGCGGCCTACGTTCTGGCCGGTGACGTCGATGTTGCCGATGGTGGCCGGGACTGAGATCTTCCACTCGGTGGCGGGTGCGCCGACGACGAAGTAGTTGATAAGGACGCTGCCGTAGGCGGCTCCGGCTTTGAGAGAGTAGAGGTGGAAGACGTCTGCCTGTATGGACTGGCCGAGGGCTTCTGCATTGAGGGTGGATGTCCATGAGGTTTCGCGGATGCGGAAGGCTTGCTGGAGGCCGGAGGTTTTCCGTGGGAAGAAGGTGACAGGGATCTCGGCGAGGCCGGTGGTTTTCCCGGGGGTGAGGCGGTAGCCTGCGGTGGCGGTGGCGCCGATGTAGCCGCGGTGTGATTTTGTGCCGGGGAAGGCGAGGGGCTGGAGGAGCCATGGGGCGGCTTCGGCGGCTTGGTTTTTCTCAAGGCGGAGGGAGATGAGCTGGCGGTTGATGACTGGCTGGCGGAAGATGATTTTCAGGGTGCGGAGGCCGTCCTTTGCCTCGGAGGAGACGGCGTAGTCGGCGACTTCAGCACCGGTGACGGAGGCGACCGCGTGGTCTGCGGGGATTTGCATTTCCCACTCGCGGAGGGGGGCTTCGCGGATGTCCAGCTCGATGCCCGATATGATGCGGCGGTCTGTTTCGGCGAGCTCGTAGACGGTAACTTCGGTGAGACCGACTTCCGGGAAGATCTGGTCTGCGAGGAGCTGGTAGGAGAAGTCTGCGGAGGGGTGGCGGTAGACGAAGACCTGGCGGAGGGACTCGTCTTTTGCGCCGGGAAATTGCTCGGGGGTGAGCTGGATGAGGCCTTTGGTGGCGGCGAGCTCAATGCGGACGGCGCCATTGTTTGCGACGCGGATGTGGCCACTGTGGCGGAGGGAGCCGAGGGGGGTGATGCGGAGGGCTTGCATTTTCACGGGGAAGCCGCCGAGGGCTGTCTGGGCTTCGATGGTGATCCGTTCGGTGCCTTCGATTGGGCGGGAGAGTTTCACTTCGATCTTGCGATCGTTTTTCTCTCCGGTGACTGACCAGGCGAGGACTGAGGAACCGGTGACGGAGAGGATTTCACCGGGGCCGCTGAGAGCTAGGTCGAGGGAGGGGAGTTTTCCCTGGAGGATGCGGAGGTCTAGGGCTGTGACCTGGCGGGCGAGGCCGGAGCCGATGCGAAGCTCGGTGGTGGCGGTGCTGGTGTAGAAGAGGGAGCCGGTCTCCGCGGCGGTGCTGTTTTTCCAAGCGAGGGTGGCTTGGCCGGAGGCGGGGAGGAAGCCGCGGAAGGTGTTGTTGATTTTCTTCGGGACGATGGGGAGTGCGTTATCGAAGGTGGTGTTTTGCGGAAGGTTCTTGAGGGTGACGGGGACGACGACTCCGGCGGGGAGGGCGAAGGTGAGTTGGCGCCAGTCGCCCTTGCTGGTGACGGGGACTACGAAGTCAATTTTTACCGGGAAGGTGCCGGTGGTGTCGGCGATGAGCTGGTAGGTGGAGTTGTTTGTGAGGGCAATGTGGTAGTTCGCGGTGGAGGGGGTGGAGGTCAGGGCGGCGTTGCCGGTGAGGAGGGTGGTGAAGGGTTTGTCTGAGGGGGTGGTGGGTTGTGCTGGTTTGCTTTGCTCAGGTGGGGTTTCGACTAGGGGGGCGGGTCTTGGATTGCGTGGGTTTCTTGGTTGGTTGGTCTTTGGTTGCCGGGCAGCGGGACGCAGCCCCTCCTTGGTTTTTGCGGTGGCGGTGAGGGTGAACTGGATGCTTTTTTTGTCTTCGGAGAGGGTTCCGGCGAGGGCTGTGTTGAGGAGTTCGAGGCCGTTGGAGGCGGAACCTGTGGGGGTGGTGGTGAATTTCAGGAAGGCTTTGGTGGTGGTGATGAATTTCCGAGCGGCGGATTGGGATTCGAGGGGGGATAGGTTAGTGGCTTCTGTTAGGCGGAGGTCTGTGCCTTCGGCGGAGGTGAAGGAGATTTCCGACGAGAAGCCGGTGGAGTCTCCGGGGGCAGTTAGCAGTAGCGCTGACTGGCCTTTGTGAGTGTGCTTTGTGCTGAGCTGGATGGTGAGGGTTTTCGGTGGGTTCTTTTCGTCTTTGATGACGGGGCGGATGTCGAGATAGCGAGATTTATCCTTGGCGATGCGGACGGACCAGTCGCGGAGGTTTTCGCCGGTGAGGGAGGTGATTTCGCCCGAGCCGGTGAGGCCGAGGGTGAGTGTTTCGGGGATGCCTTGGCGGATGGTGAAGGTGAGTTTTTGGGTGGAGGTGGTTTCTTTCCGGGAAGTGGTGGCGGTGACTTCCGCGGCGGTAGAGAAGAAGAGAGGGGCGGGCTTTTCCTCGGGGTCGGGGAGGATGATGATTTGTTTTTCCTGGGAGAAGGCCGGGAGAATGAGGGCTAGGATGATGAGGAAGGGTTTCATTTTTTGAATGGCTAGTGGTACTGGGTAGACAGCTGGGAAGTGAAAGACGGTGGTTGGGTGCTGGGGTTGTCGCGATTTCAGAATCGCGGTTCCTTTCCTGGGATGTTGGCGGGTGAGTGAGTTTTTTGGGTAAAGGAGAGGTAAATTATTTGAGTGATTCGACCAGGGTGAGTAGCTCGATTGTTTTTGGGTCGTTTGCGTGGCTCTGCTTGAGCTTGGCTACGGTTTTGGAGTAGCCGTTGAGGTTGATGGCGTCGGCGAGGGGGCCGCCCTGGAGTTTTTGGGCGGCTAGGAGGGCGAGGGTGGCTAGCTGGGTTTTTGGGTTGGCCTGATCGAAGGAGGGGGCGCTTTGGTCGTAGGGGATGGTCCAGGTTCTTTCTACCATGTTTCCCGTAGATGTCTGGCGGAAGCGGACGCTTACCTCTCCGATTTCTCCAGTGCCTTCGGGGAGGGTCTCGATCTGATACATGGCGACTCCGGCTTCTTCGGCGGCAAGCTCTGCGGCGTCGACGGAGTCGTTGCGGAAGTCTTCGGTTTTGAGGCGGTCTTTTTCGAAACCGAGGAGCTTGAAGTTGCCGACGCGATCTGGGTTTAGCTTTACCTGGACTTTGACATTTTCGGCAGCGGGTCGGAAGGCTCCGGCGAGTTGCTTTGCGAAGGTGGCGGAGGTGTTTTCCCCGACCAGGTAGTAGCGGCCGTTTCCATGGCGTGCTAGCTCTGAGAGGAGGGTGTCATTGAGATCGGTGGTGCCGATGCCGGCGATATCGAAGGCGATGGATTGCTGGCGGAGGGTTTCGATTTTCTTGGAGAGGCGGGTGGGGTCTGCGTTTCCGAGATTGGCTGCGCCGTCGGTGAAGAGGACGATGCGGTTCTGGGCTCCTTCGAGTTTATGGCGGAGGGCTAGCTCTGAGGCCAGGGTGATGGCTTGTTCTAGGTTCGTGCCGCCTTCGGAGGCGGTTTGGTTGATGAGGGTGGGGAGTGTTTTTGCTTCGGTGCCGGGGAGGGAATCTGCGAGGAGGCGTGGGGTGCGGGAGAAGCCGATGACTGTCACCTGGTCTTTCTCTGTGAGGAGGGTGGCGAGCTGGGCTAGGGCATTTTCCATGGCGGTGCGGCGGTCTTGGCGAACCATGGAGCCGGATTGATCGACTAGGAGTGTTAGGCGGAGGGGTTGGGCGGCGGAGCGACCTGTGGCGGCGGTGCGGAGGGCGATGCGGACGAGGTTGCGGCCGGGGATGACGGGGTGGGCTGTTTGGTCTATGGCGGCGGCGACTGGTTGGCTGGATGACGGGACGGGGTCGTTGTAGTCGATGGCGTTGTAGAATTGCTCGGGCTTGATGGAGGCGGGGTCGGGGCGTTCGCCTTTTGCGATGGCGGCTCGGGCGAGCTGGAAGGAGGTGTCCGAGATGTTGAGCGAGAAGGTGGAGAAGGGGTCTTGGGAGGC
>JBPOGC010000180.1:0-5269 GCA_051251795.1 Luteolibacter sp. | reverse complement strand
TAAAATCGTAAGTGAAATTTTCACAACAATGCTCATCATCACCTTGTGACGGATCGCCCCTTCTTTCATTCATTTGATTCCCTTCTCAATGGTCATCGCCTTTCACAAACCATACAACGTTCTCTGCCAGTTCACCCCGGATCAGCCCGGGCAACGGACTCTCGCTGAATTTGGCTTCCCGGAAAACGTCTATCCGCTCGGCAGACTTGATATGGACTCCGAAGGCCTTCTGCTTCTCACAGACGAGCCACAACTCAACAATCGCTTGCTGAACCCAAAACACGCCCATCCGCGCACCTATCTTGCTCAAGTGGAAGGTTCCCCGGACGAACAGGCAATCTGGAAACTCTCTTCCGGCACCATCGTAATCAAAGGCCATCGTTGCCTCCCCTGCAAAACCCGCGTTCCTTTCCCCCAGCCACAAATCCCGCCGCGCGATCCTCCCATTCGGGTTCGTAAAAACATTCCGGACACCTGGGTTGAACTAACCCTCACAGAAGGAAAAAACCGCCAGGTCAGGCGCATGACAGCCTCGGTCGGTCACCCGACTCTGCGATTGATCAGAACCTCTATCGGAAGTTTCTCAGACACCGGTCTATCTGCGGGAGAATGGCGAACGCTCAACGCTGATGAGCTGAGAATAATTGGCTTATAGCCACCGGCTCACTCAATACTAAGTTTCCGGCTCTTGAGCCAATCCTTGAAATACTTTTTGCGCGACAATTCGTCAAATTCCCCCATCCGACCAGTGGCCATGCCTAGATCCTCCGTTGGTCTACGCCCCAGGACGACCTTTAGCTCGAAAGGTTTCTCTCCCGCCCGAAAGATCATCATTTTCGCGACATCTCTCGGCTTCATTCCCATTATCCTCTCATGCAAGGCTTTGGTCGCTTCAACCCCCTCCCAAGCTTCGCCATTCAGAGTGAGTATCCCGTCACCAGCTTTGAGTCCCGCTTTTTCTGCCGGGGTTCCTTTTACCACAGAAGTGACAAGAATGGCGATTTGATCCTCATCAACCATGAAAACACCCTCATTCATACTGATCCCAAGATAGCCGGATCCTTCGGACATGTAATCTTCATCGCTCAGCCTTTTTAAAACTGAAATGCTACGCTCCCGCATCTCAGGCTCTTCACTCGACTTAGCCGCCTTAGCAATACTTTCAAGCGCCGCTTGCCCGGTGATCCTTCCCCATTCATAAAGAGCGTCTTCTGCATCTCCCCTCTCAGCGAAATCATCTGCAACAAGCCCGGAAACCAACTTATCGGGTATTTCTTCTGCAAAAAGCTGAAGTGAGGAAAATAAAAGAATAATGAAAAACAGGAAATCTTTCATCTTACGTTCTCAACCACTCTTGTGTGAAATTACCTGTTTATGAAGTTTTTTTGAGGAACTACCAATGTATCGCCAGGTTGAGCCAACGTATTGATCATGGAATTGTCTTTCAAATTCAATTTGGTCATCTTGCCATTGCGGTGAAGTTCAACGCGCGTAAGCGTTCCAAACTCAGTTTCACCCCCAGCTGATTGAACAGCTTGGAACAACGTGAGATTTTTAGTAAATGCGACCGCTCCGGGTTTTTTAACCTGGCCTCCGACATGGAGCTTCTCTGCCTTTGGCTGTATATCTTTTTGATTGGCAAAGACCTGAACAACTGGTGTTGTGAAAATATCACCTTCCTTCAACGCTGTTTGGATAGAATCAGAGAGATCTTCTGACGTAAGACCAGCTGCTTTGATACGGCCAATATGAGGAACGTTTATAGTCCCTTTTTCTCCCACAGGATACATCCCGTCAAAAACAGCTTTCTCCCCAGCCGGTACTCCCTTGATCTCAAGTCTGATCGCATTCCCAGCTTCGATACCCGCGAACAAAAAGTGTGAGGAAAGGCCAAGTATCACAAGTAAGCTGAAGAATAATTTCATTTTTAAAAATATATTTTGATCTTCTTACTAAAGGGGAAATTATCGGCCAAGCCAGTTTTTCTGAGGCACTTCAATAGTGTCGTTCGGCTTGAGCGGAATCCTCATGAATTGCGAATTGGTTAGATCATAAGTCGTGGTTTTTCCATCCCGGTAAAGTTTTACACGCTTGAGACTGCCAAATTCAGTAGCTCCACCAGCGGCCTGAACAGCCTGATAAATTGTAAGGTTTTTCTGGAAGCTGATCGGTCCCGGCCTGCGGACTTGCCCCCCAGCATGAACCATCAGCGCCTTTGCTGTCATTCCTCCCTGGGTATCGATTACTTGAATCGTCGGACTTGTGTAGATTTGAGCTGAGCGATAAGCATTTTGGATCGAAGAGGCTAGTGACTCAGGGCGTAGACCCGCAGCACGGATTTGACCGATGAAGGGCATATTCACCGTTCCATTCTGGCCGACAGGATACACTGCATCGATTTTACCTTTTTCCTCTGCAGGCACACCCATTATGGTAATTTGAACAGATGTTCCTGACTCAATTTGGGCAAGAGCCGGAGTAAGAAGAGATGCAAATATGATGAACGCTGTTTTTGTTATTTTGGCAATCATGATTTTCTATGGTTTTGAATTTATTTGAAAGAAAACTTATTTTTAAACATAAGATAGAATTAAGACTTATCAATATAAGTCTGAATCCTTGGATGAATTTGAAGCAGTTTGTTCCGAATCCGCTCCGGAGTTAGTACCAATGGGCGGCCCGATCTGGGACTCCGCTGGTGCATAATAGGTATAGTAGCTCGTGTAATATTGATACTGACTGTCACTGCGGACATCCACGTTATTAAGAACCACTCCAATGACATGACCCCCAACATTCTCAACCGCCTGCTTCACTCGAAGAAGCATGTTACGCGGCAACTTGCGATGCTGCACAACAATCATTGTCAGATCAACTTCGCTAGCGAGGACAGAGGCATCGCTCACACCAAGGATCGGTGGACTGTCAACCAGCACCAGATCGAACCGCTGTTTTACATCTTGGATTAATTCAGACATGCGCCGTGAATTCAAGATGCCTGCCGCATCGGCTGGTAGTATGCCCGAAGGCATGAAGTAAAGATTGTCCACAGGTGTTTGAAGAATGACATCCTCAAGCATCAATTCAGTAGTAAGGAAATTGGTCAAACCAACTGAATTGTTGATATCGAAAAATGTGTGAAGCCTTGGACGTCTGAGGTCACCATCAATCATCAGCGTAGTATATCCACCCTGGGCACAAATGTAGGCAAGATTTACCAGCGTGGTTGACTTACCTTCACCTGCACCGCCGGAAACTACTGTAATCGCGTTGTCCTCTGGATTTTTCCTATTGAACTCGATATTTGTCCTTAGAATCCGATATGCCTCAGCATCTGGACTCATACCATTCTGTTTGTGCAACACACCAACATCTTTGGGAATAACCGCAAGAACAGGAACTTGAAGATAACGCTCGACGTCTTCCAAGCTCTTCACCGAAGTGTCAAGATACTCTAGGAAAAACGCAATACCCACGCCGAAGATCAGGCCAACGACTGCGCCAAGGACAAGATTCAATGTGACATTGGGACTAACTGGGTTGTTTGAGATCACAGGATTATCATGAACGACAATCGTGTCTTCCGTAATTTCCGCCTCGATTCGAGCCGCATTCAGCTTCAGTTCCATTTGCTCAAAAACTGCCAAATCTGTCTCGAAGTCGCGCTTTGCATCAATCCACTCAAGCGTATCAATATTTTTTTCTACCGAATCACTTTTCGCTTCATCTCGTTTGATTTCTGCTTTGGCAAACTGCTCTTTGGCTTGTGTCAGCTGCCCCTGAAGTCTCGATCTGAGATTAATAACACCTTCGTCAAGGTCGGATTTCATGGATTTGAGCACTCTGTTGTTTGTCACGAGTGTTGGATGGCGCTCCCCGAGCCCGCTTGCCATTAGACCGTCTATCTGTCTTTTAAGCTCTTGGTATTGCGGATAGAGTACTTTTATTGTCTTATCAGGTAGATCCAGTCCAGATGCATAGATCAAAAGCTGCTCAGAATCAAATGTGCTCAAACTCTCGATTTGAGTTTCAAGCTCGGATACTTCGCTCTCTATCTCATTGAATTTCGTTTCCGCAAAACGTGCAACACGATCTTCCTCCAAGCCGGTAGCACCTCCCAACGCCCTGTCGCCAGTGTAGGCAATATCCTTAGTTCGGCTAATTGTTGTTAAAACCTTTCTCCGTTCTTCGACTTTGTCTTCTTGCTCTCTGACTGCGCGCTTAAGCTCGTTGATTCCTTTCTCAAGGGACTTCCCTTCGAGCTCTGTTCGATAATCCTTATACGCACGTGCTACTTCAGCCGTAATGTCACGGGCATCTTCTTTACTGGAGTGCCTGACACGAATTTCAATTAGATCGGTACCCCGGATATTTTGTGTGTTAACGATTCCTTTCAGAACACCTAAGGCACCCTCATGGTCAGTACTCCATTTATTTGGCAGATCAAGGGAATCAACAACTCTGGAAAGGGAATTTCTACTTTTGATTTTTTCGAACTCCGTCCCAAAGAAGTTTGCTGTCATCCCCTCCCTGGCTCCACCCATCATCCCGTTAAGGGGGTCAATTGATTGGCCTCGCGGCTTAACCTCAATTGTTGCGGCACTTTCATACTTTTTCGGCATTACGTAGGTAATGACCGCTGCGGTCATGAAAACAAGCAATAGGGTCAGGAGAATAACTCCATAACGATTTTTAATTACCTGCCAGTAATCAACTGCATGCAGGGTAGTTTCGTGTTGGTTTGGTGTGGGATTCATTTAGTAAATAAAGAGTACTTTAGAATTTCATCTTAGATGAAAAAAAAACTCCCGCAACTTTAAAGATTGCGGGAGTTGTCATGAGTGAAAGGCTTTTATGCCCTTAGAGCTTGATGGCTAACCAATCAAAACTCTGCTGTAAGTCCAACTGAAACACGGTTGCGATCGTAGTTACGTCCTGCAAGATCCGAATCCGAGTCTGTGTAACTGTAAGTGACTGTTCCATAAAGATAGTCGGTGAAGCGAACAGACGCTCCTACAGAAACATTGTAGAGAGTTTCGTCAGCACTTCCCGAGCCTGTCCCGAGACCCGGGCCTTGCACGATCCGTCCACTATCGAAGCTGGTGTTCACAACATCCAATGATCCGAATAGGGATAATGTGCGTGAGACCTGATAGTTAGCGGAAACACCAATACGAAGAGTTGCGCGTTCATCAAATTGGACGCTTCCTCCTCCAAGGCCGAAGACCGTATCGTAATCCTCAATTCCATATCGAGCAAAAGCACGAAC
>JBPOGC010000018.1:0-27618 GCA_051251795.1 Luteolibacter sp. | reverse complement strand
GTTACGCCGGAGCTGCATGAGGCGAGTTTGACGACGCTGCGGGATCGGTATTGCCGGATTATCTCGGCGGAGGAGGCGATGGATGCGATCTCGGAGAAAGTTGGCGGAGTGGAGACTGTGTATATCAAGGGTGTTGGGGTCTAAGAGTGCTGGGTTTGCCAGTCTTTTTTGACCACGGAATACACGGAAGCTTTGGTTGTGAAAGGGGGCTGGAATCCCCCTTAACGGCCTGGGGCTAGAAGCCCCAGCTACTGTGTCTTACTTGATGTTGTCGGTGAGCCAGGTGCGGAAGGTTTGCCAGTCTGTGGGGAGGTTGGTGGCTACTTTTTCCTGATCGGCTAGGATGGCAAGGCGGTCTGGGACTTCTACGGTTCCTTTGCCCAGGGCTTCGTCCATTACGTCGGGGAACTTGGCGGGGTGCGCGGTTTCAAGCGTGATGGTGGTGGAGCCGGGATGATCCTTGCGGTATTGGCGGGCGGCTAGCCAGCCTACTGCGCCGTGTGGATCTATGTTGTAGCTGTAAGTGGATTTCACCTCGCGGACGGCGGCGCGGGTTTGCTCGTCGGTGAAGCTCATGCCGCTGATGCTGTGGCGCATATCGTCCCATGAGTTTTTGAAGAGGGCGGTCATGCGAACAAAGTTCGATGGGGCGCCGACGTCCATGGCGTTGGAGATTGTGGCGATGGTTGGTGCCGGGGCGTAGTTGCCGTCCTTGAGATAGCGGGGGACTACGTTGTTGCTGTTGGTTGCGGCGAGGAAGTGCTCGACTGGGAGGCCTACTTGTTTCGCTAGGAGGCCTGCGGTGAGGTTGCCGAAATTTCCGGACGGGATGACAAAGACGGGCTTGGTGCCTTCCGGGAGCTGTCTGGCACTATGGATGTAGTAGAAGCTCTGAGGGACTAGGCGGGAGAGGTTGATGGAGTTTGCTGAGGTGAGATTCATCCGCTCCGATAGCTCGCGATCGAGGAAGGCTTTTTTCACCAATGCCTGGCAGTCATCGAAGGTGCCGTCGACTTCGAGGGCGGTAATGTTTCCGCCGATGGCTGTGAGTTGTTTCTCCTGGAGACCTGAGACTTTTCCTTTCGGATAAAGAATTACAACGCGGGTGCCGGGGACGTTGTGGAAGGCAGATGCTACGGCTCCGCCGGTATCGCCGGAGGTGGCTACGAGGACGGTGAGTTCACGGTCTTCGTCACGGGTGAGCCATGCCATGAGGCGTGCCATGAAGCGTGCGCCGAAGTCTTTGAAGGCGAGGGTGGGGCCGTGGAAGAGCTCAAGGATGTGATCGTTTTCCGAGAGGGAAACGATGGGTGCATCGAATGCGAGGGTGCCGTTAACGATTTCATATAGAGCTTCGTCAGGGACGTCTTCTCCGAAAAATGCCTGTGCGACGGCGAAGCCGATTTCCTGGAAGGAGAGGTCGCGCCACTTTGACCAGAAGTCCTCTCCGAGAACGGGTAGGGTGTCGGGCATGTAGAGGCCGTTGTCGGGCGGAAGGGAGCGCAGGATTGCTTCCTTGAGATCGACGCGGTGGGCGGGGTTGTTGGTGGAGTGGTATTTCACGGGTGAGTGGAAATTCTACTTAACCTCGTGGACGCCGAGGGGATTGATGGCGGATACGTGCACCTGGCAGTTCACTGGGATGGCGGTGAAGACTTTCTCGACTGCGGCGCCGACTTTGCGGGCGGTTTCCTCGCCTTCGCAGAGTGCGAAGACGGACGGGCCTGCGCCGGAGATGGAGAAGCCGAGTGCTCCGGAGGCGAGTGCTGCGCGTTTTGCCTTGTAAAAATCCGGGATGAGCTTCTGGCGGCGGGGCTCTGCGATCACATCATGGATGGAGCGGGAGATGAGGCCGTAATCTTCCTGGATGAGGCCGAGGATGAGGCCGCCGAGGTTGCCGATCTGTTGGGTGGCGTTTTCGAGGGGAATTTCCTTAGGGAGGATTTCCCGGGCGACTTTGGTGAGGATTTCGATGTCCGGGTGGATTACGGCGGCCCAGAGGTTTTTCGGGGCGGGGATCTGGGCGATATCGAGTTCTTCGTTGGAGCGGATGAAGACGATGCCGCCGAGGAGGCAGGGGCCGACGTTGTCCGCGTGCCATGCGCCGTCCGCGGAGGCTTCACCGGCCATGGCGAAGGGGAGGAGCTGGCGTTTTGAAAGGGGTTCGCCGATGAGTTTGTTCACTGCGTAGGCACCTGCGACGGCGGATGCTGAAGATGAGCCGAGGCCGGAGCCGAAGGGCATTTTCTTATGGATCTCCATCTCGATGCCGTGATCGAGCATGCCGAGGTGTTTGAGAAGATCGAGGGCGGCCACACCGGCGGTGTTTTTCGAGGGCTCCAGGGGGAGCTTGCCATCATCACCGGTGATTTTGGTAATGCGGAGGCCGGGTTTTGATGAATGGCGGACGATGATTTCATCGCCAGGGGAGTCTATGGCGAAGCCAAGGACGTCATAACCACAGGCGACGTTTGCGACGGTGGCCGGGGCGAAGACTCTGATTTCTTTTTGAGCAGGCATGGCGGAATCCGCCGGGTTGGCGGGGGCGGAGTCTGCTTTACACCCCACGTGTATATCAAGCCTGAGTTTTAGGCCTCGGAGCGGGATACGAGTTCGTTGAATTTCGTCTCCAGCTCTTTGATGAGTTCAGGGTCTTCGATTTGTTTGTCGTCCTGAGTGGTGATGTAAAGGGTGTCCATGGCGACGCCTTTCTCGGTGCAGATGCGGGCGTGTGTGGTATCGAGGCCAGCCTCGTTGACCGTGTGGAAGAGATCGTGGAGCAGGCCGATGCGATCCAGTGCCTGAATTTCTACGGTGGTGCAGGTGGGATGGAGGGTGTTGGAGACTTGCGCGCGGACGGGGACGGGTAGGTCGTTGGTGGTGCGGGGTTTTAGGAAATTGGTCTTGGCTTTGAGGAAGTTCTCCGGGTTGTATTTTTTCTGGGAGAGGATTTTCCTGAATGTGGTGGAGACGCGTTTTTGAGTGGCGAGGCTTGAGACCGGCTCGAAGTTTGTGGTGCAGACGCGGAAGATGTTCATGACGATGGCGTCGTCCCGTGAGAAAAGGTCTGCTGAGAGGATGTTGATTTGCTCGGATGCCAGGGCGCAGCAGAGTTTTTCCAGGTGCTCCGCACGGTCGCGGGTGGCGACGATGAGTTCCGAGTAACCTTTTTCGGGAAGAGCGATCCATTTAATAGTGGAGGCCATGGGGGCGTCTTCGTCGTTTTCCTTCTCGAGCTGAAGAAAGGTGCGGATGGCTTCAACCTGTGAAACGACGTGGGATGGATCGCGGTATGCGAATGATCCGGAGGGCATGAGGTTGAAATGTTCTTCCACGTCTTCCGTATAAGAGTCGTCCATGAGCTTGAGCACGTCGTCGCGGAGCTCGAGGCGGTCTTTGTGAAGCCTGCGTTTGTAGTTTTCCCGGCCTTCCGTGAGGAAGCGGTGGGTTGCTTTGTGAAGCTGGAGCATCAGTGATTCCTTCCAGCCGTTCCATGCATCCGGGGCGGTGCCATTTGTATCGCAGTAGGTGAAGAGGAGGAGGGCATCGAGCATCTCCGTTGTCTTCATGATGGAGGCGAACTCCGCGATGACTTCCGGGTCGTCCAGGTTTTTAGTGGTCGCGGTGCGCCAGAATGTGAGGTGGTTGTCCACGAGGAACATGATAAGGGCGCGACGGCGGCCTTTGATCTGCAGGCGGGAGCAGAGCTTGATGGCGAGCATGGCGGAGCCATCGATGTGCTCGCGGACATTCTCGGAACGACCTGTATCGTGAAGGATGAGGGCGAGGTAGAGGGCGTAGGGATCGACGATCTCGTGGAAAATGCGGCGAAATAAGTCGAAGCGCGGATTGGTGTTATCGATGAGTTTGTCCAGCTCGTCGATGCAGCGAAGGGTGTGCTCGTCCGCGGTGTAGCGGTGGAAGAACTCGTGCTGAACGAGGCAGTCGAGGACTCCGAATTCCGGAAGGTAGCGGCCGAGGAAACCGATGCGGTGCATCTGGCGGAGGGTGCTGGCGACTTCACCTTTGCGCTCGAGGATGGCCTGGAACGTCTCACGGTTCGTCTTCAGGTAGCGGAAGGGGCGGTCGATGTCATCCCAGTGATTTGCGACGAGGCGGCGCATCTGAGGGGACAGGCGCAGATCGCGCACCTGGGTGTGCTGGAAGAGGCGCATGAGGCGCGATATGTCATCGGTGAAAATATCCTGATTGGCAGGGTAGATGCGGCCGTCTCGGGCGATGAAGCCATCAAATACCTCGCGGGATTTTTTCCGGAAGGTGAGGAATGAACGGAGGCCGCTTTCCGAGGTTTCCTCTTTCTGGATCTCGAGGGTCTCCATGAATGAGGTGGTGTGCCGGTAGAGGTGGCGGGTATGGCGGTAGTAATCGCGCATAAAAGCCTCCGTGCGGCGGAGCATGCTGCGCTGCGGGTAGCGGAAGGCGGTGGCTACGACTCCCTGGAGCTGGAGGGTGAGGATGTCTGTGGATTTCCCGCTGTGGTAGTGGAGCTCGTTGCGGACGCGGAGAATGAAATCATAGGCTTCTTTGATCTCGCGTCGGGTGGCGGCGGTGATGAGGCGTTCGTCGACGAGTTCCTGGAAGTTCTTGGCTCCTTTTTTGACACGGGCGAGCCAAAGGATGTTCTGATAATCGCGCAGGCCGCCGCAGGATTCCTTTACGTTCGGCTCCTGAAGGAAGACTGTGTAGGATGATTTCTTGTAGCGGGAGCGTTGATCCACCAGGCGGAGCTCCAGGAATCTGTCCTGTTTTTTTTCCAGGCATTCTTTTTCGAAGGCCAGTTTCATTTTCTCCAGCAACTCGGAGTCTCCACCGATGAGCCGCGCATCAATGAGGGCGGTGAGGTTCTGGGGATCTGCCTGTGCTTCCTCGATGCACTCTGTGACGGAGCGTGAGGAGTGGCCGACCTTGAAGCCGAGATCCCAGAGGACGTAAAGGACGCGCTGGATGAGTTCCCCGACTGGTTTGGAGATTTTTGTGGATGCCTTAGGAAGGAGGAAGAGGAGATCTATGTCTGAGCCCGGGTTCAAGGTGCCGCGGCCGTAGCCACCGATTGCGACAAGGGCTATGGGTGAGGTTTTGGTTTCCTGGGCTACGAGGGAGACATCGAGAATTTTCGAAAGAAGGGTGTCTATGATTTCCGCGCGGGCTTGGCAGACTTCCATTCCGCCGGCACCGCTGCGGTGAAGTTTCAGGATTCTTTCTTCTTCGGTCTTGATGAAGTCCCGGTAGATGTCCATGCGCTCTTCCGGAGTCAGACCGGCTTCGATGGGTAGCTGGGGCTTGGGGCTTTTTTTGGAAGCGGGGGTTTGATCGGACATTTTAGGGAGTATTCGGTAGGAGATCGAGGAAGTGGATGCCGTAGGTGATGACGTAGGGTAGTGTGAAGATGGAGACCACTGTGGTGGCGACGACGATCTGAACGGCGACTCCGGGACGTCCGCCGTAAAGTCTGGCTAGAAGGATGGGTGTTAATGCGGCGGGCATGGAGGCTTGCACAAGCAAAACTTGTTTCAGCTCGGTGGCCATGGGGATGAATTTCGCGCAAAGTATGATAACTGCGGGAGCCAGGACGATGCGGACGACGATGGAGGCGGTGATGATTTTCCAGGATGGTTTCTCACTGCCTACGAGATCCACGATGAAGGCACCTGTCATGACGATGGCGAGTGGGAAGGCGCCGATGCCGATCATGGAAATGGCATCGCGGGGAGGGCCGGTGATCTTGTCGTCGATGCCGAGGGCAACCAGAAGAAGGCCGATGAGAACGGCAATGATTGGGCCGTTTATGAGCTGTTTCCAGCGGATGCCGCGCCCGCCACTCATGATCATGACCCCGATGGACCAGAGGGCTACCTCGGGGCCGATGTTGTGGATGAAGAGGATGGCGACTGCGGAGCTGCTCCAGAGGATTTCGACGACGGGGATGGCGGTGAAGCCGTAATTCTGGCATCCGGAGGCGAGGGCGAAGGTGCGGATGCCGCTACCGGGTTTCAGTCCGATTATTTTCCCGACCGCATAGCCGATGGAAACTCCGATGACGACAAGGCCAAAGCCCAGGCCGGCACTGGTGCCTACTGCTTTGAAATCACGTAAGACTTCCTGGCCGAGGGTGCGATCCAGGATGAAACAGGGAAGCATGACCGAGAAGAGAATGCGCATGATGCCCTGATCGTGCTCGCGGCGGAGGATTCCGGTCTTCCGGATGATAGCTCCGCCCGTGATCAGAATGTAGATCGGCAGGACTGCCAGGATGATGGTGAGGGGTGAAATCAAGGGGGTATGGGTTAGCTTATTCGGGGCGTTTTACCAAGGCTGAGTTGGTGTGGCTGGATGGGTGTTCCTGTTCGGGGTTGCGCGGGTGTGGTTTTCAGGGCAAGTGTGGCGGTGTATGACGAATGTTGAGCAAATCAAAGAGGCGCTGAAGCAGGTGAAGTATCCGGGATTTTCGAGGGATATTGTTTCCTTTGGGTTGGTGAAGGCTGTGGAATTCGAGGGTGAGGATCTGGTGGTAAAGATCGAGATCGCCACGAAAGATGCGAAGGTTCCTCAGCAGATTTTCCAAGATTGTCACGCGATACTGGATCCGATGGAGGGGGTGGGTGCTGTGAAAATCGATATTTCCGTGAAGGACGCGCCGGAAGCGGCGGCTGGTACTGCCGGTAAGTCATCGATCCCAGGTGTGAAGCGGATCATCGCTGTGGGCTCTGGAAAAGGTGGTGTGGGAAAATCCACGGTGGCGGCGAACCTGGCTGTGGCGCTGAGCGCACGCGGGCTGAAGGTGGGGCTTTGTGATTGCGATCTATACGGGCCATCCGTGGCACAGATGTTCGGGACGAACGAGAGGCCGGACGCGAATGAAAATGACGAGATCATCCCGATCGAGGCACACGGGCTGAAGCTGATGTCCATGGGCTTTCTTCTGGAGGACAATTCCCCGGTGATTGTGCGTGGGCCGATGGCGACGCGTTACACCCAGCAGTTTCTCAGGCAGGTGGCTTGGGGTGAGCTGGATGTGCTGGTGCTGGATCTTCCGCCGGGAACGGGGGACATTCAGCTGACGATTGTCCAGACCGTGGCGGTGGACGGGGCTATAATCGTGACGACTCCGCAGGAAGTGGCGTTGATCGATGCACGGAAGGCTGTGGCGATGTTTGCGAAGGTGAATGTGCCGATTCTGGGGCTGATTGAGAACATGTCCTGGTTCGAGTGTGATGCGGGGAAGCTGTATTATCTTTTTGGAGAAGAGGGCGGTGTGCGTGAGGCGGAGGATATGAATGTTCCTTTGCTGGCGCAGATCCCGATTGACCAGCCGACCCGACGCGGTGGTGACAAGGGGATGCCGGTGGCGTTGATTGATCCCAAGAAGAACAAGGTTTCAGCGGCTTTCCATGCGATGGTGAAAGGGCTGGAGATTTAGGTGCCTTTTTTCGGTAGGCGGGAGGCTTGAGAGGAATTGCTTCTCACTGGGAAAGCTGCGAATGATCGCAGCAGTCCAAGAGCCTACGGCGTTAGTCCTTCGGATCCGGGAATATCCGGATTTCCCGCAAGGGCAGGAGGACGAAAGGGCGCTCGGCAATGCGTGGGTGCGGAAGCTGCAGGCGTGGGTGGTCTAAGGTGATTTCTCCGAAGATCAGTATGTCCACGTCAATGACCCGGGGGGCATTGCGGACGGGGTTCGGTTCGCGGCCGAGTGCTTGCTCGATGGATTGGGTTTTCCCGAGGAGCTCCAAGGGGTCGGTGCCTGAATAGTGGAAGTCGACGACGGTGTTGAGAAAGCGGGGAGAGTCTTCCGGGCAATCCTGGGGAGCTGTGTCGTGAAGAGATGCTGTCAGGAACGGCTCTGATGCAGTGGCCAGCTCACGCAGGGCGGCTGTCGCGGCTGCGATGTTTGCTTCCCTGTCGCCGATATTCGATCCGAGGGCGATGGCTACCCGGGGCATGTCAGTCCTCCAGATTGGAGAGGTTGTTGATACCGTAGTTCTGCTGGACGCGGAGGTTTGCCCCTTCCACTTCGGAGGAAGGGATGACGATGGGGCGGCTGGCACCGTAGAGTTCTATGACATGGAATTCCGGAGGATTTTCCGGGTAGAGTAGCTCGTAAGCCTGGGAGAGGCTGCGGATGGGATTACCATTGATTTTTTCAACAGCGAGGCCGGTGAAGTTATCAATGCGTGAGGTCACTGAGTCCTGCTCGATCTGGGTGAGGATGACGATGTCTTCCTTTTCCTGGAAAATGCCTTTGGCTACATAATCGGTGTATAGGCGGCGGACTGTGACGTCCTTGAACTTGGATGTGGCAAAGAGATTGGTATCCAGCGGCTGTAGGACGAGACCTGCGAAGACGATGTAGCGAGGGCGCTTTTCGTACTGAATGGCATACATGCGGGAGGGGTGGAGGGGCTTGAGGGTCACATCCACGTCATTCCAGGTGCCGTCGCGCAGGAAGCGGACGGTGACTATGTCCCCGGCGTATTTGCGCTCGACGATTTCGTTGAGATTCACTTTTTCGCCACCGACGAGGACTTGGCCGGCGCTGTCCACGGGGCTGCCATCGAGGGAGATGAGGATGTCGCCAGTCTGCAGGATGCCATCGACCGAGCTGGTGGGGATGACGTTTGTAATGAGAACGCCATTGCCGTCATTTGGCAGGCCGAGGGCTTTGCGCATTGCGGGGTTGTGCAGGGGGAATTCCGAGACTCCCAGTTCCGCGTATTGATCGTAGGAGCCGTCCGCGATGTCTTTGATGAAGCGTTTCACGACGGGAGTGGGAATGATGTAGCCGGTGTTGTCCGCTTGGCGGAGGCCTTGGAATGCAACGCCGATCACTTTTCCATCCTGGAGGACGGGGCCGCCTGAGTTGCCGGGGTTGATGGCGGCGTCGATCTGGACGACGAGGTGTGAGTCCGCACGGGAGTGGGAGTATGGCTGGAAATCGATGCGTGAGACGATGCCCTTGGTCACTGAAAGGCGCTCGCCTCCGACCGGGTAGCCGATGACGGTGACGAGTGACTCCAGCGCGGGGATGTCACCGAGTTGAAAAATCGGGAAGTCCTCGAAGTCGGAGAAGTCTTCCAGGGAAAGCAATGCGAGGTCGCAATCGTGGGCGATGAACTCGACTTTCGCAGGATATTTCGTAGGGGAGCCGTGGATTGTTACGAGAACCCTTTGGTGGTTGGAGACGACGTGGGCGTTTGTGAGAATCTGGTTTTTCCCTATGAGAAATCCGGAACCGATGCCTCCGCTGAAGCGCCCTGCATTCCATGGTGTCTTGTAGTCCGGTGTCTGGGTGGCGACCTCGATGCGGAGAACGGAGCGATAACTACCAGAAGAGGTGTTCTGGGCGGACAGTGGGGTGAGTGAGCAAGCAGCGATGAGGGAAATCATCGCAAATAAGGTGCGGGTCATGTTGGGGGAGAGTTTAGGAGTGAGATTCCAAATGGCAAAGGAGAAGTGATCAGTTTATTTGGAAATAGCTAAGGAATTTTCCGAAGGTGAGATATGTTAGATGAAATTTAAAAATTAATTTAACGTGCTGAAAATTAGTGGTTTGTGTTTTTTTTCTGAGTCTGTTGGGTTTTTTGTGTCAAATGTATCTTGTGATGAGATGCGATGGGCGCAGTTTATCAGGCCTCCCATTCTACGAAGCGCTGTTATATTCCGGGGGGAGAATAACAGCCACGTGGGGTGGGAGGCTTTCATTTTAACGGGTGGCGATTCCGAGAAGTGTCTGGAATTTCGGAGCTGCTGCTTCTTTGTCGGCGATGATGGTCTCGATTGAGGAGAAACCTGATTTTTTCAACATGGTGGCGAGGTGGCTTTCGGAAAAACCGAGCCAGCGGTCTGCGTAGAGTTCACGGGCTTCGGTGAAATTGTGCTGAAGGAGATCCAGTATAATGATGCGACCGCCGGGGCGTAGGATTTGGAAGGCGGCGTCGATGGCGCGCTGGGGGTTTTCCGCGTGATGGAGTGCCTGGCTGAGGATGGCGAGGTCTATGGTTTCCTTCTCGATGGGTGGTTGCTCAATATCGCCGATGCGGAACTCAAGGTTGTGGATGCCATTTGTGGTGGCGAGCTTCTGTGCGAAATCGACCATTTTCGGGGATAGATCCACAGCGATGACTTTTTCAGCGCGCTGGGACAGTAGCTGGGAAAGGGTGCCTTCACCTGCGCCGAGGTCTGCGACGTGGCGGTAGTTGAGGGATTTCAGGAGGGCTTCGGCAAGAGCTTTCCAGGAGCGGCCGGGAACGTAGTCTTTCCCGAAGCGCCCGGCTAGCTCGTCGAAATATGCGCGGGAGGTGTCTTTTCGTTTTTTAAGAATGTGCTCCACGGCGAGGGAGTCGGTCTCGCTTTCCGGGATTTCAGCGGCGGTCTGGGTGATTATGGGTGCGAGTGATGGTGGGAGGCTTGCGGAATAGACATTGTTTTTCCCGTAGCGCTCATCGGTGACGAGGCCGGCGTTTTTTAGCTGGGAGAGCTGGGTGGAGATGCGGCTCTGTCCCATGCCGAGGACTTCCTGGATTTCCGCTACTGAAAGAGCCTCGCGCTGCAATAGCATGAGGATGCGCAGCCGTGTGGGGTCTGAAATGAGTTTCAGGGATTTGATGATTGACGACATGTGTGCGATGTTACATCAACACATCAAGATTTGACGATACGAAAATCAAAACACATATGAGTACCTACATTTTTTCATCAGAATCGGTTGGCGAAGGTCATCCGGACAAAGTGGCGGACACGATCTCGGATGCGATCCTTGATGCCTGCCTTGCTATCGATCCCAAGAGCCGCGTTGCTTGCGAAACATTCGCGAAGAGCAATGTGGTCGTCGTCGGTGGTGAGATCACGATTCCCAAGCTTCAGAACAAGCGGACTGGAACCACGAAGCCCATTGATGAAGTGATCAATGTGGGGAAGATCATTCGTGATGCGGTGCGCGGCATCGGCTACGTGAATGATGACGATGTGTTCCACGCGGACAGCCTTTTCATCAACAACTACCTGACGATACAGAGCCCGGACATCGCGCAAGGTGTGGATGCAAAAGCGGCTGATGGTAAGAAGACCGCGAAGCAAGGTGCGGGAGACCAGGGGATCATGTTCGGCTACGCTTGTAACGAGACGCCGGAGCTGATGCCTGCTCCTATCATGTTCGCGCATCGTCTGGGACGTGAGCTTACCCGCGTTCGCAAGGGTGGCAAGCTGGCCAAGTGGTTGCGTCCGGATGCGAAGACCCAGGTCTCCGTGGAGTATGTGGATGGCAAGCCTACCCGCATCGTGAACGTGGTGATTTCCACACAACACGCCGAAGGTGTCAGCCATGCTGAGATCGAGAAATTCTGCATCGAGAAGGTCATCAAAAAGGTGCTTCCGAAGGAAATGATCACGAAGGCGACTGAGTTCCTGATCAACCCGACTGGCAAATTCGTCATCGGCGGGCCGCAGGGTGACACAGGTCTGACCGGTCGTAAGATCATTGTTGATACCTATGGTGGCAGTGGCCGCCATGGTGGTGGTGCGTTTTCCGGAAAAGATCCGTCCAAGGTGGATCGCTCCGCCGCATACATGGGTCGCTGGGTAGCGAAGAATGTGGTTGCTGCCGGTCTTGCTGAAAAATGCGAGGTTCAGTTTGCCTACGCGATCGGCCATCCTGCACCGGTTAGTGTCCATGTGGATACTTTCGGGACAGGGACTGTGGAGGACTCTAAGATTCTTGCAGCAGTTCTAAAGGTCTTTTCCTTCAATCCAGCGGACATCGTCAAGCAGCTGAAACTGCTTCGTCCGATTTATTCGAAGACAACAAACTACGGTCACTTCGGAAAAGAAGACCCTGATATCACTTGGGAGAAAACCGACAAGGTTGCGGCTCTCAAGAAGGCGATTGGCTAAACAAATTTCACAAACATCACAACGAACAGAACTATTATGAGCTTCACAGATTACAAAGTAAGAGACATCGGGCTGGCCGACTTCGGCCGCAAGGAAATCGACATCGCTGAGCACGAAATGCCAGGCCTGATGTCGACACGCGAAAAATATGGCAAGACCAAGCCACTCGAAGGAGTGCGTATCATGGGCTCGCTGCATATGACCATTCAGACAGCGGTTCTCATCGAGACGCTTGTCGATCTCGGCGCGGACGTGCGCTGGGTTTCCTGCAATATTTTCTCCACACAGGATCACGCGGCAGCAGCCATGGCAGCCAAGGAAGTGCCTGTCTTCGCCTGGAAAGGTGAGACACTAGAAGAATACTGGTGGTGCACTTGGCAGGCGCTCGTCAACAAAGACGGCCTCGGCCCACAGCTCATCGTCGATGACGGTGGTGACGCCACCCTCCTCATCCACAAAGGCTATGAGATGGAGAACGGCTCCAAGTGGCACGAAAGCCCGGGTGAAAGCGAAGAAGAGCAGGTTATCAAGGATCTCCTCGCGAGCATCAAAGAGAAGCAACCGGGAATTTTCCACACCATCGTCAAGGACTGGAAAGGTGTTTCCGAGGAAACTACCACAGGTGTCCACCGCCTCTACCAGATGGCAAAGGCAGGAACTCTCCTCGTCCCGGCGATCAACGTGAACGACTCCGTTACCAAATCAAAATTCGACAACCTCTACGGCTGCCGCGAGTCCCTTCTCGACGGGATCAAGCGTGCTACTGACGTGATGGTTTCCGGAAAAGTAGGCGTGGTCTGCGGCTACGGAGACGTTGGCAAAGGCTGTGCACAGGCGCTTCGTGGTGCGGGTGCCCAGGTGGTTGTTACCGAGGTCGATCCGATCTGCGCCCTCCAGGCTGCGATGGAAGGCTTCCGTGTTCTTCCTATCGAGGACACTCTCGGCTGGGGTGACATCTACGTCACCACCACTGGTAACAAGGACATCATCACCTTCGATCACATGTCGAAAATGAAGGATCAGGCGATCGTTTGTAACATCGGCCACTTCGACAACGAGATCCAGATGGAGAAGCTGAATGGTGCGAAGGACGTGACCCGTCTCAACATCAAACCACAGGTGGACAAATACACGTTCGCTACCGGCAACAGCATCTACATGCTTGCTGAAGGCCGCCTTGTGAACCTTGGTTGCGGCACAGGCCACCCGAGCTTTGTGATGTCCAACAGCTTCACAAACCAGACTCTCGCTCAAATCGATCTCTGGGAAAACCGTGAGACGTATAAAGCAGGGCAGGTGACTGTTCTTGCGAAGCATCTCGATGAGGAAGTAGCTCGTCTGCATCTTGAGAAAATCGGAGCAAAGCTCACGAAACTCACTAAGGAGCAGGCTGACTACATCGGCCTTTCAGTAGACGGACCATTCAAGCCGGATCATTACCGCTACTGATCCTGCGCTTCGTTTCTGACGAAATTTCAAACCAACCGGTTCAGGCCGGTTGGTTTCTTTTTTTGGTTAAAATGCTTGTGGTGATTCATGTGATGGTTTATTTTGTCTCATATGAATAAGAAGAGTGCCGGGAAAAAAGGGAAGGTGGAATACAAGGCACCTCGCGTGGATTACAAAGAGCTTCCTGAAAATAGTCAGGAAGCACCGGTCAAAGGCTTTGTCATGAAAGAGCCAGAGGCGGTTTACATGATCGGGAAAGTTCGCGACGGGCTTCATTTCGATGAATTCCACGCGCTTCAGGAAATGCTAGGAGTCACGGAAGAGAGGATGGGGGCGCTTCTTGGTATGTCACGGGCTACATTGCACCGCAGAAAGAAGACGGGGCATTTGGATCGCGTGGAATCGGACAGACTGGTGAGATACGCTCGGATCCTGAGTTCTGCGAATGGGCTTTTCCGGGACAATGAGGCAGCAGTGCGTTGGTTGAGCAGACCGGCGATGGCTTTCAATTATGAGGCTCCGCTGGACTACGCGGATACCGAGATCGGGGCACGGGAAGTGGAAGCGCTTCTGAGCCGTATCGAACACGGGATTCCCAGTTAGGATGGCTGTCTTTTATCGTATCGCTTCCATGCGATGGGCTGCCACGATGATGGATGGCGAGGGTGCACGCCGAAATGGGGGACGGTGGAGTCCGCCAGGACTGCCTGTGGTCTATCTGGGGGATTCCCGGGCGCTCTGCGCGCTGGAGATTCTGGTTCATGCGGGGCGGGACGTGATCCAGCTGGACTGGGCTGTGCTGAGGGTGGAGGTGCCTGACAGGCTGATTGAAACTGTGAAGATCGAGGATCTCCCCAAGGGTTGGGAAGGCCTACCTTCGTCACCGGTATCTCGAAAGTTCGGGGCGGACTGGATCACAAAGGGGAAGAAGCCGGCGATATTATTGCCTAGTGCGATTATCCCCGAAGAGTATGTGCTGATGGTGAATGTGGGGCACTCCGATTTCGGGAAATTGAAGGTCGGAGAAGTCGAGCGGTTTCTTTTCGATCAGAGGCTAGGGTGATCGAACCTCCCGCTGGAACAGCTTCAAGAATCGCAGCAGTCCAGAGCTTATGTGGTTTTTAGTCTGCGATGGGTTCCAGGTTGAGCTGCTTTCTTTTTTCGGAGTCCTCCGGGTTCTTCATAGACCAGTAGGAAACGTTCATCAGCCGTTTTTCCAGGGTGCCTGTGGTGGTGCCTGCGGAGCTGGATTCCGTCCATTTCCTGATGATGTGTGGGAAGGCCGTGTCGAATTCGATCTTCAGGGTTCGGTCAAGGGAAGGATAGTGAAGGGAGTAGGTCGATGTTTTGCCTGATTCACTGAGTTTGGTTTCCGCTGTGGTTCCTTCCGGGTCGATGTGGGAATAGCGGGTATAGATGGCTCCAGGGATGATCTTGGTTTTTCCGATAGGGAGGCTCTTCGGATCAAGGCGAAGTGTGAGCCACAGCTCGTCTTCGAGATATGTGACAGGCAGTGTGAAATTCTCGTCACCGGGATTTTCAAAGTAGGAGCGGATCTCTACTTTCCAGTTCTCTTTTCCCAGATTGTATTGTTGGAAAGCCTGCCCACACCAGTCCTGAACGGAGGTGCTGGTCTTCAGTGCGTGGGGGAATTTCTCCAGATCGATGGGGCGGAAGGTGCTTGTCATAGTCCTGTAGGAATAGATGCCGGTATTGAATGTGGTGAGGAAGTTGAGCTTCAGGACATCTGTGGAATTTTCTCCGCCGTTTTCGTTTTTCACCTGCTTGTCGGCCAGGAACGGTTCGGTCACGAAAATGAGTTCCGCATGACCCGGGTAGATTTTCCCGTAGCGCGCTTGTTCCAGTTTGAAAGAGCTGATTTCCGCGCCGGAAAACCAGAAGTCGCGGACTTTGTCTTCAGCTTGGGAAAGAACAGAAGTTAGGAAGAGAACTGGAATGATTTTCACAGAGTGAAAGTAGCAGCAAAGATCAATAATGCCAGTGGGCGAATTTTCCTGTTGTGAATGCGATATTGCGTGGGAGGGTCGCATATGTTGAAAATGAAAATAGTGGGCGGAATCGCTCTGGGTGGATTATCGATCTCAGGTCTCCATGCCGAAGATACCTCAATGAGAGAAGAAGGTCACAAGCTGGTGATGGAAACCATCGAAGCTCACGGAGGAACTAAAAAGTGGTATGGAAACGGACAGCTTCAGTTCCGCTGGACTTACCACATGACAGACCGTGGACCGAAAGCGATCGTGGACACATTGCAGACAGTGGATACATCGAGTCTCGACGCCATGCACAAGGTGGAAGGAAAGGATATCACCTTTGGTGTGAGCGGAGGAGAATACTGGATCAGGCCTATGGATGCGGAGTTTATGCCTCCTTACAAATTTTGGACCCTGACTCCGTATTACTTCATGGGCATTCCCTTTGTATTCAACGACGAGAACGCCACTTTCACAAAACTCGCTGATAAAATGGAGTTCGAAGACAAAGAGTATGCTCAGGTGAAAATCACCTACAACGAGAAGGCTGGAGATTCTCCGGACGACTACTATGTGCTCCTCATTGATCCTGAGACCAAGGTGACTAGAGGTGCATACTACACGGTGACAAACAAGCTCGTGGCAAAAGACGGTGTGGGACCGGCTAAGTTCATCACACTAGACGATCTGAAAGATGTGGACGGTGTGAAACTTGCGAGCGGACACCGGACTTTCGCCATGGAAGACGACAAGATCACTGATCAGATGCGCTTCACAGAGGTTGGCGAAGTGAAATTCCTGCCTACCGGAACCGTGGATCTTTCAATTCCGAAGTAACGTTTTCTAACCTCCCTTTTTTTATGAATCACATCCCTGCTTCGGCAAGGCGCTCGGCCATTTCAGATTTCTGTAGCTCTGCTGTAACTTCGTTCAGATCGCCGCTCATGATGGCGTCGAGATTGTGCGATGTGAAGCCGATGCGGTGGTCTGTACAGCGGGATTGCGGAAAGTTGTAAGTGCGGATTTTCTCCGACCTGTCACCGGAACCGATTAGCGAGCGGCGGTTTTCGGAGTAAGCGGATTGCTGCTCCTGTAGCTCTTTTTCATAAAGGCGGGAGCGCATGATCTGGAGTGCCATTTCCTTGTTCTTGGTCTGGGAGCGACCGTGCTCGCAGCGGACGTAGAGGCCTGTGGGAAGGTGGAAGATCTGGACGGCGGAGTCTGTTGTATTCACGTGCTGTCCGCCTGCTCCGCCGGAGCGGCAGACTTCGATCCGAAGATCTTCCTGCCTCATGACTACGTCAATTTCCTCGGCCTCGGGCAGGACTGCGACAGTGACAGTCGAGGTATGGATGCGACCTTGTGTTTCGGTGGAGGGGACGCGCTGGACGCGGTGGACGCCGGACTCGTATTTCAGGTGGCGGAATACTTCCTCACCGGTGACTTTCATGATGACTTCCTTGAAGCCACCTACCTCGGAGGGTGAGCTTTCCAAGTGTTCGGTTTTCCAGCCTTTTGTGTCCGAGTATCGCTGGTAGAGGCGGAAAAGCTCTCCGGCAAAGAGGGAGGCCTCGTCGCCACCGGCACCGGCGCGGATTTCCACGAGGGCGTCGCGGTCTTCGTTGGGGTCTGCGGGGAGGAGGGCGTATTGGATGTCCTCGCGAAGTTTTTTCAAGGATTTCTCCAGCTCGGGGATTTCCTCGGCAGCCATCTCGGAGAGATCCTTGTCATCGGAGCGGGCGAGTTCCTGGTTTTCCGCGAGTTGGGTTTCGGTGGTTTGCAAGTTTTCCCAGAGTTCCAGTGTTTGCTGGGTTTTGCGGTGCTCGCGAAGGATGTCGGTGGCTCGTTTCTGGTCTGAGAAAAGATCGGGATCGCCTACGGCTTCTTCGAGTTCGGCGAAGCGTTCTTTGCGTTTGGCGATGAGTTGTGAGTAGTCCATTTCTAAAAAATCGGCGGGGGAGGGTGATAGCGTGGAATTCTACCCATGTCCATTGTTCTCAGGATCTTAAAGTTTTTCGAGCCGTGAGAAGCGGACTTTTAAGGATAAAAGTCCCTACCCGTTTTCAGACGAGATTTACGGGGCAGCCGGATTGGTAGGCTGCTATGTTCTCAGCGGTGATGGCCATCATGCGCTTGCGGGATTCTTCGGCTGCCCAGGCGACGTGGGGTGTGAGGGTAAGGTTTTTGGCGTTGAGGAGGGGATTGGTCGGGAGGATGGGCTCGGAGGAGACCACGTCGCAGGCGGCTCCGGCGATGGTGCCGGAGTTGAGGGCATCGGCGAGAGCCTGTTCATCGATGAGCTGGCCTCTTGCTGTGTTTACTAGAAACGCAGTAGATTTCATTTTTTGAAGAGCGGCTTGGTTGATCAGGTTTTCCGTCTCCTGTGTGAGGGGGCAGTGGAGGGAGATGATGTCAGATTTTTCCAGGATTTCCTCAATGCTGGCCCAGGTGAAGGGGAAGTCGGTTTCCGCGGAGCGGGATCTGGAGTGACCGAGGATGTTCATCTTGAAGGCGGCACCGAGCTGGGCGGTGCGCTGGCCGATGCGGCCAAAGCCTATGATTCCAAGGGTTTTTCCAGCGATTTCGTGGAAATTAGGATTTTTCCAGAAGGAGAAGTCCACGCAGTTTTGCCATTCTCCCTGCTGGACCAGTGTGTTGTGGAGGGCGGGGCGTTTGTAGAAATCCAGGATGAGGGAGAATACGAATTCCGCTACGGCATCTGTGCTGTAGACTGGGACGTTTGAGACTTTGATTCCGTTTTCCTTGGCGTAGGTGGTGTCTATGACGTTGTAGCCTGTAGCTAGGACGGAGACGAATTTGAGCTTTGGGAGCTGAGCCAGGGTCTCGGCAGTGAGGGGTGTTTTGTTGGTCAGGATGACTTCTGCGTTCTTGGCGCGAGAGATGATTTTCTCGGGCGGTGTGCGGTCGTGGACTGTGAGTTCACCGAGCTTTTCTATAGCTGTCCAAGGGTTGTCGCCGGGATTGAGAGTGTAGCCGTCCAGGACTGTGATATTCATCAAGGGATTTTATAGAAGGGGTTGGGGAGTTTGAATTTCCGCTCCACGTAGCCGCCTTCCACATCGCTTTGCTGGTCGCCGAAGCCTGCGATGACTGTGTGGCCTTCATCCGTGAGATTCTTCCGAACCCGGGTTTTGAAAATGACGGCTTTCTCTGTTTTTCCAGAGCCGCTGTTTGGGCGGAGGATGAGCTTTTCATATTTGCCCATACCCTGGAGGCGGAGATTGCGTGCGGTAGCGGTGCGGTCGGCTTCGGTGCGACCTGTGAGGAAGACGACTTTGATGCCGTTGTCGATGGCGGTTTGGTAGACTTTCTTTACAGGCTCGAGAGCTGGTGCGTCGGATTCAGCGACCCAGGCGTTCCAGTGTTTGGGCTGGTAGCCCCAGTCCGCTTCCTTCATGTGGGGAAGATTTGAAAGGACTGTTTCGTCGATATCGAAGATGACAGTGAGATTTTTACCGCCTTGTTTGCTGCGCCGGACGAGGTATTCACTGGCTCCGGCTACGGAGGTGGCGAGATCCTGCATATACTGGCCGGAGTCTGCGTATTCGGTGACTTCAGCTTTGAGCTCGGAGAGGTTCTGAGGCTCGTTTGTAAATGGAGCGCAGGCAGGAACGAGGCAGAAGAGTAGGAAGATCTTACGCATAGGATTGAGAATGTAGCAGTTAGAGTGCTAATTGGTCATGAAAAATCACGATCTTCGCGGCTTCGTATTTCCGGAGGGTGGTGCGGAAGCGTATTACAGCTTCGTGACGTTTCAAGGCGGTGAGGGCTGAAAGGATCTCCGGTCTGGCTTCTTCGAAACTTTGCGGGCGGGTGGGTTCGCGTCCTGTGACGGAAACGATGTGCCATCCGAGGCGGGTACGGATGAGGGTTGGCTCGGCATTCTTGAGGGCGAAGACTTGTTCGCTGAAGTCACCGATGATGCGTTGTTTCGACATCCAGCCGAGATCGCCGCCTTTGTTTTTGGATGAGGGGTCTTCGGAAAGTTCGTTGGCGAGGGTTTGGAAGTCCTTTTTGCTGGCTTTCAGCTCTGCCAGGGCTGTTTTGAGTTTTTCTTCGGCTTTCTCCGAAGGGGTGTCGAGGGTGGCGATGAAGATGTGTTTTGCCTGGATGCGTTCGGGGATTTCGAGGTTGGCTTTGTTTTTTTCGTAGAAGGTTTGCAGTTCGTCTTCGGTGACAATGACGAGAGGGTCGACTCGTAAGGCGACGTATTTTTCCTGTTGGATGCGTGCTGCCATACGCTTGCGCAGGGATTTTTCGTTGGGGATGCCCTGGGATTTCATGGCAGACTTGAGGGCGTCCTTGGTTTCGAATTTTGAAGCGAAGCGTTTCAACCGGTCGTCGATCTCGTTATCCGAGACGATGAGTTCGTGGGTGTTCACCTTGGTTTTCACGCGGAGGATCTCATGGTCGATGAGGTCTCCGAGGGCGGCGTAGGTGACCAGTTGCCGGTCTGTGGAGGTGAGATCGGAAAAGGTTTTTCCTTCGAGCCACATGCGCTCGTGGATGGCGTAGTCGAGCTGTTTGCGATTGATTTCGTGGTTGAAAACGCGGGCTACGACTCCGCGTGCCTTTGCCTCGGCGATGGCGTGCGGGGTGTTCGGGTCGCGGCTGCCGATGCGTTTTGCCAAGGGGCCGTTGAATATGAAAAGATCTGCCACGAGGTAAGCGACGACGAGTAGGTAGATGGCGAAGCGTAGGGAGAACTTGGTAAAGGTGCGCATTGTAGGACTCGCTAAGAATGGAGTGAAGAGTCCGGCGTCGCAACTTTTTATCCTACTCCATGGATGGATCGGTGAGGGTTTTGAGGAAGGCGATGAGGGCTTTTTTGTCGGCTTCCGAGAGATTGAGTCCCAGGGGGTGTTTTGCGATGTTGGGATCGAGGGTTTCCGAGGGTGGGATGGGTGTGTTGTAATGGGTGATGACTTCTTCAAGTGTGGCGAAGCGGCCATCGTGCATGTAGGGGGCTGTAAGGGTGATGTTGCGGAGGGTGGGGGTGGCGAACTTGTAACGGTCTGCGGGGTTTCCGGTAATGGCTGCGAGACCTACGTCGTCTGTAGTAGAAAGGCCGTTGTTGTGGAAGGAGTGGTCTGTGAAGTGAGCGCCGCCGTGGCAGTGGAAGCAGTCGGCGCCTTTCTGGTTCATACGTGGCTCGGACTCGGTGAAGAAGAGCTGGAAGCCGCGTTGTTCCTGTTCCGTGAGGGTGGCTTTGCCTTTGAGGGAGCGGTCGAGCTTGGAATCGTGGCTGAGGCGGGTGAGGAGAAAGTTTTCCAAGGCGAGGCCGATGTTTTCCGGGGTGATGTCTCCTGAGCGGAAGGCGGCTTTGAAGAGATGGGGGTAGGCGGGATCTGCTTTGAGTTTTGTGACAGTTGCGTCAAGAGTCTGGTTCATTTCCAGGTGGTGCTGGATGGGGATCATGGCCTGGGCGCGGAGGGAGGGGGCGCTGCCGTCCCACATGAAAGAGCTTTTCCACGCGAGATTGAAGAGGGGCATGGAGTGACGGGTGCCGGGTTTTCCTTGGGTGCCGAGGCTGAGTTTGCGTGGATCGCTGAGGGTGTTGCCCTGGTGGCAGGAGGAGCAGGAGATTGAGTTGTTGGCGGAGAGTTGTTTTTCGTGAAAGAGCTTTTCGCCTAGGGTTACGCGGGGGGCGATGATGGGGTTGTCAGTGGGAAGAGCGGGGATGGGGATGTGACTGGGTAGGGTGATGGGGTAGGGTTTTGGGTTTTCCGGGAGATCGATGGGAGCCGGTGGATTGGGAGGGGTGGGGATGCCGCCTTTGCGGATGGAGGTGATGCGGAAGGCGGATCGGAGGTTGGCTTTCAGCAAGGAGGCGATGGGATCGGCAGGGCGCGAGTGGGTGGTGGTGCCGTGGGTCTGGAAGGAGATGCCTTGGAGATTTTTTTTTGGATCAAGTGCGATGGAGATGTGTGTCTCGTGGCGGAGATCAATGGCGAGAGGTAAGGTGACTTTGGTGCGGTTGGGGTCGTTCGCGAAGTGGTAGGCGTAGCCGCCGGGGAGTTTTGCGTCCGGGGCGCGCCAGTGGCCTTCCATGGCGAGGAAGATGTAGCCGCCCTGCCAGTCCCAGTGGAGCTTGTTGAGGGTTGGGTTGAGAGGGTGGGCCGGTGGGTATTGGGCGGGGTTCGAGTGGTTGGCTTGTTGGTTAGGACCGATGTGAAAGGAGATGGCTGTGAATTTTTCCGAAGGGAGGCCGGGGAGGGTGATGGTAGTGCCTTTTGTGGGGATGAAGGCTGTTTCCTCGAGCGTGATTGTTTTCCCTGAGTCCGTGGTGAGGGAGAAGCCGGTGGCCAGGTAGTCCAGGCGGGTGATGGAGAAGGTTGCCTTTTCCGAGTTCTGGTAGCGGAGGGAGTCTGCGAGGAGGGGCTTTCCGGAAATCTGGTTGTGGAAGGTGAGATGGAGGGGGGCGGCGGTTGTTGGGAGGAGGGTTGCAAGGAAGGCTGCTGCTGTTGCTAGTTGCAGTAGGCTTGTTTTTTTAACCACGGAGAACACGGAAAGCTTGGGCTATGGGGCAGGGGTGATGTTTGTGGTGGTGAAGATACGGGAGTAGGTGATGTCGTTTGCGGTTCTGTCCGGGAAGTCTATGGTGGCGGAGGTGTAAGGGGAGGAGTCTGCGGGGAGGGTGCATTTGATCCAGTCGATGTCTTCATTATCGTCTGTATCCAGGCGATCGATGAAGGTGGCGGTGATGCCGTCTACAGTGATGGAGTCGGGTTCCAAGCTTATGTCTTGAGGAACGCTGCCGGGGCCGGTGACGGTTGAGTCGATCTGGAGGTAGAGGGTGACGGCGGGAGCCGGAGGGGTTAGTTCGTTTTCCTTTGCGATGAGGGTTTGGTAGGCTGTGTAGTGGGCATCGCCGAGGGCAGGCGGGATGGTGAGCGGGGTTTGTTCGTTTTCATCAGTGGAAATACGATACATCTCGTAGGTGGGGGTGTCTGTGGCGGTGCTAGGATCGCCGAAGACGATGAGTTTGTATTCCGGGTGGGCGGCAGAGATGATGGTGCGTCCGTCTGCTGCTGTGGCGGGGTCGGTAAAGGTTTCTGAGATGATGTAGCGGGTAGCGGTATCGCGTCCTTTGAGGATGGGGAGGAGGCTCTGGGAGTCTATGACATCGACGGATGAGGTGGCGGTGGGGACGTCGATTTTCGCCAGCTCAAGGATGGTGGAGAAGAGATCGACGCAGTGGACGAGGCGGCTGCTGGTGCCGGTGAGGGAGACGTCCGGGCCGGTGATGACGAGGGGGACGTGGACGCCGCCTTCGTAGAGGGAGCCTTTTGAGTGGTCGTTGGAGTATGGGTCTTGGATGACCTGGCCGGGGGTGCCGTTGTCTCCGATGAGTATGATGTTTGTGGTGCTGAGATCCACGGAAGCCAGGAGGCGGCCGATCTCGGTGTCGAGTGCCTGGAGGGAGGCTTCGTAGGCGGGGCGGCGGTCTGCGGGTGTTGTGATTTCGTTGTCGGTATCGACAGGGTAGGAAGAGTAGCTGTGGAGGGATGCGGGGGGATTGTGGAAGGGGGCGTGAGGGGCATTGAAGGCGACCCATGCGAACCACGGGTTGATGCCTTGGGCGGTGATGAAGTCGACGGTGTCATTGACCTGGTCTGTGGTGGTGTAGGTGGTGGAGACTGTGGTGGTGCCGTTGATGGTTTTGTCCCAGCTGTAGTAGTCCTGGACGCCGCCGCTGATAATGCCACGGAATTCCGGCCAGCCGCCGAGTGTGGAGGGGCCGTCGGTGCCGCCGCCGAGATGCCATTTTCCGAAGGAGGCGAGGGCGTAGGCGGAGCTTTGCGCGGTGAAGATTTCCGGGAGAGTGAGTTCACTGGCAGCGAAGGAGCCGGCGAGTGTGGGATCGCCTACTCCGTGGCGGGTAGGATTGCGTCCGGTGATGATGGAGGCGCGGGTAGGAGAGCAGAGGGGCTGGGCGTAGGCGTTGGTAAAGCGGATGCCACTGGCGGCCAGTGCCTGGAGGTGTGGCATGTCTGGGAAGGTGGCGGCCGGGTTTTCCGCAGTGCTGTTGTCAACGGGTGAGGAGTCGATACCCCAGTCATCGAGGATGAGTAGGAGGATATTGCGTGGAGCGGGGACTTCGAAGGTATTAGTGGATGTGGTGGTGCCTCCACTGTGGGTGATGGTGGCGGTGTAGTTCCCGGTAGCCAGGGATGTGTCGTCGAAGCTGAGATCCAGGGTGTTTTCGGAGGAGTCTATGATTGTGGCGGTGATGCCGTTTACGGTGACGCTGGTGATTTCTGTTAGATCCGGGAGGGTGCTGAAAGTGGCTGTGAAGGTGGGATCTACGGGTGCGGTGTAGTCTATGCCGTTTTCATCGAAGGAAGCGATGGTTGTGAGGGAGCCGCGGTAGAATTGTTTTGGGTCTATAGTGGCGCGTATTTCATCAGGATTTTCTCCGTGGTAGCCGGCAGTTGGTGTGGCGGAGTCGTTAAGGAGTTTCCAGTTTTCGAGGTCTTCGGAGCGGTCGATGCGGTAGGTGCCGCCTTCGACTCCTGTCCATGTGAGAGTGACGTCTCCGGTGGTGGAATCGAGGCTGGGGGCGTCGAAAATCTGAGGTGCTGCCGGGCCGCCTTCGAAGATGATCTCGCGATCATCAGGGAGGTCGGAGACGTTCTGACCCTGTTTGGTGCCGTAGTAGTAGCGGCCGATGTTGTAGGGAAATACGGGGGTGCCGTCTGTGGCGATGCAGGAGAAGTAGGCGTATGTGCCCTCGGGGAACTCCGGGGTGACGCACCAGCGGACGTTGTATTCGTTCAGGTCGAAGTGGGTGCTTTCACTGAAAGTGCCAGTGCCATCGTATTGGGTGAAGCCTGTGAGGTCGCCTTTGTAGGTGTAGTCCTCGAGGTAGTGTCCCAGGGGGTAATTGGTGCTGGCCACTGGGCCGTATTGGTTTGCGGAGAGGGGGTTGGTACGGGTGGGGGCGGTGAGGTGGGATTCGTTTCGGGGAATCCAGGCGGGGAGACTCTGTCGGCCGGTTGTCGCGAGGTTTGTGGAGCCGTTGGTGCCATCGCGTTTCTGGTAGCCGGAGATCATGCGGCGGACTCCGCTGGTGGGGTCGAGGGGATTGTCGTAGCCATAGGGGCCATATACGGGGAGGCCATCGAAGACCCAGGCGAGGATGGGTGAGTGGGTGCCGTTTGGGGTTTCCGTGTAGGTGTTTGTCTGGGAATCGTAGGCTACGGAATCGCCGAGCAGGGAGCGCAGACCGAAGGGGTTTGCATGATAATGGTGGGTGGCTCCTGCCTGGTGGGCAAAGGCGGGATCGAAGGTGTCGCTTTCGTTGACGTAGGCGTCGCGGTTCCAGTTTCCATCGCCACGTTCCGGGGTGGTGCTTGGGCCGGCATCGGAGGTGGTGGCGAAGATGTAGGAGAAGGTGTCACGGGAATCGAACATGGCGACGCCATCAATGAAGTATCCGATGGCACCGCCGCCGGTCTGGGTTTTTGGCAAAGCCTGGATGACTGGTGTGAGGGGGATGCTGGCTGGCTGGGCTATGTTGCCAGGGTAGTTGGGAAAAAGGTTTCCATTTTCTCCATACCAGGGGCCCATGGTGTGGAAGGGGAGGCCGCTGGTGCGGATGTAGAGATCTGTCGCGGTGGTGGAAATCTCTGTGACTCCGGCGTAGGCGGGGAGGAGTTGGTCGTTTCCGGTGGGGTGATCCCAGGTGGTGACGGGGGCGACGGCTGTTTCGTCTGCGGTGGTGGGGTAGATGCGGGCGTATTGGCCGGAGTATTCGGTGAGCCAGGAGGAGGTAACCGGGTTTGAGAATAGCTGGCTGGTGAAGAGTGCGCTGGCTAAAAAAAAGATGTGGGGAGACGGGATGTGCATGGTGAGGTGATTGGGTCTCTAGTAAACACCGGCTAGGGGAATTTGTTGCGGTAGGGGGGTGCTGACGTTTTGCCAAGAGAGTGCAATATAGCGGAGGGCTTGGAGTTTTGCATTTTCCAATGCAAAGGAGTTGGAAACTCCTTCTCCTTATTTTGGGCGGAGGACTTTTCCGTTTTTCATGACTCCGGCGCGGTGGAGGCGGGCTATGGAGGCTTCTTCGATGGGGCTTTCGGGGCCTATGGCGAAGCGGATGAACTTGAGGAGATTGGTGGTGACAGGTTGGAGGATGTGGAGGGGAGGATCTCCCAGGGCGATCATATCGCGATACTGGCGGGGCAGGGTGGCGAGGGCTGATTGGAAAAGAAGGGCGTAAGCGGGGAGGGAGGTGAAGGGGAGGGGCGGGTTCTTGATCCAGTGAATTACTTCGCGGGTTTCCTCGGTGACGGTGAGTTCGGGACGGTATCGTTCCATGGTGTCCAGCATTTCGGCTTCGCTCATGGGGGCGTCTTCCAGGCCAAGGGGTTTGACGGATTGTGCCCAGAGGCGGATGTATTCATCGGCTCCGCCGGGGATGGGGCGGGTGGAGTAGATCTGGTGGCAGCGGAGGAAGGACTCCATGAAGGCGATGTGGACCCAGCGGAGCAGGTGTGGATCGGCGGCTCGGTAGTTGACAGTTTTTCCCTCGGCGGTTTTGTATTTTCCTTTGACGTGATCATGCATGCGGTTGACGCGATCCGCTTCCTTTCCAGTGGAGGAGGTGGAGGCGAAGGTAGTGACGGTGAGCCAACGGATGGTGCCTGATAGCCTGCCGAGAGGGTCGTTTTTGTAGCGTGAATGGCTGCGGACGCCTGTGAGGCTGCCAGGATGGAGTGCCTGCATGAGAAGTGCGCGGATACCGCCGACGAGGGTGGCCATGTCCGCGTGGACGATCCAGGGGGCTTCATCCGGGAGGAAGAGTCCGGGATCGTCGCTGGCCTTCACTGCGGGTAACCATGGAGGGATGCCATCGGGATCTCCGGTGAGAAGGATGCGAAAGCGTTTTGAGAAGAATTCCTGGATAGGGTGGTTTTGCAAGATGTGGGCAACCTAAAGCATGAAGGACAAAGTGCAAAAGGGAGTGGGTGCTATCTGGAGTCCATTTGGAGGAACGATTGTTGAGCGACCGGTAAATCATCGCCTACACTTCGATTTTAAAAATAAATGATTTATTATTGTAAGTTTTATTAATTTCTGTTAAAGGTCAACCGTTCGAAGTAAAAAACATTTGTTATTCATCTCAAACTCTCCAACACCTCCCTTATGAAATACCATTCTTACACCCTTATGAAGCTCCATTCTATTACTGTGGTTGTATTCGGCTTTCTTTGCCTTTCTTCAAACGGGCAGACCAGTTTTTTGATTGATTTTGAAACTGATGACCAAGGTGCGGTTCTCGAAGCAGGATCCGTGGATCTGGGAACTAACGAACCGTATCGAAATATCTTCGGCAGCGGATCCGGGGTAACATTGAGTACGGACTCCCCTACGGAACGTCCACTTAATCTCTACGATACGGAAGGCACTGGAGGCTTGGATCCTGACCTGGAGAGAAATTCAACGGGAAGTGGTCAGTGGGCAGGTGGCTCAAATTTGGATTTGATGGTTGGAAATGTGTTGATCATCAACACAAACACGGATTTGGGTACTCCAAACGACTATGGCTTCGGCGGAGTATTGACATTCGACTTTGACGTGCAACTTTCGGAATTCGGTTTTCATTTCATCGATCTGGATTCGGCGACAAACGGGAGCGTTACTTTCGCTGACGGGTTGGGAAACAGTACGACGTTGCAGTTCGAGGATTTCGAGGAAACCAGTACTTACACATTGCCAGCGACGGGTGCGTCTTTCGCAACAACGGGTGTTTCCTTTGGAAACCGTTTTGCCAACGAAATTAGTGAAATCACGGCTTCTGATCTGGGTCTTTCAAGTTTCAACAGTGTGACTTTCAATCTGACGGGCAGTGGAGCTATCGGCACCGTATTTGGCACGACGCTTGTAACAGTCCCCGAAACATCGAGCTCATGTCTTGTGATGTTCAGCGTGATCTTGCTTGCAAGTAGAAGGAAGAGGTAGGCTGGTGAGAGTCTCAGGTGTCGGCATGGATGCCGGTTGGAATTTCCGGGCTATGCCTGCGAAGTGATGTTTAGGTTCTCGGATGTTCGATGATTTTGTATCACGCCGTCTTTTTCTTAAGACCGCAATTGGAGCGGGACTTGCAATGTTTCATTGCAAAAGGAAAGGAGGAAGAATCCAATGAGAGTTTGAAAGAAAAAAGCTCGGGTGGGCATTGTGGTGGGGCTTAGCAGGCTGGTGGGGCTTGAAGGGAAGATCGGGCCGGCGTTTCTGAAGACGG
>JBPOGC010000179.1:0-5317 GCA_051251795.1 Luteolibacter sp. | reverse complement strand
CTCCAGTGGTTGGTGAGAAGTGGGCAGGATTTCTTGGGTTTGGGGCTGGGTTTTCGGGGCGAGATGAAGCTCGCGGTTCGGTTGGTGGGGAGCTGGGACACTCCTGTCCCCGATTTCGAATATAACGACAAGAGTGTCGTTGCTCCTTAACGGGATTACTGCGGCTTCGGGTGTGGGCGATTTTGACGATTGCGGAGAAGTCATGTATGGAGGGGGATGGATTTGATTCGGAAGATGGGGTGGGGTGTTGTTGCGCTCTTTCTGTTGGTGGCGGTTTGTTCGTGTGGGACGGTGTTCGAGGGGGGGCGTGGGGGAGCTGGGTTCCGGAAGATCGAAAATGTTTCCTATGCGCCGGAGGTGGGGGGGAAGGTGCGGGAGGGGGATTTGTATCTGCCGAAGGAGCGGGTAGATGGCGAGCGGATGCCTGCGGTTTTGTTGATTCATGGGGACAGCAGGGTGGGTACGGATGGACGTTGGCATCTGGGTGGGATCGCGCGGAAGCTGGCTAGGCGTGGTTTTGTTGTTTTCAACATCACATACCGGATGGCGCCGGACTGGCAGTTTCCCGCGCCGCTGGAGGACGGTCGGCTGGCATCGGCGTGGATGAGGGATCATGCAGATGAGTATGGGGTGGATACGGAGCGGATGGGTGTCTGGGGCTACTCGGCTGGCGGGTATGTGGGGATGCTGACGGCGATGTCCGCTTGGCCTGGTGATCAGGAGTTCAAGGCGGTGGTGGCGGGGGCTGCTCCATCGGATCTCCGGAATTACTCGGTAGGGGCGCTGATTCAGAATTTCCTGGGAGGGACGGCGGAGGAGGTTCCGGAGCGTTACAAGGAGGCTTCGCCGGTGAGTTATGTGAGGCGGGACAGTCCGCCGGTGTTTTTCTACCACGGGGAAAAGGATGAGCTGGTGAGCCCGGATCACGTGCGTGAAATGAAGGGGAGGCTGGATGAGAAGGGGGTAGTGAATGAGGTTTTCTGGCTGCGGGGGAAGGGGCATGTGCGGGCGTTCTTTTTTCCGGAAGGGGCGGTGGAGGGGGGGATTTGTTTCCTTGAGAAGTATTTGAGGTGAGGGGTGAGCGGAATGAAGTGGATGCAGCCGAGAGACTTTCAGGATAAGGAGCTGGGACACTCCTGTCCCCGATTTCGAATATAACGACAAGAGTGTCGTTGCTCCTTAGACGAGCGGCGGGAGGCAGCCGCTCCTTGGGCTTGGGTTGTGCAGCCGGCCTGGAGACCGGCTCTCCTTTATTGCTTGTGCTTGCGTGTTTTGGGGTTGTGGGGGAGATTTCGCGTGAATGAGTTTTTCAGGGGAATGGAATTATCCGGTGGAGCTGCCGGTGGTGGAACGGCGGGAGGAGATCGTGAAGGCGATTCGGGAGAATCAGGTGGTGGTGGTGGTCTCGGACACTGGATCGGGGAAGACTACGCAGTTGCCGAAAATGGTGGCGGAGGCTCTGGAAGTTTCAAATTTCAATTTTCAAACTTCAAGTGATGGGGAGACTCCGAGTTTTAAGCCGAATACGCCTAAGAAGAGGAAGAGGTTGATCGGGTGTACGCAGCCGCGGCGGATTGCGGCGGTGTCTGTGGCGAAGAGGGTGGCGGAGGAGCTGCGGGTGCCGCTGGGAGATTTCGTGGGGTATCAGGTGAGGTTTGATGACAAGACTTCACGAGAGACTCGGGTGAAGTTTATGACGGACGGGATCTTGCTGGCGGAGACGCAGGGGGATACGGAGCTGAAGAAGTATGATGCGCTGATTCTGGACGAGGCGCATGAGAGATCGCTGAATATCGATTTCCTGCTGGGGTATCTGAAGAGGTTGCTGGCGAGGCGGAAGGATCTGCGGGTGGTGATTTCCTCGGCTACGCTGGATGCGGGGGCGTTTGCGGAGTTTTTTGCCGGTCTGGGGAGCGGGGCTGGAATCCCCGCAAACGGCCTGGGGCAGGATGCCCCAGCTACTTTTTCTCGGGTGCCGGTGATTGAGGCACCGGGGCGGATGTTCCCTGTGGAGGAGTTTTATCTGCCGGGGAAGGATGATGAGGATCTTTCGTCGCTGGTGGGGCGGGGTGTGGATGAGGTGACAGGGATGGATCCGATGGGGGATGTGTTGGTGTTCTTACCGGGGGAGCGGGAGATCCGTGAGGCGGCGGATCTGCTGGAGGGGCGGAGGTACCGGAATACGGAGGTGCTGCCTTTGTTCGCTAGGCTGGGGATGGGGGATCAGCAGCGGGTGTTTCAGCCGGGGAATCTGCGGCGGATCGTGCTGGCTACGAATGTGGCGGAGACGAGTCTGACGATCCCGAGGATTGCCTGTGTGGTGGACACGGGGTTGGCGCGGGTGAGTCGGTGGAATGCAACGAAGGGTGTGCAGCGGCTGATGGTGGAGGCGGTGAGCCAGGCGAGCGCGCGGCAGAGGAAGGGGCGGTGTGGTCGTGTGCAGGAGGGGATTTGTCTGAGGCTTTTTGAGGAGGAGGAACTACTAGAAAGACCGGAGTTTACGGAGCCGGAGATACGCAGGAGTTCTCTGGCGGGGGTGATCCTGCGGATGAAGGCGCTGGGGTTGCCGGAGATTTCCGAGTTTCCTTTCCTGGATCCACCGAATGCGAAGGCGGTGGCGGAGGGGTATCGGACGCTGCGTGAGGTGGGTGCGCTGGACAAGGACAGGGAACTGACGGAGATAGGCATGGAGCTGGGCAGGCTGCCGGTGGATCCGCGTATGGGGCGGATGCTGATCGAGGCGCGGGTGGAGAATTGCGTGGAGGAGGTGCTGGTGATCGTGGCGGGGCTGGAAACGAGTGATCCGAAGGAGAGGCCTGCGGAGAAGAAGCGGGAGGCGGATGCGGCTCATGCGAAGTGGCAGGATCCCGATAGCGATTTCATGGCGATGCTGAATCTGTGGAAGGATGTGTCGGAGTACTATGATGGCCGTAGATGGAAGTGGAATCAGTTGAGGAAGTTTTGCGGGAGGTATTTCCTGAATGCGAAGAGGGTGACGGAATGGGGGAATGTGATCAGCGAGCTCTCCGAGCTCACTGATCACAAACTTTCAAATTTCAATTCTCAAACTTCAAGGAAGAGAGACGGGGGTGGAGTCAATGTTGATGTTTTTACTGATTACGGGGCGGTGCATCGTGCGCTGCTGGCGGGGGCGCCGAAGGCGTTCGGGCTTTGGGATAAGGAGAACCGGGCTTACCGGGGGGCGAGTGGTGGGTTTTTCGCGGTGTTTCCGGGGTCGGGATTGTTCGGGCTGAAGAAGCGGAATGAGTGGGTGATGGGGTTGGAGATGGTGGAGACGACACGGCTGTGGGCGCGGCGGGTGGCGAGGATAGAGCCGGAATGGGTGGAGGTGGTGGCTCCGCATCTATGCCGGAGCAGGTATGGGGAGGCGTATTGGGATGAGAAGCAGGGGGCGGTGTATGGGAAGGAGTCGGTGATCTGTGGCGGGCTGCATGTGATCGAGGGGCGCCGGGTGCATTACGGTCGGGTGGATAAGAAGGCGGCGCACGGGGTGTTTCTCCGGGAAGGGATTCTGGGGCGTGGGATGCGTAGAAGGGCGCGTTTTCTGGATCACATGGAGGCGATGAAGGAGGAGATCAAGGGACTGGAGGACAAGCTGCGGAGGCCGGGGATGCTGTGGAGTGATGACGCGGTGGTGAGTTTTTTCGAAAAACGGATACCGGGGGAGATTTCTACTGCATCTGCTTTCAACAAGTGGCTGGAGGGGAATGAGGAGGGGCTGATGCTGGGGATGGCGGATGTGGTGTGGGAGGAGTTGGATGGTTTGGAATTTTTCCCGGACACGCTGAAGCACGGGGGGGAGGAGTATCCTGTTTATTATCACTGTGCGCCGGGTGAGCGGGATGACGGGGTGACGCTGGGGGTGCATGTGGATCAGCTTCCGGGTTTGCCTGTGTGGTTGCCGGGATGGGGGATGGATGGAAATCTGGAGGAGCGGGTGGAGCTGTTGTTGCGTGGGTTGCCGAAGGATTATCGGCGTGCTTGCCAGCCGATTGGCGAGGTGGCGCGTGGTTTTGCGGAGCTGTGGATGGGCGCGCCGAAGGAAGGGGCTATTGAGCAGGTTCTGGCGGGGTATGTTCGGGAGAAAACCGGGGCGATGGTGCCGGTGGGTGAGTTCAGTTTCGAGAGGTTGCCGGAGGCACTGGTTACGAAGATCTGGGTGTGTGATGATGATGCGGATGAGCTGGCGATGGGGGAGGATGTGGCGGAGCTGAAGCTGCAACTGGCGGACAGGATGAAGGTGCGATTCGAGGCGGTGGCGACGGCTGATGTGGAGCGGCGGGGGATGAGCAAGTGGGATGGGGAGAGTCTGCCGGAGGAGGTGATGACTGCGGGCGGGGCGACGTATCCGGCTCTGGTGGATGAGGGTGGCACCGTAGGGGTAAGGGCGTTCGCGGATTTTTATGAATCGCGCGAGGCGCATAGGGGAGGGGGGGCGCGGCTGCTGATACTGGCGGCTGAGGGGGAGGTGAATTATCTGAAGAAGAAATTCCCAATGGGGATGCTGGCGAAGGTGGAGATGGGGCGTATGGGTGTGGAGCTGGAGGACTTGCTTTTGCTGACGGCTGAGGGTGTGGCGGGGGGTGTTTTCCCGAGGAGTCCGGAGGGGTTTGCTAAGCTGGCGGAGGATACGCGTGGGAGGTGGTATGAAGTGGCCTCAAAAATTGGCGTGGCACTGGACGGTGTGGCGGAGGCGGCGCTGGAGGTGCGGGGGTGGATTGAGGCGAACCGGGGGGACAGGAACTTTGGCGAAGTGGCGAGAGACCTGGAGGAGGAGGTTTCCTGGCTGATGCGGGGGCGCTGGGTGTGGCGAGGTGGGTATGAAAGGGTGGTAGATTACCCGAGATATTTCCGTGCGATACGGTCGCGGCTGGGGCGTGTGAAATCGCTGCCGCTGGTGAAGGATTTGGAGAAGATGGATCTGGTGCGTGGATACTGGGAAGGGTGGTATGCGGCCTGGATTGGGGCATCGGATGATGCTTCGCTGTGGGAGGCGGGGTGGCTGCTGGAGGAGTGGCGGGTGCAGGTTTTCGCTCCGGATGTGGAGGTGCGGGGGAAGGTTTCGGAGAAAAGGGTGGAGAAGGCGCTGGAGTGGCTAGTGCCGAGTGATCAGTGATCAGTGTAAGGTATTGGTTGGGGGGAGGCTGGTGCCGAGTGGGGAGACTTTTTTGCTTGGGTTGTGAAGCCGGTCGGGAGACCGGCGCTCCTATTTTAGGAGGCGGGTGAAGTGGGCTGTTGTGAGTGACCAGACTTGGTGGGCGATCTCGGGGTCGTGGCGGTGGCCGGTGTCGCGCAT
>JBPOGC010000178.1:0-5416 GCA_051251795.1 Luteolibacter sp. | reverse complement strand
TAGCGCCCAAATATGCTTGGGGTGGTTTCAGCAGACATTTCCGTTCATGGTATGTGAAGCACATCGGCAAACTCTGGATTTCGTTGGATGTAAGCTTCCGTATATGAGCAATCCGGCACGATTTTCCAACCCAGCCGGCGGGCTTCCAATAGGGCGTCTTGATTCATACTTGCAGCTACCCCTTTTCCCCGAAGTGCAGGTGGCACGTAGGTGTGCTCGATAATCACGATGTCTTCACGCTGACGGTATGAAATGACGGCGGGTTCGCCGGGGCCGGATCTTAGTTCGAAGCGTTGCTTGCCGGGAAAGTGAATGGTTTTATGAGACATAAGCCAGTTGTAGTTTTCTCTGAAGGGCGTGAGAACGCCCGACACACATTTTACATAGCGCCGGAATGAAAAGCAGCAAGTGAAGAGGATCGTGCGGGAAGAGAAGGTGCGTCTCCGTCTACTTCCCAGGCTTCGCTATCCCAGAGGAAAACTGTGGAATAGCGTGGGCTGACTCCATTCATGAGGAAACAGCCAGCCCCATTCATAGCAATAAACTCTGTAAGTGACCTTTGCCTAGTAGTCATGACAAATGGTGGTCTGAGCCTGGCAATGTCCACTATAATGAGACCGGTAAAAATGCTCAAGGTGATGAGGTGGCCAGAGTTATTCTCGAGACCCTTGGTAAGGGCGACAAAGAGTAATACATTATCTCTAATCTTTTCTTTAGAGGCTTGCGGACCACGCTCCACGGCTAGGACTAACGTGGGGCGCTTTTGTGCTGTCTTTAGTTAGGAGGATTTAGATGGGGTGGGGTGGGGTGATGAACGTGATGGTCGATCCAGTTTTTCTATAGGGCGTTGATGAATTTCAGAATGGAGTCAATTCCCGCTAACTAATGGATTTCTTCGTCTGAGGAAATTGATCGGCGCAATAGGCAAGGCATCTGAATGTTAGACAGCCGGGACTGATCTCATTACACTGACCCTATTACATTGATATGAAGAATCCAAAGATCCTCGTTCAAACTCTCTTGGCTCTCTCCTTTCTCGCCGGACTCGGTTGCCGGGATGAAGAGGCTGATCTGGAATCCCTGAAGTCAGCGATCAACGAATACGAATCAGCCTGGGCGTCTGAGGATTTCCTCAAGGTTGAAAGCTTTTTCACCAATGATGCCAAGAGGCTCCACACCGAACCTGACGTCTGGGATCGTGCCGAGATCAGGCGCTACTTCGAAGAACGGGCTGCCGAAAGCAGCAAGAACCGCAACTCGGATCCTCCCGCAGATTGGAAGACCGGGCGGGAATACATCGAAATCCGGGTCGAGGGCGACATCGCTTACGACATCTTCACTACAGATTCCTTCAAGGCGATGCACATCTGGGAGCGGCAAGCGGACGGATCGTGGAAAATCAAGTATGACATGGGCATACTGAACCAACCCGAGGAAGAGTAGGCGCGGTCACCTCGCCGCGCTGTCTGCGATTGAGATTCACCTTACAGTCCGCCCACTGCATCAGACACAAGACCTTTCACGGATCTCCAAGTTTGGCCGAGCCTTTCATTCAAGGTATGGTGTTTGAGAAGCTCGGCTACATCGTAGAAATCCTTTTTCGACCCACGGTTCGCGATAGCATTGAATTTCATAGCTGCGAGATCCGGTAGGGAAACAAGCCGATGGTCGTCTATCTTGTCGCTGCGTAATAACCAGTTTGGTTCTCCTGGCGTTCGCACCTGACTCCATTAGACACTACCCGACGAGAAACGTGGGAAGGTGGGGACAAGCCCTGCTCACGAGCTTGTTTTTCTCTATTTCTTCTTAGAGTTCTTGGTAGCCGGCTGGTATGTCTTCAACAGCGCATCCAACTCCCGCACCACTTCCGGATATTCGTTGTAAAGGTTCGTTGTCTGGCTGAGATCCTTTTCCAAATCATAAAGTTGTGCAGGCGGCGCATCTTTCGACACAGATCCATTCACAATGTCTGAGTTTTGAAATCCTGTGAATGGGGTGGAATTCACACCGGATACGACATGACCACTCGCTTTGTTCCAACCGGAAGATCCTCTTCCTCCCAGGTAAGCCCACTTTCCTTTCCGAATCATCAAGAATTGCCTCCCGAGTGGTGCGCAAACTAGATGATCACGAATTTGCTCACTGGGATTCCCCGTAAACGCCTCGGACATATCGACTCCATCGGCATACGCTTCCGATGGTAGAGGTGTCCCGGTAACGGATGACAAAGTAGCCATCAAATCGATAGCGCTGATCAACTGGTCAGATCGGGTGCCTACAGGTATCGAGCCAGGCCACTTCGCGATGAAAGGTACGCGGTGGCCGCCCTCCCATGCATCGCTCTTAAAACCAAGTAGAGGTCCGTTCATACGATGGCCTAGTTTCCAAGCTTCCTGTCCAGTCTCGTTGAGCATACCGCCATTGTCGGCCGTAAAGATAACCAGGGTATCATCAGTGAGTCCTTCAGCTTCGAGCTTATCTAAAATCATGCCCACAATATGATCGAGCTCATGTAAGAAATCGCCGTAGGAACCCGCCTCACTCGTGCCCTGGAATTGCGGAGCCGGGGTGAACGGATGATGAATGTGTGTCGCAGCGAAGATTAGAAAGAACGGGTCTTCCTTGTTTGCGTCGATCCAGTCAACGGCCTTGCCAGCGAGGTGTAACCCAACCTCATCATCTTTGTAGAGAGCGTGAGCCGCCTTTGAACCTCCGATATCGTCGAGATTCATTTTCTCATGGAGCTCTTTCGTGTATCCCTGTTTTCCGGCGTCTTCATCATAACTGAATGGGTCGTAGTCAGGTGAGTTGGGATCATAGACGTGCCCCACCACATGATGGTTTTCTACATAGACGAAAGGCGGGTGAGAATTGACCGTGGGCACGCCGTAATAGTAGTCGAATCCGAGTTCGAGCGGTCCCGGCTTCAGTGGAGCATTCCAATCCACAGGGTTTTCATCCTGAAAGCCCAGGTGCCATTTCCCTACGATGCCCGTTTTGTATCCGGCCTCTTGCATGAGATCGGCGACGGTGAAAGTGTCTTCAGGAATGATCAGCTTTTTCTTCAGGAAGATCGGAGCGCGAATCCCTTTTCTAAATGGATACTCTCCCGTCAAAAGCGAATACCTGGATGGCGTGCAAACCGCGGACGGTGAGTGGCCATCAGTAAAAAGCCGCCCTTCCGTAGCCAAGCTATCGATACGAGGGGTCTTTACTTTCGTCGCCCCGTAGCAGCTGAGGTCACCGTAACCGAGGTCATCAGCATAGATCAGAATTACGTTGGGTTTTTTACCGGCGAATGCGCTACCCACGCAGAGTAGGCTGGTGGCTAAAATAGTTATGAATTTCATTTAGAATTATACTACGGATTTTTGTTCAATTTCTTACGGCTGAGATCACTCTTAAATGACTCATCTAGTTGTCCTATCAAAGACGGAGAATATCTTTCAGTTAGTCCTTCAGCATCGCTTCCGGCAGTGGTGGGACGTTGAGAACCTCTTTTGCTTCAGGCTTCCGGTTCGATGTCGTATCCGCAAAGGCATACCAATAGGTGCCGACTTGGTATCCCATATCGCAATCGGTTCCAGACCACACCTCCATATCCAATTGCAGTGAACTGCCGAAGGGCATGGTATCCAAAGCACGGCTGCGAGTTTCCACGCTAAACCCTTGTGTGTCACGCGAGTCATCGGACTCAGGCTTGCGGTTGAGTTTGTTGTATTTGTTGGCAAACGGCTGGGCGTGGAAGGGATGTTCGTAGAAGTCAGTGCTACGCCCACCCCAGGAATAGGCATAGTAGTCCTCGGTGCCAGTTCCGAAAATCGAAGGAAAGTCCTCCCCGTCGACCCAAATTTTTTCATCACCTTCACCCCACCACTGCTCGACGGGGTTCATCACAGTCAGAGTATCTCCTACGTAAACGCCGCGTCCCTTCAGAGTCACATAGTTCCAGTCTGAAAAAGGCCGTGTCGGCACTGGATATTGCCCTCGCCATGCTGCGTGGAAATACATGGAACGCTCGTCCCAAGTCCAATCGCCTGTTTTGACCTGAAGCGTTGCCTCGATGGGTTCACCGCTGAGATTTAGCAACGAAACCTTGCCGCCCTTCTGATAAGGCATCACCCAGCGGCTGGTCATCATGCCATCCTCCGCCACGGTGCGATACCATCCCTGCATTGGATTTAATCCAAGCCCGGAACCGAAGAAATCGCCAATGGGGCACCAGACGGTCTCCTTTCCATCAAACTCCATCTTGAGGATGATCTGACGGGTAATATTCGGATTCGAATAGTCGCCCAGCTTCACTGAAAGCTCCCGTACTGAGGCCACACCGGTAGGAAGATCCAGGGACTTTTCCTGCTGGTCATCGAGTTGTACATTGTATTCCAAAGGGTCATCTGCTCCGCCAGCCACCGGGTTTAGCAGAAGTTTGCCTGTTTTCTCAGTCAACGCTTTCGCTGCTTCAAAGTCCTCCATCGTGAAGGTCTTGATCGCGGCGTTTTCATCATATTCACGGAAGGTGAATTGATAGAAAAACGGCTTCTTATCCGTCGTGACCTTGCAGCTTTTCGCATAGGGGATAGGAAAGAAATTCACCGCCGAGCGTAGCGAAGGGTGAGCGAACGGGTAGGGGATCAAGCCAGTGCCGTCAAAAATACCTAACATGTTTCCTTCCAGAGCGGGAACCTCAGCGCCGTCCAGATAGATCCGCATGGTCACATTCGCGTTTGGCTTCAGTTGATGGAGCCATGGCATCCAGGTCCGTACAATGGCACCCGGTGCATTATGATCCATTACGACCCACTCTTTGCGGCCATTGTTCTCTTCGATTCGAATGAAATTTGTGGTTTTCGCCCGCTTCGGATTGTAATCCTGATTGGTGAACCAGCCCTCTGGCTCATCAGGGGATTTGGAAGCACGGTTGTAGCTGCTGTGTTGTTTGAGACGAAAATCTTTCTCGGGGAAACGTGCCACCGAATCGCGGTCTACCATCTCCTGTAGCAATGACTCAATACTAACTGACTCTTCTGCCTGGAGCGTGAATACGGAAAGCGCTGCAAAAGCACTTATGGAAAAAATGTTTTTCATGATAATAGATGTAAGTTGTTTTTCGAGAAGATTTGGCATACAGGATCTATAATGGAGTAATAGATTATTGCTCCAGAACCACCCGCCAGAAACGCTTCGAACCTGCAGTCGGTTGCTCGAGCAGTTTAGGGGATAGCTTGAGTTCAATGTCCTCATCAAGCATCAGCCATGAATCAGAATCACTGAGATCATCAGTGTATTGGAGACGATATTGCCGCCCAAGTTCTCCTGTAAACCTTAGTGCGAACGTATCCCTCCAATTTTTAATCGACGTAGAAACGATTTTAGGTGGCGAAACGTTGGTTAAATCAGCTTCGCCAAAGAGTAT